>CALBXK010000156.1 GCA_937890535.1 uncultured Spartobacteria bacterium
GCTGAAGGTCATTACCATCACCCGATCAAAATTTCCCTGCGCCTTGAGGTCGGCAAGAAAAGCGGAGAGAGACGCATCAAGATCACCGAGAAGTCGCTCGTGCCCTCCGGCCTGACCGCTGTGGGTGTCATACCCACCCTGGCTCACATAATAGATGCGGGTGGGCATCCCTCCACCAATGAGGCGGGCGACGAGATTGAGATCCTTTGCTAATTTCCCCCCGGGGTAGGGGACCGAGGAGCGGGACGCCCGGGTGATCTCGAGAATTTTGTCTGAGCTGACCTGGGCATCGAGGGAGGTGCGTTGCAAAAAATCGAGGACATCGCCGCCGCCGGCCGCCTGTCCCGCCAACGATCCGACGCTGGCTCCGGTGCTGTCCTCATCGGACATTTCCCGAAACATCTCCCGGGTGGCCTCGGGATCGCTGGCATTTCGACTCAGAAATTGAAACTGCTCGGGAGCGGACAGTGTGACCCCGGTGGGCGTCGCGGAGCTAAAAGCCAGCGGGGATTGATCGCCAAGCGACACCCCGACCGTAGGATCCGCCCCTTGGCAGCAGGCGTCAAAATATCGGCCAATCCAGCCATCGCCTTCGACCCTGTCGGCGTCGGAGGCGGTTTGCCAAATATCGGTGGATCGAAAGTGGGAACGGTTGGGATTCGGATACCCGACGCCCTGCACCACGGCCAGGTGCCCGTCATCGTAGAGCCCCCGCAACCCGGAGAGCTTGGAATGCAGGGCCATCTGATCATTTAGTTTGAGGGCCTTGTCGCCGGGAATGCCAATCTTCGGGCGGGCCGCACGGTAGGCGTCATCGGCGAAGGGAATGACGGTGTTCAACCCATCGTTGCCGCCCGCCATTTGTAGGACGATCAGAATCGGCGAGTCCCGTCCTGTGGCGGTCTGAATCAGAGAATCTGCAGCGCTGGCATCCAGAGTGAGGAAGGTTTTTTCAAGAAAAACGGGCAACGTCCAAGCCACGGCCCCCCCGAGAACGCCGGTGCGAAGAAATTGCCGTCGGGTGTGCAGGGTGCTGTCGCTCATGTGATTTGGTATTCGGGGGTGCTCATGACGAGATGGAGAAAATCTCTCAGGGTTCCTTCTTCCACGAGGTCGCCATGGTCCTGCAGGAAGACGATAAATTTTTTCCTGTCGCCGTCCGGAAGGCGAACATTGAGAAGCCGCAGAGCGATGGAATCGCACAAGCTGCCGGGGTCGCGCCGCAGCTCCGGAGAAGCGATCTCCGCCAGAGGGAGGGCCACTGGCCCAATGGATTTTCGAAATCCCGCCAGAGTCGGAGCTTTGCCGCTGGCGATATAGCCGGCCAGATTGCAACGAAAGAGATAGGTCGAACTCGTGATCCAGGCCCGACCACCCGGCCATCCTTTCACATTGGGCGGCTCAAACGGAATCTGTCCCATTTGCTTTAAGGCCGCCTCCATCGCCGCTGGTGCCGGCAAGGGCGCATTGAGTACCCGGGCGGTCTGAATCACCCACTGGATCGGGCTCTTGATCTGACTGCGAATCACGGAGGGGGCATAGAAGGCGTCGCTGAGAAACAACTCCCGCAGGGTGGAGGGGATATCATAACCCGAACCGCGGAAATTTGCGGCCAAGGCGCGGATTTGGTCCGGCGGCGCCTCGTCGGAGACAAAGAACCGCCAGAGTTTTCCGACGATGAATTCCGAACATTCCGGCTGCTCCGCGATGATGTCGATGATGGCGTCCCCATCAAAATTCCCCTGCTCTCCGAGGAAGTTTTTTTCGCCACTATCAGCGACCCGAGGGACCTTTCGGAAAGCCATCACTCTGGGGTCCAGCCCGTAACCGGTGAACGCCCTGGCCGACTCCTTGATGTCGTCCTCGGTGTACCGGACCCCCTCGCCCAACAAAAATAATTCCATCAACTCCCGGGCAAAATTTTCGTTTGGTTTTTGCCGTTTGCTATTCACCGTATCCAAATACTTCATCATGGCCGGATCTTTGGAGACCTGTTTGGCCAACTCTCGAAAATCTCCCAGAGCACCCGCCCGTAGGGTCTCGTTTTGCCGCCACATCAGGTAGGCGACTTTTACCTTCTGATAGCCGGTGGCGAAGTGTCCATGCCAGAAGAGTGTCAACTTTTCCCGCAGGGGATGCGGCGTATAGCGCATCCGACCAAGCCACCAAGCCCGAAGCGCGAACAGTTGCTGCCGTTGCGCCTGATTGCGTTGTTTGCGGAGCTCTCGCTTCTCTTCGTCGTCTGAGGTCCCGCGCATGGCGGCCATCTCTTCATGCAGCTCCGTTGGCTCACTGAGGGGAGGGGGAGGGAAAAGATCGTCGTCCTCGTCGCCGGTCAACAAGCGGTCGACGGCCCCCACAACGCCCAGGGCCCGGAGCGCCTCGATCTCCGAAGGCGTACCGCCAAAACCTGCCCGATTGAGGAGGTGCGCCGCCTCCACGGCGGTCCATTTTGAGGGGGGAAAGGGCTTGGTCATCCAAACATTTAACACAAGTGGCTCCGAAAAGTTTCCGCCCAGTTTTGTATTTTCCCTTCGCTGGCGGGAGGATCCCGTCATAGCGTGGGACATGGAGTTTCAGAATCTGACCCGTCGTGTGGAAATTGGAGCCAATTCCTACCTGCTTCGCACCGGGGGACAATCCCTCGTGTTGGACACCGGGATGCATCCCAAGCAACAAGGACTCGCGGCCACGCCCGATTTTTCAACCATCCCACCCGGCACGATCAATGGCATCATCGTGACTCACGCCCATCAAGATCACTTGGGCTCCCTGCCGGTCCTCACTCAGCGCGAACCCCAGGCCCGTGTCTTTATGACCCCTGGCACCGCAAAAATTGCCGATGTCATGCTGCACAACTCGGTCAATGTCATGACCCGCCAGCGCGAGGAACATTCCGCCGAAGACCTCCCGCTTTTCACCCACCGGGGCGTGGATCGCTCCCGCTCCGCCTGGCAACTGTGCCCGATCGGTCGAAGATTCGGATTCGATGGCGAACGCTCCAGCGGAGAAGACGAGCCGTCATTCGAATTTTTCAGCGCTGGGCACATCCTCGGGGCTGTCGGCGTGATGATTCGCAGCGAAGGAAAAAAGGTTTTTTACACCGGAGATGTAAATTTTGAGAACCAAACCCTGATGCGGGGGGCGGAATTTCCCACCGAGGGCGTGGACACGTTGATCATGGAGACCACCCGTGGCGATTCCCCCACGCCGGCTGGCCTCACCCGGGCCGGTGAGGCCGAGCGGCTCACTCAAGCCATCCAGGCCGCTTTTGATCGCGGGGGCAGCGTCACCATCCCCATCTTTGCCCTTGGAAAAACCCAGGAGATCCTTGCCCTCATCTGGGAAATGCGACTGGAAGGCAAACTTCCCCGCGTGCCAATCTATATCGGCGGCCTCAGCACCAAATTAAGCATGATCTACGATGCCATGGCGAGTGATCCCCAACGCTCCCATCCAAAATTGCGCCTCCTGGACGAACTTGCCCCCTATGTCCTTTCCGGTAAGGAAATATTCAGTGTTCCTCCCGGCAAGGAACGGATTTTTGCCCTGTCCAGCGGCATGATGACCGAAAATACCCTGTCCAATCTTTTTGCCCGGCGGGTGCTGAGTGACCCCAAGCAAAACCTCTTCTTCGTGGGATATTCCGACCCGGATTCTCCCGCCGGACGGCTCCGGGCGACCGAGCCCGGCGGTGACGTCCTCCTCGATACCCGGCAACCCCCGCTGCCGCTTCGATGTCATGTCGAAAATTTCAATTTCAGTGCCCATGCCAGCCGCGAAACCCTGCTCGCCTACGCCATCGCGCTTCGCCCCAAAAAGATCGTCCTCATCCACGGCGATCAACCCGCCATCGATTGGTTCCAACTCGAACTCCATCGCGCCCTTCCCGAGTCCGAAATCGTGGTTCCCGAACCCGGAAAAACCATCCAAATTTAGTCAGGCTTTCGATTGCGGAGCGCGGATTGCGGATTGATGAAAAGCGGAAGTTTGGCCCAGGTTCAATAGTCGCTCTTCACTTTCACTCGCGCGCAGCGCGCGGCTTCCGCATCATCCAGTAGATCTCACCGGGCCACCACGGACACATCGCACCCCACAACAAATTGAAGCGGGCCCACAGCGCGGAATTTTCCAACGAACTTCCCTTGCTGCGGATGCAATACGCACCCGCCATAAATTCCACCTCAAGGCCGCACGAGGCCGCCATCCGCCGCACCCTGGCTGGCGAAAAAACACTGACGTGACCCATCGGAGCGGCTGTCTTGCGCACCTGACCCTCCCGGATTTTGGCCAATACATCGGGCACCACCGGAAAGCCGCCGATCAAGAACCCGCCGGGCCTGATGCGGGCGGCGACCTTCTTCAATGCCTCCTCAGGCTCAAAAAGGTGTTCAAGAATATGAAGCAAAACCGCGCCGTCATAGTCGCAGGGCAACCCAAAATCCGCAGCCTCAAGATTCGCTTCAAAAAAGTCATCATAACCGGCCTTCCGAAGTTTTTCAGTGAGCATGACCGCATCCACTGCCGTCCATTTGGCAAACGAAGGAGGATTCGGGGCCGAATGGAGAAACTCCAACATCTGCCCGGTATGCACGCCAATCTCCGCAACCTCCAGGGGCTGGGACGCACGGACCGCCTCCTCGCGGAGCAGGTGATATCCAAACCAATAACGGAGCAACCGAATTGGATACCTCACGGATTTCGCTTCGGCGGGGATCCCAAATCGTTTGGATCGCACCGTCGGGTTGTCGGCCAGAAAGGACAGATCCCAATGCAGTTGTGGCAATACATTTGTGCTCAAGGCCGGGAATGGTGATCAGACCCTGCTCCCGGGTCAAGCGTGCCCGGCTGAAAAACGTCTTTGACCTCTTGCCGAGACCCCGGTACAGACACATTCAACATGTCGACCGAATCTACTGCGCCCTCCATCCCCTCCATCGCCAACGTTCTACCCAAAAGCCGTGGCTGGTTGATCGCAGGAGGCATCCTCTCCATTTTCGTCGGCCTCTGCGCCATCGGCACGCCGCAGGTATTTTCCGCATTTCTCGTCCAATTTCTTGGGGCTTTTTGCCTGGTGACGGGCGTCATGTCCTTTTTCGTGGCCCTCTTTGACAGCCATGCACCCCATCGGTTTCTGAATGCTCTTCTCGCCATCGTCCGCATCGCTGCCGGGCTCGTGCTCTTCTTTTTTGTGTTGCCTGGCGTTCTGACATTGACCCTCTTCCTCGCCGCCTTTTTCCTCGTGGAAGGGTTCTTTTGCACCGTCACCGCCTTCAAGATGCGCGGCCGCAGTGGCTGGATTTGGCTCTTGCTCAACGGTCTCGCCGCCGTGGCGCTTAGCATCATGATATTCAATAAATGGCCTTCAGATTCCGTTTGGGTCATCGGACTGCTCTTTGGCATTAATGCCCTCTTTGGCGGATTTTCCCTTCTCTTCCTCGGCCTGGGCACACCCAAAGTCTCTTCCGCAGCCTGAGCAAGAAGAGGTTCATCCGCAAATCCTGTGCATAGGATAAAGATAGGCAATGCATTGAGCCGCCTGCGGCGGGATATTCCAACGAGAAAGTCAACCACTGATAAGCACTTATCTGGCCGGGCCAACAGCCCCGGCCGCCAATCTGTTTTCAGAATGTGAGAGGAGGCAAAGATCGCGCAGCGATCTTCGGTCTGCTGGAGGAAACAGCTCTGCAAGCCTGCTTGCGAGATTGTTTATTCCCGAAGACTAGCGAACCGGCAAGCCGATTCTGCCTCTTCTCTCCGCCGTCCATTGACGGGGGATTGGTTAGTGTTCCATAAGTGGTTCGAATAACTCGACCCTCCCCCGCCGCAGGCGGCGGGAAGAGCACAGTCACTCGATGCTACATATACTCGTGCAGGAACCAAGTCTCGATTTTCTCCCGGGCCCAAGGGGTTTTGCGAAGGAAGGTGAGGCTGGATTTGATACTGGGGTTGTTTCCAAAACACCGGATCGGGATCCGCCAGGCCATTTCTTCCCAACCGAAATCGGCGTGCAGCCGTGTGACGATGTTTTCCAAGGTGATGCCGTGCAGCGGATCGCGGGGGTGGTCGGACGGAGTGGCCATGGCTGTCTTTCCTATCGAATGGAAAATTGGGTTTTTTGCGAAGAAAAAAGGCGAGAGCGTTCTGCGTCCATGCACAACCATTTATCAAGGATCGTTTTCGTGACCAATGGCGAAATGCCAGGGTCAGACAACCTCACCCCATGGAAAACCGCCGAACCCAGGAGACTCACGCGGAGGCGCGGAGAGCTTATTGTATTGAAGCCTTTGAAAGCCTGGTCGTTGCGGCGCTTTGCGCTCTGTGACCTCTGTGGTGAGCCTCAATTATCTACAGCGATTTAGAGGATTTTCAGGCGGGAGAGGTCTTGGGAGTCCACCACGCCGATTGGCCGCCCGGCGTCGTCGAGGACCACGAGGTCGTCGATGCGGTGGGTTTGGAGGATGTGTAGCACCTCGGCGGCAAGTTTGTTGCCGGAGATGGTGATGGGGTTGCTGGTCATGAAGTCCCCTACGGCACGGGTGCCGATGTTCGGTTCGGTGGGAAAATGCCGGGCAAAGTCCCCATGGGTGAAGATACCGGCTAGGGTGCCGTCCCCTTGCACCACGACGGCAGCGCCGGCACGGCAGGTGGTCATGACTTTGATGACTTCGACGACGGGCGTCTCGGGCGAGACACGGGCGAGTTTGTCCTCCCCGCGCATGATTTGATGAACCTTGAGGAGCAGGGCGCGGCCAAGTTGACCGCCGGGGTGGAAGCGGGCAAAATCCGCCTTGGCAAACCCCCTTGCCTCCAACAGGACCATGGCGAGTGCGTCTCCGAGAATGAGCATGGCGGTTGTGCTGGAGGTCGGTGCCAGGTTGAGGGGGCACGCTTCCTGGGAAATTTTCACATCGAGGACGCAGTCGGCGGCGAGTGCGAGGGTGGAGGTGAGGTCTCCGGTGAGGGCGATCACCTTGACATCAAACCGGGCCAGGGCAGGGAGGATGTTCAGCAACTCGTCGGTTTCGCCGCTGTAACTTAAGGTCAGGATGACGTCCCCGTCGGTCACCACCCCGAGATCTCCATGGAGGGCGTTGAGAGAATTCAGAATGACTGCGGGTGACCCGGTGCTGGTGAGGGTGGCGGCAATTTTTTCGCCGACGTGGCCGCTCTTGCCCACCCCGAGGACGACGACCTTGCCGCGATTCTCCACCGCGGCCTGAATTATGCGGACGGCGTTTTCGAACTCGGCATCGAGTCTGGCGGCGACCGCCTGAGCCTCGGCAAGCTCGATCTCGAAGACCTTGCGGGCACGGGAAAGAAAATCCATTCCGGCATGATGCGCATTTTCGGGCGGCACACAACGTTGAACGCAGCTTGCGCCGGCGGGGCCGGGCTGATATTTTTTTGGCATGAGACTTCGCCATGCCATTGTTTGTCTGATCGGGACTGCCGGGATCCTGCCCGCCCAGGAGTTTATCGCCCCCGCTCCCGTCCGTGAAGAGATCCGCACCGGGGAAATCTCCGATACCCGCCCGACCATCGACGGCATCGTGAAGGAAATCTTCGTCACCAAAAAACCCTGGCAACTCATCAATCCCGCCGCCCCGAAAAAATACGGCACCGGCGAAAAAAATATTTCCAAGGATACGGGTCCCGCCACCCCGTTTCATTCGACCGGGGTGATTTTGGTTGGTGTGGAATGGTGAGCGGGTCAGTCAGCGGGCCGGCGGTCGCGTTGTTCTGCGCCACGTTCCTCAAACCGGAGATGTTGCATGTCTATCGACAGGCCACGGGCTTGAAGGATTTTCGCGCAGTCGTCCTGGCGCAGAAACGCGAGGGAAGCTGGCCGGTGGAGAAACTGGTGGTTGTGAAGCGGTCCCCCGGGCGGTTTCTGGCCCGGGCCGGCGAAAAACTTACCCACCGCCCGTGGCAGATTTCTCTGGCGGAGACGAAGGAGATATTGGCGGTCCTGAGCCGCGAGGGTTGTGGAGTTTTGCATGTTTTTTTTGGCAATGTGGCCGTCCACTTTCTGCCGCTGCTGCGGGTGTGTCCGGTGCCGGTGGTGGTGTCATTTCACGGATCGGACGTGGCGGGCACCATGACCACGCCCGGGTATGGCGATGCGGTGGCGGAGATGTTTCGGCTGGCGGCGGCGGTGCCGTGCCGATCGGAGCGTTTGATGGAAACCGTGGCCGGGATGGGGTGCCCTCGGGAGAAGCTCCGCCTCATGCGCACGATTCTGCCCGAGGTTCGGATGGGGAAACAAAGGCCTCCGGCCGATGGCGCCTGGCGAATCGTGCAGGCGGCGCGGCTGGTGCCGAAGAAGGGGATTGCTACTGCGATGCGGGCCTTTGCCGCCTTTGCGCAAAAATATCCCAGGTCCACTTTTACAATCGCCGGCGAGGGGCCGCTGGAGGAATCCCTCCGCCGTCTGGCCCGCGAATTGGGGATGGACGATCGGGTGAAGTTTGTCGGATTTTTGTCCCAGGACGATTTACAGGAGCTCCTCTCCATGGCGCATATCTTCCTTCATCCGAGCGAAACCGTGAGCGGGGATGTCGAGGGGGTTCCCAATGCGATGTTGGAAGCCATGGCGGCGGGAGTGCCGGTCGTGGCGACCCGGCATGGCGGAATTCCCGAAGTGGTCATGGATGGGGAGAATGGTCTTTTGGCGGAGGAAAAGGATGTCGAGCAGCTCACGGAGGCCCTTTCGAGACTGGCGGAGGATTCAAATCAATACCAGCGCTTCTCGAAAAATGCCGCCGCCTCCGTCCGGGAACAATTCTCTGCTCCCCGGCAGATTGCGGCCG
>CALBXK010000157.1 GCA_937890535.1 uncultured Spartobacteria bacterium
CGTACATAAAGCGCACGATTGACGTTCCAGTCAAAGCGGCAGCCGCCATAACGTTCGGCGTGTTGGCGGAACGAAGAAACATCGATTTGCACGACCCGAAATTGGAATGGACGTCCACCATTCTCTACGGCTTTCAACAAGGCCTGATGGAACATGGGCATGCGCTCAAGGCCATTCCGTTTTATGATGCTTACAGCGGTGAGATTGAGGGCGCCCGCGAAAACCTTCTGAAACTCGCACCCTCACTGTCGGGCCTTTTGGTCTTTCCCTTTCTTGGGATGGAGAAATGCATTTCAACGCTGAATGAGACAGATATCCCTTGGATAACAGTCAACCAGATCGGTCATGCAGGCACGTCGAACTTTGTGAGTGCTGATTACTACGGCGCCGGCTTGCAGGTGGGCAAGTTGTTCGGGGAACTCGGATTCAAACGTGTTCTCTACATGAGAACGGACTCGGGCAGCTACTCAGAATCGCTGAGGGAACACGGCCTGCGCGACGGGCTCCTTGCCTGCGGCGGCGCAGCAGAGATCCAGGTTGTGAATTGCGAACAGCATCTGGTGAAAGACGGAATGAATGCCATGGACGGTTTCCTGCGCAAATCCGGCTCCGCCCCGCAAGGCGTCTTCGCTTCGGGTGATTTGCTGGCCATGGGAGCCATCCGGGCATGCCAGGAACACAATCTCCAGGTGCCTGAGCAGGTGGCTGTCGTTGGTTCAACCGGCATCGAGGCCGGGTGCCATTTTAACCCCTCACTGACCACGGTGAGCTTGCCTATGTTGAGGATGGGAATCGAAGCCGCGCATATGCTGGATGCCTTGACCCAGGAAAAATCAATGACAACACCCGGGATAATCCTGCCCGTGGAATTCTTGGAGCGCGGTTCTACACCCCGTCGCCCCAGCTCGTTAGATTAAGTGTAGAAATGAACAAATAAACAGAAAGGTACAAATGAAAAACAAACAAAAAACAAAATCGCCGGTGGGTAAGTCAGTTCTCACACTGCTGTGCATTGGCTTGGCCGCCTCATTGGCATCCATTGCTTCGGTTCAAGCAGTTATCATTGACGATTTCCAAAGCTACACTGCGGGGTCCAACCTCCTTGGGCAGGGTCCCTGGCTTTCGACGTCTCCCGCCGACACCGGGGTGGGAATCACGGTTGAGGACATTGGGGGGGGAGTCAAGGTTGGTCAGTTCGCGGATACCAGCGCGGCCACTTTGGGAGCCACCCTGCTGCCGCCAATCGCCTCGGGCAGTAATACGATTGCTTTTACAGCTCGCGCGAGTGCGCTGGCTGACCCAAACGACACCAGCGGGTTTTTGGCCCGGCTAGATTCCGGCTTCGGCATCAATTCAGCATTGGATAATACTTTCCAAATCGGGTTTTCCAATGGCAACCGGATTTCCTGGCTGGCCAACTATACTGCCGTCACCGGGCAGACAGCAGTCAACTCAATCACAGTGGGCAATTGGTACGTTTTTGAAATCACGTACGATTTCACCCACACGCAGGGGGATCTCAATACCAACTATGCCGATTTTACGGTTACAGATCTGGCAAGCTCAACTTTGGTGACGAGCCAATCGCTGTCTTGGGCCAATCAAAATGGCGGACGCACCGTCCTCGGAGCGATTGACTTTCTAACCGGGTCAACCAACGCCGACAGCACTTATCAATTAGACAATATTGCATTCGTTCCCGAGCCATCGAGTTTTGCACTATTCGCCGCCAGCATGTCTGGCTTGGTAATTTTTGCCCGTCGCCGCAGGAGGGTCTTTCCGCAGATGACCGCGACCGGTTTGCCGGCTGATCTTTAGCCAAGAAACGCAGCGATCCTTTTCATGGCGCAGTCCCTTCGAAGAAAAAGCCGGCTCTGGTGGACCGGTGCCCTTCCGTCAGCCCTTGTGTGTTTCTTCTATGCGACGCATCTGGAAGCGGAGGATAATCTTCTTGAGGGCCTCGCCAGCGGGCCATTGGATGGTCAGAGCTTATGGAGTGCCTCTCCGGGCATGGAAGTTCGGGATGGGACGGACTCCGGTGGTGGGAAGAAAGTTATTGAAATCACGGACAATATCCCTGAAGGCTTGGAAGGCAATTTTCCGGTTTCTATCCCGAACAGTGGGAGCGTGACCTTCCGCTCACGCGCCAGCGCATTGGCCAGCGTAAAGGTTAGCAGTGGGCTTTTTGTTGTTTTGAGCTGCAATCAAATTATGGACGGCACCCCGCCCGATCCTTTTTTTATGATTGGCTTCGGCCCGAACGGGAATGACATCACGTGGAGTGCGCCAGGCGCGAACACGGATGGTTCGGCCAAAGACGTTGTGAGCGAAGGCGCATGGTATCAGTTCGACGTCAAGTTCGACATTTCACACCAGGAGCTTGGTAATCAAAACAAGGTTGATTTTACAGTTACGGAGCTGGCATCCGGAAATGTCGTGGCGAAAGAGAGTCTGCTTTTCCCTAACCAGAATGGACCAAGGAAGACTTTGAGCAGCGTGAAACTGGTCACCGGAAGCCAGCACGCGGAGAGCGTTTGGGAAGTCGGCAGCCTCATGGCCGATCCGATGCCACAATGAGCAATAGGGTTCCGGCTATTGGAAAAAGGACGGAACACTGAGAGGTGTTCGATACCGGCCGGCCGTCTATCGCGGGAAAATTGCAATGCACTGTTTAAAGTCATCATGAATCGTCTCTTCATTTCTTCAAGCATCCCCATAGCCCTCCTATGCCTGGCTGGGAGCATTCTCACAGCCAGCGTCGAGCCGGGCCCGGTGCTGACGATACCTTTGAAGCCTGACCCGGCTTTCACCATAGACGGGGATCTGACGGAGTGGGCAAAGGTGCCAAATGCGTTTGCGCTTGGCGACAAGGCGCATTGCACCTACAGCCCCGCTGAGTGGAAAGGTCCGAAGGATCTCTCGGCCACCGGGTGGTTGGCATGGCGCTCGGGGGCACTCTATATCGGGGTGGACGTCACCGACGACAAAATCTTCGTGGCGCGGGACAGTGACATATGGAAAGGCGACCATGTCGAATTTTATCTGGATCTTGATCCGACGTCGGATGCCAGCCAACCGATGGGCGCAAGGCAGAGGGTCATCGCTTTCAGTCCCGGAAATCTTAAGAATTCAGGAGACGCGCAAAGGGACATCGCTCCCGAGGCATTTCTCCTTCATCCGCAGGGCCTGCCCGCGAGCGGCATCGAGATCGCCGCCCGCCGGACGGCCAAAGGCTACACGCTCGAAGCCGCAATTCCCGCAGCCTTGCTGGGCATCGAGGGGCCGTCGGAAGGATTGGATATCGCCGGGGAGCTTACGATTTCTGACTCCGATCTGGACGATCCGAAACAGGAGAAAATGCTGACGCTGTCCACCGACACATGGGACAATGGCCGCGCCCGGCTGAGACCAATGCTGTTCGGCAACGCGGCCGGAAAGGCCAACCCGCCGCCGAAAAGCCTCGTTCTCCAGGACAAGGCGGTGATCCCGGCAGGCGGCTCGCAAGAAATCACCTTTACAGCGCCTGAGATCCCGAATGGCCGCGAGGCGTTTCTCTTCCTCCGCGCCCGAATACACTGGTATCAAGTGGCCGGGTATTCCACTGGCGCTCTGAGACTCTTCCTTAATGGCCAACCTCTCGAGGGTGCGCGCTTTTCCAACCGCCCCCTTGTCTCCAAAACGGCGGGCGGTCTTGTCGAGTCCCTCGTCGCTTCGACCGGCGAAGCCAGCGTCTATTTCGCGCCAGACTTTTCCGCGACCGAGAAAGATCCTCATTACGGTCTGCTTGGCGGTGCCAAGGCGTGCGAGTTTGAATACCGTGCCACCGATCTTTTGCAGCCAGGCGAGAATACGCTGCGCATCGAAAATCGATCCGTTGCGACCTCGGAGCATGCGCGGGTGATGATGGTGGGAGATATTTCCCTTCTGATCAAATCCCCACCGCCGCCGCCGAAGCCCCGCCGTGCTGCCCCGACTGGGAACATCCCGGTCATCCAGCCTCGGACAATATTCAAAACGTCCTATACTGCGGACGAGACATCCGGCGATTCGATCGCCATCTCTACGGGAGGGGAGCATTTTGTCGTGAAAAGCCGGTATTCCTCGCCTGACGGGACATGGACGGGCGGTTCGAGCCCACAGTTCGAACACTCGCGGCGCATTGAACGCACTGGTGAAGCAATCCTTGTTTTCGACACCTTCAAGAATCTTACACAGGAAGATTTGCCGCTCATGCAGCGCCATTCGACCGATCTCAAGGGTCGCCTCGGCAATGTCTGGATCGCCGGACTTTTTATCCCCTCCAAAAATGGTTCAAAAGCGGATCCCGGAAATCCGAGCGTCTATGG
>CALBXK010000158.1 GCA_937890535.1 uncultured Spartobacteria bacterium
GGCTACGGTGGCGTGAGCACCAGCCAGCTTCTCAACGGCCCTTCGGCGTCGGGCTCCTCGAACTCGTTTGGCGACTTGGAATTGATGCTGAACCAAGACGCTCCCGACATTATTTTGCTCATGGTCGGCATCAACGGGGTCGCCGACGCCATGAGTAAGATTGACCCCCTGGTCAATCAGATCTTTCTCACAAAACCCAACGCCGATCTGATCATCGCACAAATCACCCCCCGCTCCACCTATCAACAGAATATTGTAGATTACAATACCTACATCGCGAACACCTTGGTTCCCAAGTATCAGGGGTTGGGGATGCATATTACCGAAGTGGACCAATACTCCAACCTCCTGACGAATCCGGCCGATAAGACCAGCATCAATGCGAGCCTCTTTACCGATTCCGCCCATCTCAGGCCTGAGGCCTATGCTCTCTTGTCAAACACTTGGGCAAGCGCCATTCTCCCCCAACCTGTTGTCGGCAAGGGTGTGATTGCTGTGCCTGGGGGCAACGACGCGACGTTCACCGCCCCGGTCAGTTTAATCCAAGGCCTCGCGGTCAGTTTTACCGGCGGTGGCACACCGAATTTCCAGCCCACTTGGGCGGGTTGGGCCGAGATGAATGATGGAATCATTGGCCCCGCCGCAGACAATCCTAGTCAAACCCTGTTGCTGGACAATCTCATTGGCTCCGAGGCCCCGTGGGCCGTCTGGACTTTGGATACCTCCGTGAATACCTTGGGATACGACATCACCTCGCTCCAGTCGTTTTCCGGGTTCACCGGACAACGGATCTGGCAGAAACTTGAGATCAAATATGCCTTAGTCGGAGAGACGATCACTCCGGGAGAGGAACTTGCCCATATCCTGGGAATATTCGAATTCCTGCCAGAAGAATTCTCCGGCTACAATGCAGCCAAATTATCGATAGAGAGAGGCGATTTTGATGCCGTCATCATTGCCGGCGTGTCCGCCATCCAGATCAAATACCTGGACAACGGCTTCAATGGGCAGGCTCCTACTCCCGGCGGAAATTATACCGCCTACCATGAGTTCTCAGTGGTTGGCACTGCCACCGTCGTTCCCGAGCCGTCTTCGATCCTGTTGTTCGGAGTGGCTTCGCTCGGAGCTTTGCTTCGACGGCGACGCCCGCGTGGATAAGACGAAGATCGGGCTTGATAAGCCTAAGAAGGAAAATAGAGGTTGCGAAAGGTGGGGGGGGACGCACCCATTTGGCGAGCGGTCATTCCTGTCCAAGTTGCTTCCTATCAATCCTATCAATCCTGTAAATCTTGTTAATCCTGTCTATCCCCGTTTTTAGGGTAATATTCGGAATTCCCGGCCCTACGAGCCGGGCTCTAGAATTTAGGCCCGTTGGGCCACAAGAAGTCCCTTAACTTGACGCCCATGCCCCACGGGGCACTTATTCATTCACTCCTTCCATGCGGAAGGAAGGTTCGAAGTTCGAGCTCCGGCTCGTTCAAAATCCGGTCCGCTTCCGACAGTACTACAATTATGATACAATTTCAGAGATACTGTATTTTTTTCTTTTATTTTGTTTGACATTGATCCGATTTGGTGCGAATTGTTTCACAGTGAAAGGACGTTGGGACTTGCTTCTCGGCGGTCTAAGAAAAATAGAAAACGTAAATCAACAAAACGTAAAGATTCCCATGAAAACCCCTAAAATCATTAAGAACTCTCTCTTATTCGGGATGTTCTTCGCGCTCGTCTTTTCCCCGGCAAATGCAGCTACCATTATCAGCGATAGTTTTTCTATTGCCCAAGGTTTTGCTCAAAATGGCGCTTTAAATTCGGGTCTCTATGATACCAGTGAAACTGCAGGCGTTAATGTGTCTCCCGGAGCGAACTTCACCCTTAGTGTATCGATCAACGCAGGCACGCTCAGCGCAACAGGCTTTACGTTTGTTAATGGGGTTCTTGCAAATCTCGGAGGTACTAACTACAGTTCCTATGTGGATCCCGGTCTCGTGGGCGCGTTTTTAGTGACGCTGGATGCGGACTATACTGGCCCCACGCCTGGGGATGCCGCCCCAATTCCAAATTATAAGCTGCAACTCAATATTACGAATGTTAGCCTTTGGGCGGCCGGCTTTGAAGCGCAGGGGCTTAGTGGAACTTTAGG
This sequence comes from uncultured Spartobacteria bacterium, assembly GCA_937890535.1. GTDB lineage: Bacteria > Verrucomicrobiota > Verrucomicrobiia > Chthoniobacterales > Terrimicrobiaceae > CAMASH01. Next base: position 2,144 of record CALBXK010000158.1, read on the forward strand.
TTGGACGGAGACCACGGCAGGCAATGCCCAAGCTCAAACCCCAGTATCCATTGAGACGAATCCAGGCGCCAATTGGCTCACTCTAGCAAATTATAACAACGTAGCTTGGACACCTACGGGTTTTGAAAGCACAGGGACTAACCAGGCTCGAACATTTGGGCAGGCGCAAACCGGTGCTGGCTTCGCGGAAGATGGTTTTTTGGTCACTGGAAATATCGTCCTGACCTATGACGCGGTGCCCGAACCCTCTACTGCAGGGTTGATTTTTCTCGCCGTTGGCGTGGGGGGCTTTTCTTTCCTTCGCCGCCAGGCGGTTCGAGTTTCCTGAGGGCTCTGTGGATTGGGTCTTGAGTTCTGTAAGCCTTGGCCGGAACCACTGCAAGAGTTGACTTGGAGATGAGCCAAGGGGCTCCAAAGGAAAGTGAGAAATCTGCTTTTAGAAAGAGATTTGAGCCACTTGTAATACGCTTTGATCATCAGCCAGGCTTTTAGAATTCCCATATGTCTGTGAACAAGCTCATTTCCATCCTGCACCCTGACTGCAACGCATTCTTTGGGAATTGTTTTTCAAAACGAATTTCTCCAAGCATTGAGGCCGAAAATGCCGAAGAGCATCATCAAGGGGAAGCCGCAGCCCGGCTTCTTGCTCTTTGAGAGGAGGATTCGCAGATCGAGCTCCGGCTCGGTTAGGACCAAGGCACTCCCAATAGTATTACAATTGTGGGACAATTCCAAGGCCGCTGTATCTTTTTATCTTATTTTGATTGATATTTATCCAATTGACGAAGATTCTTAACACTTCAAGTGAAATCACCCTCCGCAAAATTCCTGACCACAACTCTCGCTGCGGGCCTGACCCTTATCCTCCAAAGCACAGTCGCGTCCGGTGCTTTGACTACCATCCCCGATTTTTTGACTGGCGATGATTCGACGTTCACCCCTCCTTCCAGCCTGATCCAAGGCATAACCGTCAGCGGCACGATGAGCGGCCCGACGGCCACACCCGCATTCCATAGCTTATTTTAAGCTCCTGCTGGTTCGAAAACAGGGTCCACCTTTCCACCTTATATGAAGTCTCTCAAGGTCTGTGAATCCGGGCTGATCTATCGCAATCCCAAGCCCCATGTGGTGAGCCGCCATGCGTACTTTCCTTCCCTGTGCGTGTTGCCAAACGGTGACATCTTTGCGGCCTTCGATCTCGGAAGTGCTTTTGAAGCCGCCGATGTGCGCAGCCATTACGTGCTCTCGCGTGATCGAGGAGCGACTTGGAGTGTCCCTGTCCTCGTGCCGCTTCCAGATTTTCCGGAGCCATTTTCCTGCACGTGCCGATTCCGCGGCTCGCCAGAAGGCGAATTGGTTGGCATCGGGGCGCTTTGGGACCGGACGAGAAGTGATGAGGGCCTGGCCAATCCGGAAACGGGGGGGTTTGTGGAAACATTTCCCTTTCTTGTCCGTGCCGATGCGTCGACCTTGGAATGGAGAACGCCCTCATGGATTGAGACGCCACTGAAGGGTCCGTTTGAGATTTGTTCCCCAGTATTTTTCAC
>CALBXK010000159.1 GCA_937890535.1 uncultured Spartobacteria bacterium
AATCAGCCATATGCTCAATGGTGGAAAAATAGTACGTCAACTCGCGCAGGGCCGGGCTGGTATTGAGAAAGAGAAAGGACAAGAGGCTGAGAAAAAACATCATGCTGATGAGCGCGAAGGCAATGATGGCGGCGACGATCTGATTACTGGTCAGAGCGGAGGCGAGGCACCCAATCGAGAGATAAAACATCCCGACCAGCATGAGCATGCCATAGGCTCCGAAATAGGATCCGAGCGCCCCGGCGGCGTTCTGACCGGTGATCCATCGAAAAACCACAAAATAGAGAACACTGGGGGCCCACAGCATGATGTAGAAAGCCACCGTGCCAAAAAATTTGGCGAGGACGACCTGGCCGTCACGCACTGGGGCAGTCATCAGGGTCTCGATGGTGCCGAGCTGATATTCTTCGCTGAAAACACGCATGGTCAGAAGAGGAAAAACCAGCACGAACGGAAACCAAAAAAGAACGGTATTGAAGAACGCTTCCACGACCGATGTCTCCCCGCTCTGGTGGTTCAACGCCATCACTCCGGCATAAAAATTAAAGCCCGTCAGAAGAAGAAAGAAGGCCAGCACGACATAGGCGAGCGGCTGGCGAAAGGTGCGACTGATCTCGCGGGACAGAAGGGTGAAAAATTGGCGCATGGCAAATATCAGAGTTCCTCCGCGTGAGTCACCTCGACAAAGACCTGCTCAAGAGTGGCGCTTTTACGGGAGAGTTCGCGCAGTGGCCATTTTTCCGCGAGGGCGAGGGTATGAAGATTCTCCCGCGGATCGCCCTTGATTTGCATCGTAAACCGAATCCAATCGCCATCGGTTTGATGAGTACAGGAAAGGACACCTTCCACCGCTTTAAGCTTCCGGGCGGCGGCCCCCGCATCGGACGCCCGAATCTCCAGGGTGGCTTCCCCACCCTCGCTCAGACGGGCGCGCAAATTCTCCGGGGTATCCATGGCTTCGATGCGGCCCTTGGCGATGATAAGCACGCGTGAGCAGGTCATTTCCACCTCGGAAAGAATGTGGGTAGAAATCAGAATCGTGTGATGGCTCCGGAGGTTGCGGATCAATTCCCGCACCTGACGAATCTGGTTCGGATCGAGGCCGATGGTGGGTTCATCAAGAATGAGAAGAACCGGTTCATGGATCATTGCATCGGCTAGGCCCACTCGTTGTCGGTACCCTTTGGAGAGGGCGCCGATGAGTTTTCGATCCACGTCCCCCAGGCTGCAAAGGTCATAGACATCGTTGAGTCGCTCCTTGATCCGGCGCCCAGGGATCCCCTTCAAGGCGCCCCGAAACCGCAGATACTCGCAGACCCGCATGTCCTGGGGCAGCGGTACGTGTTCCGGCATGTAGCCGATGTGTTCGCGCGCTCGGAGGGAATCATGAAAAATGTCACATCCCGCAATCTCCGCCCGCCCCGAGGTGGGCGGAAGATACCCGGCAAGCATCCGCATGGTGGTGCTTTTTCCCGCGCCATTGGGTCCAAGAAAGCCCACAATTTCGCCCTTTTTCACCTGAAACGTTATGTCATTGACGGCAGCTGTGCCTCCATAGCGCTTGGTGAGGTGTTCGACTTTGATCATCTTTGGAATTTTGCGACCGACGGGCGGAACCGAGGATAGTAATGCACGGGGGTTTCCTGTGCAATCGGGAACGCAGGGCCAAATTTACGACGAATGAGCCTCACGCAAAGGAAGGGAAGGGTGCGAAGGGGGTAATTGGTTTAAAGCTGACCCTCCAGCCGGTTTCGGAGTAGGCTCCCGGGATGAAATTTCTTCTCAGCAACGACGATGGAATCGAGGCGCCTGGCCTGGCGGCCTTGGAAGCGGCGGCTTGTGCATTTGGTGACCTGGTCACGGTCGCTCCGGCAGGACCTCAATCGGGTAAAAGCCATTGCGTGACCTGGGAGGGTCCCGTTCGCCTTGAGGAACGAGGCCCGGGACGGTTTGCCGTCCACGGCACGCCGGCGGACTGTTCCCGCTTGGGTCTGTTGCGGGTCGCCTCCGATGCGCAGTGGGTTCTCAGTGGCATCAATCACGGGGGCAACTTGGGAGCGGATGTCTATTACTCCGGCACCGTCGCTGCTGTTCGCGAGGCGGTCCTCCACGGTTGGCCGGGTATCGCCTTTTCACAATACCTACGGGAGGAGGAGAGCGATTGGGAACGAACCACCCGATGGACTTCCCGTGTCCTCACCGAGCTTCTTTCGCGTCCGGTCGAACCCGGCCTCTTCTACAATGTTAATTTCCCTCAACTCGCGGCTCACGATCCCGAACCGAAAATGGTCTTCTGCCCCCTCGATCCCAGCCCTATCCCCCTCAGCTACCGCCCCGAAGGAGATGATCATCACGTGTACGATGGTGTCTATTCGACCCGCCGCCGTATCCCGGGTGCGGACATCGCCACCTGTTTCGGCGGCCAGATCGCGGTCACCGAAATGCGATTGTTCTGAGGCACCCGTTGAAGCCAGCTAAAACGAGAGTCCCAGGATGGCCGAGAGCCGTTCCTTCCGGCGGGCATGTTCCTCGTCACTGATCACGGAAACCAGAGCGCTGCCCTCCAGATCTGGCAACTCCACCCAGGAACGACATCCCCCGTACTTTTTTTCGTTCTGGAGACGCAGGGACGGGTTCAGTCGATAGATTCTGACAAAGGCGACATAGACGCCATCGTCCCCGTCGTAGTGAAATCGCTCCTCCACCACGTCGTCATGCAAAATATGCAGATCCCGCAAGGCGGCCACTTTGGCGCGATCCGCCAGCAGTCCGGTCCACTCCACGGAGGCCGAATATTGCATCTCCAACTCGTCGCCCGGATCCTCCGGCACCCGGGTGTCTGGGGGCAGGGTGGTTCTCTCCAACTGTTCATGAAACCAAGTCGGAAACAAAACGAACTCCTGGTGACGAAATGCGAAGCCGGTCCGCCCCTCGGCGATGCCCCCTTTGCGGATAATAATGCTCTGGAGACCGGACCCCAACGCTTCACAGACAACCGCCCATTCCTTAAATGCAGCACTCATAGGAAAGAGTTCATCCTTTACAGGGGCCTCAGGTCAAAACCAAATGAAGGTCATGCTTCATCGCTTCGATCTGCACATGCACTCATTTTATTCGGCAGATGCCGCGGCATCCCCGGAGGAATTGATCGCGGTGGCCCGGGCTCGGGGTCTCAGTGGGATCGCCATCACCGATCACGATTCCTGTGGAGCGCATGCCGAATTACTCAAATCCGGCCTCGAACGGGAAGACGGTCAGGCGGTGGACGGATTCCTCGTCGTGCCTGGGGTGGAAGTTTCCACCGCAGATGGCCACTTGCTTTGCCTTGGCACCACCCTTCCGGTTATGCGCGGGGAGCCCGCAGCCGAGGTTGTCGAGGCCATCCATGCGCGCGGGGGCGTGGCCATTCCCGCCCATCCCTATGATCGCTGGCGGGCCGGCATTCATGAAGCGGTCCTTAATTCGCTTCCTCTTGTAGCCATTGAGGTATTCAACGCTGCCGTCACCAGCCGGAAGTACAATGATCGCGCTCTCGCTTACGCCCAGAAGCGCGGACTGGCCATGACGGCCGCCAGTGACGCCCATCACGCTTCTGCGGTGGGGATCAGCGTGACCGGGTTCGAGTTGGACTCGCTCAGCGTCGCCGACCTTCTCAACGCCATTCGCAAAGGCGGCCAACCGGAAGGCCAGTATCTCTCGCGCCGGGAGGCGATCAAAAAACACTTTGGAAATTTTTTTAGGACCTTCAATCGTCAGGCCCCGCCCCGCACCGAGGAATAGCAGCGGCGCTCGAAGCTTCTTCCTCCGATAGCCGCCGACCGCCCCGAGAATGAACCCTTTGCGCACCAATGTTCCGGGAGAGACTTGGAAAACATTTCTTCAGGTGGTTCTCGGCGTCTGGCTGGCAGTCTGGTTCTACGCGGCGGTTCATAACCAGTATCTCATTCGAATTGAGCCGGAGCATTTCACAGTTTGGCACTACAAGATGCCCCTCATCACCCAAACTATTCAGATCACCGCTTATCTTTCCGGGGCGGTTTTCTCCCTAATTCTGATTGGGTGGACATGGCAAAGAAGGGCGCTCGCATAGGAGTGTTCGGGGCGAGTTGGGGACAATGCTCCCGCCCGGTTCATTCCTTTCACCCTCAATCCGCCAGCACTCCGTCGCCGGCCCGGCAGGGATAGGCGACACCTAGGTGGCCGGTCCTTTCCTGATATTCGGTCACCACTTCCGCGGCCGTTCGTTCGATAGCCGCCACATCGACCAGGGCGACGATCGCTCCTCCAAAGCCTCCGCCGGTGAGGCGGGCGCCGTGGACCCCGGGCTGACGACAGGCAATATCCACCAAGGCATCCAGTTCGGGAGTGCTGTTCTCAAAATTCTCGATTGAACTCCGGTGGGAGGCCGACATGAGCCGTCCGAATTCCACCACATCACCCGCCCTCAGACATTTTTCCGCCGCAAAGACGCGTTCGATTTCTCCCACCACATGGGCGGCCCGGCGCCTGACCTGATCCGGCATTGCGGCGGCAACCAGTTCCGCGCTGGTGACATCGCGCAGGGCGTCAGCCCCCAAGATCCCGGCGGCGGTGAAGCACTGTTCCCGCCGTTCATTGTACTCCCCGCCCGTCAGGGCATGTTTCACCGCAGAATCGACGATGAGCAGACCGACCGAATCCGGAAGGGGAATCGTGGTCACGGTTTCACTTCGACAATCCAAAAATACCACGTGATCCTTTCTCCCAAAGACCGAGGATGCCTGATCGAGAAGACCACAGTTGACGCCCACGAATTCATTTTCTGCTTTGCGACACAAACGGGCGAGATCCAGGGGAGGAATCTTCAGCCCAAACAAGCGAACCAGCAAGCCGGCGGTGGAGACCTCCAAGGCTGCCGAACTCGATAGCCCCGCCCCGCTGGGCAGGGTGCCGGCATACTCGACCTCAAATCCTCCCACCGCAAATCCCGCCTCTTGGAAGACCTTCACCACCCCCAGCGGGTAATCGGTCCACTGGCTTCGGGGGTCCAGGCGGCCGGCGTTCGCCGTCGCTTGGCTTTGTCCGCTGATGAGGATAATCGCTTCATCGTCCCGCCGCCGCCCAGTGGCCGTGATTCCCATATCAATGGCCGCGGAGAGTACCACCCCGGCATTATAGTCCGTGTGATTGCCGAGGAGCTCCACCCGGCCAGGGGCGAAGGAATAAAAAGAAGGATGGGGGGCTTGGCCGTTGGTTGTCACGTGATGCAGAAGGTTTCAGGGTTCAGTGTACCGGTAGGCAATGAGATTCTAGAAATGCGGCTTCCGGGCGAAAATGGAAACAGCTTCCTCTATTTTTTTCCCAAGAGATCCCGGATTTCAGTCAGAAGTGCCTCAGTTTTGGTGGGGGTAGAAGCAGGTTTGGCGGCTTCCTTGCGATGAAAAGAATTGAGGGCCTTCATCATCGCAAAAACACAAATCGCAGTGATGAGAAACTGAAAAAGCGCGGTCAGAAACGACCCATAGGCCAATACGGCCGTTTCCTTCTGCGCCTGGATTAAAGTTTCGTAAATGCCAAATTTTCCATCCAGGGGAATGAAATACTCGCTGAAGTTCAACGCCTCGGCTCCGCCTGAAACCGTGGCGATGATGGGCGACATGAGATCTTTGGCAAAGGACTGGACGACCGCAGCGAAGGCGGTGCCGACCAAAACCGCCACGGCGAGTTCAACCACGTTTCCCTTGGCGATAAACTCTTGGAATTCTTTAACGATTTTCATGGTTCGATTCTTAGGTCGAAGGTCACCTCGCCCGCAACCCGGAAATGGCGGCCAATTGCTAAACTGTTATTTTTGGATTTTCTTTACCCAGGCTCCAGCGATTTCGCGGGCCTGGCGATCGGCTTCGAGAAGAGCCTCCAAATCGGGGTGGACCACGAAAGGGGTCTGGTCCATGACGCTGGCGACGGTTTCCCAAATTTTCGGAAACCCGATCCGGCGGTCGAGAAAGGCCTGCACCGCGACTTCATTGGCCGCATTGAGCACGGCGGGCAGGGTGCCGCCCGCCTCCCCGGCCTGCCGGGCGAGATTCAGGGCGGGAAAATCCTTCCGCCGGGGATTCTCAAAATCCAAGGTGGCCAAGGCGGCAAAATCCAAGGGAGGCAGGGAATTGGGCACCCGGTCCGGCCAGGTGACGGCATATTGGATGGGAAAGCACATGTCCGAGTGACTCAATTGCGCCAGCACCGAACCGTCCACAAACTCCACCATCGAATGCACCAGGCTCTGAGGGTGAATGATGACATCAACCTTCGCCATGGGGACATCAAAGAGCCAGCGGGCCTCGATCATTTCCAGACCCTTGTTAAAGAGAGTGGCTGAATCGATTGTGATCTTGGGACCCATGGTCCAGGTGGGGTGTTTCAACGCCCGCTCCGGAGTCACCCCGGACAGTTCCTCAACCGGGGTCTTGCGAAAAGGGCCTCCCGAACAGGTCAATATGAGGCGCCGAACACTTGTCGGGTTCCGGCCCTCCAGACACTGAAAGATGGCATTGTGTTCGCTGTCCACCGGCAGGACCCGTACCCCTTTGCGGGCGGCGGCGGCCATGACGATCTCGCCTGCGAGAACGAGGATTTCCTTGCTCGCGACGGCCAAATCCTTTCCAGCCTCAATGGCAGCCAGAGCCGGGGCCAACCCGGCCGTGCCGACTATGGCGATGAGAACCATGTCCGCCTCCGGCAGAGTCGCTAGGTCGAGCAGAGCTTGGGCTCCGTCTGGCCCGGAGGAGAGCGCAGTGCGGGCTTGAGGAAACTCGTGCGCTGCCCGCTGGAGCTCATCGGCATTGGAATGGGCAGAGAGACCGACAATCCGGAGGCGGTCCGGAAGATCCCGTGCCACCTTGAGGGCGCTTTGACCGATCGATCCGGTGACGCCGAGAATGACGAGATTCTTCATGAGATCCCGATGACCAAGCGAAGGTAAAAATACATGAGAGGTGCCGTGAACAGAAGGCTGTCGATCAGATCGAGCGTCCCGCCGATTCCGGGCAGGACGTGACTGGAATCCTTGGCGTGGGTGCTTCTCTTGATAATGGATTCCGCCAGATCACCGATGACGGCCCCCCCACCCAACATCAGGCCGAGAAAGGTCACATCCTCAAAGCGCAGGGCCGAAAGCCGATCCGGGATCATGGCGTAGAGCCAGTAGCTGCCCAGCAAGGAGGAGAACAACGCCCCGCAAAATCCCTCCCAGGTCTTCTTCGGGCTGATGTGCGGCGCGAAGGGATGCCGGCCAAACAAACTGCCGAACACGTAGGCTCCCATGTCGCTGAACTTGGTGACCAGGATGAGGTAGATGACATAATACTGCCCCGTCGGATCGCCCGCCGCCGTGGGGGGCGGGAGGTAAATGATCTTGGTGACAAAATTGAAAAGCCACGGGATGTAGAGCAACCCAAAGACCGTGTAGGCCACAGCCTCGAGGGGCTCGCGATGGGCCGCGGCTCGAAACATCTGCCGGGCAAAAATAATGAAAAGAAATCCGACGAGAACCCCCACCTCCAGATCAGGAGACGGTTCGGCTCCGTGACTCTTGAGATGGAAAAAACTCCCCACCAGATAGACCGTCGCGCAGAGCATGCCTGTGAGGGTGAACACCGGAGCCCCCTGGGCCTTGACCATGTGAAAATACTCATAGAGCGCGACCAAGGAGACAAAAAGGATGAGGAGAAAATATCCACCGTCATAGCCGGCGAGCACCGCCCCCACGATCAGAGCCCACAAGCCGAGGGTGCTGCCGAGGCGCCGGAAAAAGGTCGTGCGTTTCTCACTCATCATTCGGGGGATAATTCTATAGGCACGACGGATCCGAGGAAAGCAGATCAATGGGATTGACACAATTCTGGTTTCGCGGCGCAGTGTGGGCATGGGACACGAACCTCACGACCATGGCCCGACAGATTACGGGAAAGCGTTCCTGATCGGAATTATTCTCAACGGAGGCTTCATCATTCTGGAGGTGATATTTGGGTATTTTGCGGATTCCCTCGCTCTCCTGGCAGACGCCGGTCACAACTTGGCGGACGTTTTGGGGCTTGTTCTGGCCTGGGTTGCCTCTGAACTCGCCAAACGCAATGCCAGCGCCCGCCGCACCTATGGGTGGAAGCGCTCCACGATTCTCGCCGCCCTCTTCAATGCTCTCTTGCTCCTGATCGGGGTGGGGGCCATTTTTTGGGAAGCCATTAAACGATTTTACGAACCCGCGTCGGTTTCGGGTGGGACGGTGATCTGGGTCGCCGGGCTGGGCATCGTCATCAATGGCATCACCGCCCTGCTTTTCATGTCCGGCCGCAAGAGCGACCTCAACATTCGCGGGGCGTTCCTCCACATGGCGGCCGATGCGGGGGTGTCCGCCGGCGTTATGATCGCAGGGGCCGTCATCTGGTACACCGGCTGGGGTTGGCTCGATCCGTCCGTCAGCATCGCCGTGGGCATCTTGATTCTGCTTAGCACCTGGTCCCTCTTTTTGGATTCGTTCAATCTCTCCCTCGACGCCGTGCCGGGAGATGTGGATATCGAAACGGTGCGGAAATATTTTTCCTCCCTGCCTGAGGTGACCGAGATCCATCATCTTCACATCTGGCCGCTCAGCACCACCGAAGTGGCTCTCACCGCCCATCTGGTCAAAAAGGATCCCGGACTCGACGATGATCTCCTGTCCCGGATTAGCGATGATCTACACCACAAGTTCGCCATCGACCATCCGACGATTCAATTCGAGGCTGCAGAAGCCGCCTGCAATGACAAAGCCGGGGAGAACGGACCTGAGAACCGGTCGACAAAGGAGCAAACGGAATGACGGATTGGGAACAACGCTATCAGACCAGCGACACCCCCTGGGAGAAGGGAGCGCCTCATCCGGCTCTGCGCGGGTGGATGCAAACCAACCCGCTGGAGGGACGAATTCTGGTGCCGGGTTGTGGATCAGGACATGATGTCCGCGCCTTGGCGGACGCAGGGGCTGAAGTCGTGGGTCTTGATTTGGCGCCCTCAGCCATTGCCGCAGCGGATCGCTTTCCCAAGGTGGGAAAAGAATCTTATGTGCAGGGCGACCTCTTTGCCCTGCCCCCTTCCTGGGCGGCCGGCTTCGATGGCGTATTCGAACACACCTGTTTCTGCGCCATCCCTCCGGAAAAACGACCAGATTACCTTGCAGCCGTCACCCGGATACTAAAACCCGGCGGCCGATTTTTGGCCGTCTTTTTCTTCGACCCGGACTCTGAGGACGGTGGGCCTCCCTTCGGTTGCACCCGCGAAGAAGTTGTTGGGTTGTTCGCCTCTGGATTTGACCTCGTCAGCGAAACTAAAAAATTTCCGACCTATCCCGGCCGCGAAGGCCGGGAGCGATGCATGGAATTTCGACGGAAGCAGGCACCGTCCCCGCTTGGAAGCGGAATCGGCTAAGAAACTCCGGATCAGTGGTGGTGACCACCAGGCCCATGGACATGGCCGTGGGACGTTTCTTCCGTGGTGGCGTCCCGTACTTCGCGAATGGTCACATCAAAATTCAGATCCACTCCGGCCAGCGGGTGGTTGGAGTCGATGGTGACCTCGTCGTCGCTGAGTTTGATCACCGTCACGACCTGGCCGCCGCCTTCGCCGCCGGCCTGGAGTTGCATCCCGACCTTTAAGTCCCCGACCCCTTGAATTTGCTTGCGCGGAATCGTTGCGATCTTTTTGTCATCTTTTTCCCCGTAGCCTTCGGCTGCCGTGACGCTCACCTGCATGGAGTCGCCGACCTTCTTGCCTTCGAGAGCTTTCTCGAGGCCGGGGATGATCTGACCCTGACCGTGAAGATAAGCGAGAGGCTCCTTGCCCTCGGAGGAATCGAGGGTCTGCTTTTTGTCGTCGGTCAGAGTGTAGTCCATACTGACGACTTTTCCGGATGTAATTTGCATCACCCTTTTTTCCAGAGGATATCCCCTCATGGCAACCGCAATCGTTAGGACGAGGACTTCCGAAAGGGAAAAAAATGGCAATTCTACCCCAAAGCAAAAGGGAAAAAGGGCCGGTCCTTTGGATTATAGGAATCACGTAGTCTCAGGTCTCGCTGGCCCCTTCCCTCCGTCTCCAAATGTTGCACGACTTCCACCGCGAATAGCCCAGAACACCCGCCGAAAGAATTTTCAACTGACCGCCCCTTCCTTCTCTTCTTATCGACGTCGGAATTCTTCCCGCGGGAGGCATGTCTTTTTAGCGGCGATTTCCGGCGAATGCGCTAGCTTTTGCGAGATGTCCACCACCATTGAGACCCTCACGTCCGAGATCCGGGCATTTCGTGACGCCAGAGACTGGCAGCAATTTCACAATCCCAAAGAATTGGCCGTGGCCATCGCGGTCGAAGCGGGTGAATTATTGCAACATTTTGTCTGGCAAGATCCCGGCCAATCCGTCCGCCGGGTCGAGGAACGCCATCCAGAAATAGCTTCCGAGATCGCTGATGTGGCCATCCTTCTGTTTGAGCTCGCGGATAATTGCCAGATTGATCTCGCGGCAGCAATGCAGAGCAAATTGGCTCGCAATGAAGAACGCTACCCGGTGGCCAAAGCGAAGGGATCGAACAAAAAGTACAACGAGCTGTGAGCAGCGACCCTCCCTCCTCCTCGCACCAGCGCAGACGCCGATACGCCGGAAAGAACCCCCGCCGTTTCGAGGATAAATACAAAGAGCTCCAACCGGAGATGTATCCGGAAACGGTCGCCCAGGTATTGGCCGCGGGCAAAACCCCGGCAGGCATGCATGTCCCGATCATGGTTTCCGAGGTTCTTTCGGTACTGGCCCTCCATCCGGGCGACACCGTCATCGATTGCACCCTGGGCTTCGGAGGCCATGCCGAAAAGATTCTTGGCCAGATCTTGCCCGGCGGCCGACTGATCGGGCTGGACGTCGATCCAGTCGAGTTGCCCCGAACGGAGGCGCGCCTCCGCGCCCTGGGGTTTGGACCGGACGCGCTTCGGATTCATCGCACGAATTTTGCCGGGCTGCCCCGGATGATGGCCGACGAGCGCATGGTCGGTGCCGACGCCATTCTGGCCGACCTCGGCACGTCTTCCATGCAACTCGATACCCCGTCGCGGGGATTTTCCCTGAAATCAGCCGGCCCACTCGACATGCGGATGAATCCTCAAAAGGGTCAGCCCGCCTCCGCATTACTGACCAAGCTGACTCCGGCGGATTTGGCCGCCATCTTGCGCGACCACTCCGACGAACCCCGAGCTGACTTGCTGGCTGCCCGCCTGGCCGGACGGAAATTGACGGTGACCAGTGATCTCACCCAAGCAGTGCATGCCGCCCTGCCCAAACTCCCCGAGTCGGAACGCGATAAATGCGTGCGCCGCGTTTTCCAGGCGTTGCGGATCGCAGTGAACGACGAATTCACAACCCTCGACACCCTCTTGCGCCATCTCCCGGCCTGCTTAAATCCTGGAGGTCGCGTTGCCGTCCTGACCTTCCATTCCGGGGAGGATCGTCGGGTGAAAAAAGCCTTTGCCGCCTGCCTGCGGGGGGGCTGTTTTTCCCGGATTGCTGAGGGCGTCATCCGGCCCGGCCCCGAAGAATGTCGCGCCAATCCCCGGGCCTCCTCGGCGAAACTGCGTTGGGCGGAAAAAAGGTAATTTGGGTTCGGGTTCAGCCCGTGCCTGCTTGCATTTGCCCATAGACTAGGACCCTCCACCCTTCTTCCTTTTTGAATGCGCCCGCTTTTGTAATTGACCTTCCTGGAGGCAGCTATTGGAATCCTCACATCATGAATACACCGAAAAAGATGGATAGGGCGAAGCTCTTCGGTTTCGCGCAAGTCGAAAAAGTAAAGTCGCCTGGCGCCGAGGATCGCGTCATCGATCGGTCTTCGAAAATCGGCCTCGGCGAGGGCACTAACAAACTCCTCTGGTCCAAGATTGGGGATCCTGAGGAATAAGCGCTGATTGCTCGGCGTCTTTGTGAGACTTTTCCGACTTGCGCAAACGCCGAGAGCATTGGCGGACAACGTCATTGGGCGGTTGGCAGAATCGTTTGCCTATCTCGCCACGGTTTCTGACTCTGAGGCGCTCCGTCAAAACCTGCTGGGTATTGAGGTGCGATTGCGTGAGCTGAGCGTCGTGCCGCCGCAGCTTGGGTGTTTGTACCTCCAAATCGTGGCGGCAGTTGAGAGCGGTGAAGAGACTGCGGGCGTGCAAGCGTCTGAGCAACTTTTGGAAATTCTGTCCGGGCCGTGGGAGCTTGCGATCGCGCGATACGGTCGGGATGAACTGGGTCGGTTTTACGAGAACTTCAGTGATATTTTGTTCGACAGCTCATACGGGAATCAGACGATTTCCGAGCCAACCGAGCCAACCTGGCTTGAATCGAAAGATCATTTTGAACGAGCGCTTGAGTTGATCCGGGTATTTGACCCGACCGTTTATCAGGAACTGGAGACCTTTTGGTCGCGGATCACCATCGGGGTCGCCAATCCCGATTCCGACAAGGCGAAGTTCGGAGGAGTCACGTCGCTCATTCTCTGGGGTGGCACTTTTGCGAACGGAGCGTACTACGATTCGGAAATCAAAGCCGCGGAGTGCCTGGTGCACGAGATAACGCACGCTTTGCTGTTCGCGATCGGATGTGACGAACCCCTGGTATTGAACCCACCGGAGGAGCTGTTTGGTTCTCCGCTACGGAAGGATCTGAGACCGATGGACGGCACCTTTCACGCGACTCTGGTCTGTGCGCGGGTTGCCGAGTTTTATTCGATCCTGCGGGGTTCGGGTGCCGACATTGAGGTGGACGACGAGACGCTTATTCAGTGTCGAAAGGCGAACGCTGAGAAATTTCAACAGGGTTACGCAACCGTTGAGGAGTTCGGCAAGATTTCGCCACTGGGCAAGGACCTTCTAGAGCAAGCGAGGGCGCGACTTCAGGTGCTCGAAAATGAAGGATGAAGCGGCCATACTCCGGGGCGCGGAGTGTCCGGTGCAGGAGAATGCGACCCTCGCCTCGATTGTTGAAGAGCTTGTTCGCAAGTATCCGCTGCGAACCGTGATTGAGATCGACCTGAAAAACCGAGCACGCGCACTTTCTGTCTCAAAAATCTGGTTGAATTCCCAAGCAATCGTCGAGAAGCTGCGGAACGATGGGGAGGCGGGGCGGCCGGTTTTGGTCATTTGTCTGGATTCATTCCTCGACCTCATCGCAGCGGGATGGGCGGCGATCGTTTTGGATCGCGATTGCTATTTCTGGCACGTGATCGATGGGCACGAATCGTCCTGGAATTTCGCCAGTCAATGGCGCGAGCTCTGTGATCTTCTGGGGGAATGTCAATTGCTCACCCGGTCTCGCTTGCTGCGTGAATTTCAGGTCGATTGGGAGACCGAAGCGCGGCAACCGATCTGTCTGGACCGGCTCCCAAATCCGAAAGAGCAGCACGATGATCTTTTTGATCGAAATGGGGACCGTGGCAAAATCTATGTGAAAACTTCCGGAACGACCGGGACCGGCAAATTGGCAATCCTTCCCTTTGCCGTGCAACTTGCGAGGACGTGTTCGGCAAAACTCGTGCAGCATAATTTGATCAGCATCAGTAAGCTGCCGATGGATAACATCACCGGAATCAGCAGTCAGATCCTTACTTCAAATCTTCAGGTGTTGATCAACCCGGCAACGGTGGCGATTGATCCACTGGCATTTTTGAAGGCGATCGAGCGCTTCGGTGTTCAATCGGTTGCTGTTTCCACATCGTTTGCCTCCCGGCTCATCCAGACCCTTCAGGGCCAGGAGACGCCGCTGGACTTGAGTTCCATCCGCCGGCTGGGGGTTGGGTTGGAGCCGATCGCCACCCGCGTCATCCTTCAACTTATCGTTGAGTTCGAAAAGCGCGGAGCTGCGAATGTGAGGGTGTCTTGCGGCTATGGCCTGACGGAGGTGGGGCGGGCGGCATTTTCGCGGGATCTGGAAGTGAGCGAACTGCGAGCCCATAGGAAGGAAAACAGTGAGGCGTTTCCTTTGGCGACGTGTGCGCCGGGTCGGGCGATTCGCGTTGTGGACGCAGCGGGTCAGGCATTGGGAGAAAACCTGGAGGGAGAGATTCAGATCTACGCGCCGCAGCGGACGATTCCCGGTTACGCTCGGCCGGGCGGTGAATTGGTTCCTGTCAAAGAGACGGACGGCTGGGTTGACTCCGGTGATATCGGGAAGATTAGCAGCCGGGGCTTGGTGATCATGGGCCGCAGCAAGGGGATTATTTTCTCGGAGGGGAAATGCATTTCACTCGATCCGGTCGAACAAAAGCTTCGTGATTCGGGGATGGTTCAGGATGGCTTGGTCGCCGCGGCTCCCCTGGAGAGCGACGAGGAGGCGAGCTCCTATGTTGTCTTGTTTTGTCCGGCCAGCGAGAACGAGGTGGTGGAAACGATCCGGAGAGTGCAGCTGGTCGCAACGTCAGCAATTGGAGTTCGTCCGGTAAATATCGTTGCGCTGCCGAAAGACCGTTTCGTTTTTACGACGACCGGAAAAATGAGGAAGCGCCACATGGCCCAGTTGTATGGTCGTGATGGAATGGCTCAGCAAGCCACCCCGTCGCCTTCATCCGATGGTGATCCGGTCGAGCGAGATCCGTTGTTCGGTAGAATTCGCGATATCTGGAGCGCCGTTTTGCAGTTGGACGGAAAGGATCCGTTTGCGGGAAACTTTTTTGAACTTGGCGGAGATTCTATCAAGGCGATGAGTTTTCTTTACCAAGCCGAGCAAGCCCTAAAGGTGAGACTACCCGCGGAGCGGTTCTTTGCGGATCTGACGTTGAAGCAAGTTTGGAAGCTTTTCTGCAATGATAACGATGCAGATACCGACGACCTCGTGGAGACGGGATACTGCCTGGATCGACTCAAATCCCATGTTCGGGAATGGCAGGGGCAGCGAATTGCGGACGATGCTTTTCTCCGGGGATTTCATACCAAGGGAACGGGGACCCCGATCTTTTGGGTGTTCCAGAATGAGAAGGAACTGCTCAGCCTGGCCGAAGAACTCGGCGACAACCAACCCCTGTACGGCATGCGATCACTGAACCAGGTGGTGCGGATACGCGACTTGAGTGATCCGATTTTGCGGGAAGTCTCAAATCAGTACCTCACGGAATTGCTCGCCATTACGCAGGGAAAACCTTTTGTCCTTGGGGGCAATTGCCAAGCTGCGGTCGTGGCGTTCCGGATGGCTCAGGCCTTGGAGCACCTTGGACACCCTGCCGAAACCTTGTTTCTCATGGAGTGGACCTCTTCGTGGGGGAGGTATGCGAAACCCGTGGTTTTGCTCTACGGCAAACGGAGCTACACTGCGAAGGTCTACGAGTCACCCGGAAGTTACGGACTTCCCTGGATGCACGATTTTGAGAATGCAGTCGTTCTTCCCATCGAGGGAGCGCACCGCGAATTTTTCAATCCCGAGAATATCTCCAGCCTAAGCGAGCGGCTGCTCGAAGTGACGCGGAGCGAAAGTGGTGGCGACACCGGTTTTTCTCCATGAGGAGAATGTCGCCCCTTGTCCTGGGCGACTGGTATGACGCGTAATCAATCCCGCATTGAGTCGGGAGGGTGAATGACAATTCCTTAAAGAATTCCGCCATTGGGGAAGATCGTTGAGCTCGGTTTTTCATAGGCCTACTTGGGCAGAGAATGGTGGCCGAAAAATGGGACCGAGGCATCCAGAGATGCTGCCGCCTTTAGTAAAAATGCAGAAAATCGCCTGCTCCTACCATTTTCGGGGACAAAATGTGGACTGATGCACCATGAAGGGCGCCTGAATCTGAAGAAGACCTGAAAATTGGCGTTTGGACAAGGTTCCTCCGCGGGTTGGAGCTGAAGTTGATCTTGAGAGTAACCAGAGGTCATCCCTATTCAGGGATGCGTCTGATTCGCAGACTTGCCAAGGGCCGTGGGACGTTGCCCCTTTTGGGGCTTAACTTTGTGCCATTCCTGCCCGACTTCTCCCCCCCATAAACTGCTCCAAACTTCACCGTCGTTTGTTTATCCGAACACAGTCGCAGGGCCCCTGCCCTGCGACTGTGTTGTCTGACTTCCGCATTTTACGGGTTTTCTTCCGGGGGGAAATTCTCCAGCGGTTCGCCGCCAAATTCCAGGGTCATGCGGGCAAGAGCTCCCGTGAAAGCGGCGTTGTAGTCCAGGGCCACTTCATTGCTAATATAATCTGTGCGATCATCGGCGTAGGCGTTGTCATCAGCGGCCGATGGTCCGCCGACCAAGGCTCCAAAGAGAGTATGGCGGTTGTCGACGGGCAGGTTGATGTTATTGGTGGTGGATCCATGGGCGGCGCGGTGGTGGGGGTTTTTTGGTGGATTGTTACCAAAGCCGACCACGTAGCTGCGCTGATGAGGGTTTTCGCCGAGGATGTAATTGATCTGGCTTCTGGCGAAGTCGCGGTACCGGGTGCCAACATCGCCCACCTTGTCGGCGTAGATGAAGGCGAGGAAGGCGGTATTTGCGGAATAGCGCAGGGAGCCCCACTGATCCAGCCAGGCCAGGCCGCCGGGGGTGTAGCTGACGCGGGAACCGTTGTCGCCGACGGTCCAGTAGTTCAACCACCGATGAACCGCATCTTTGTAAACTTGCTTGCCGGTGATCTGAGCCAGAAGGACGATCGCTCCGTAAACCTTGCCGTCCCAGGAATGGGTCCAGTGAAATGATTCCTGGGAAAAATACTCATTATAGAGCGATTCCGCTTTGAGGAGGTAGGACGTCTCTCCGGTGGCGCGATGGAGCCAAGCCGCCGACCACATGAGCTCATCCTCGTAGCCAGAATAGGAATTATAGTAGGCCGCCGCGTCCGGAATGGCGTTCGTGTAGCGATCCTGGTAGCGCTCGGCAAAATCGAAGAGCGTCCGGGCATGGCCGAGCAATTTCTGGGCATAGGCGGGATCTTCGTTTTTGAACACGAGAGACGCCGCCGCCATGGCCGCTGCAGATTCCCCTGCAATTTCGGTTCCGGGGTGGGCGGCATCGATTCTATAGGCCGGCCGGGCCATCGTCATATTCTCCGGGGGCCCCCAGAACGAGTGATCGAGTGATCCATTGCCCACCTGACCGTAAAGAACTGTGTCCTCCGGGTGGGCCTTCATGAGCCAGTCCATGCCCCAACGCACGGCTTCGAGAAAGTGGGCTTTCTGGCCGGAGTCCGCGTAGGCGGAATCATACTCAATCCCACCCCAGGCCAGGAGGGTCATGGACCCCGCCATGGGCAGGACAAACTTCACATGATCTCCGGCATCGTAGTAACCCCCGGAGAGGTCGATGCCGACGTCGGACCCGTCCTGGAGGGCGGAGTCGCCACGCCATTTGACCCGAAAATCCTCGGGGAGATCCCCGGAGCGTTGGGCATCGTAAAAGTAGAGGCTCTTTTGCAGGGCTTCGGCGTAATTAAACTTCGATAAGCCGGAAGACGCATCCCGAAGGCTCACTGTCGCAATCGCCCGAGCGATCTCTCCCCCGACGGCGGAAGTCAGCGCGACCGAGAAGGTTTCCAATCCCTCGTTCACCGCATCACTTTGCACCGTCACGGGAATCGTCAGGGCGGAGACGCCGGACTCGAAGATCAGGGTTCCGGAGGAGGCTGTGTAATCGAGGCCATTCTTTGCCGAACCGTCCCGGGTTTCGTACATCACGCCAACGATCTCGGTGGGAGCGGGCGTCACTTTGACCGTGACCTGCACGACGGCAGTGCCAGAGGTGGGTTCGTCAATGCTGGCATCCTCCACCGAAAACTGCGGCTGGGAAGGTATCGGAGTTGGGGTGGGAGTTGGGGATGGAGTCGGACTGGGTGTCGGCACCGGCGTGGGTGTTGGCGCCGGAACCCCGCCGCCGGAAGGCTGGAAGGTGAAATTCGTAGGCGGTTGCTTGAGATTTCCCGGACTCCCAATAAATCCGAAGGACACCTTGCCACCGGCTGGAATGTTCTTGTTCCAGGCATAGGGCTTGGCATCGAAGGTGTGCCGGTTGCCGGATTCTGTGACGATCCGGGCACTCCAGATCGAGGCAATGACTCGATCCATATCGAACCCAAGTTGCCAATTTTTTATGGTTGATGCCGTCTTGTTGGCGATCACGACTTCGGCTTCGAATCCACCGATCCAATCATTGCTGACGAGAAATGTCACCGACACGTTGCCAAGATCCACGGTGGTATTGGGTGAACCCGGAACCGGTGTGGGAGTTGGGAGCGGCGTCGGCGCAGGGGTCGGCGCAGGGGTCGGCGCGGGGGTCGGCGTCGGATTAGGCGTCGGTGATGGATTGCCCCCGCCGCTGGACGGCTGAAAAGCAAATTCCGTGGGCGGCTGATTGACATTTCCCGGGCTTCCGACGAATCCGAAAGACACTTTGCCACGGGCCGGAATGTCCTTATTCCAGATGTAGGGCTGGCCATCGAAGGTATAGCGGTCCCCGGATTTGGAGACGATCTGGGCATTCCATGGCCCGGTGAGTTCACGATCGAAACGGAAGGAAAGGTTCCAATTCTTGAGGGTGCCGGCGGTTTTGTTTTCAATCACGACATCACCCTGGAAGCCACTGATCCAGTCGTTGGTGACCTTGAATGTCACCCGAACCGTCTCGTTTTCGAAGGCGGTATTTCCTGAACCGGGTTCTGCGGGAAGAGCCGGGGTCGGTGCCGGGGTCGGCGTGGGATGCTCATGATCGTCTTCGGGTACGTCCGGTGCCATCATGGGCGTGGGCGTGGGTGTGCCGTAATCCACTCCGCCAAAGTCGAGATCGCTGGTGGAGAAAAAGACCTCGCCCACGGGATCAATGCGCTGCCAGATCACATAAAGGACATGGCGTCCCGTTCGCTGGGGAAAACTAACATCAAAACTGTAATTTGATCCGTCCAACGTGGCGTTCTCGCCGCCGGGGAGGGCCTCGAGGTCACTCCATTTCAGTGGTTGGCGAGGGTCGTAATCGGCCTTTGTAATGTAGGCTTCGAAATAACTCGGGTCGTGCACCGTGGCGGCATAAAAGACGCAATGGAAATGGCCGGGGGAAACCTCGGTGGCGGCCCAGTCGGTACGAGCGAGGTTAAGGCCCGCGTATTTGTCTCGTCCGGCGCCGGGGAGTTGGCCATCCGGAATCTGAGTCCGGTAGTCGTGGGCCGGAAGCTGGCGGCTGACTTCATGCCAGTCATAAAAGGCCTGGGTGCCCGCGACCGCAATCGCGGCCTTGGCCGCGTCGGTTTTTGGTGTTTCGGGATTTTCCAATCGGATCTCGTAGGAACGGCTGATGGGATTGGCCATCGAACCGTGACCGAAGACAACCGCGGCGGAGAGAAGGAGCAGGGAAACAACTCGGATGAGGTGGGCGAATGTTTTCATGAACTGCACGGTGGACGGATTTTTTTAAACTTCTTCTCAAACTCGTTGAAGCGGGCCGAAAAATCGTTGGAAGGGCCGGACAACTGGTTGACCCGATTCTTGTTCCATCGCAACATGAGGAATGCATTGGTCGAACTGGCGAAAACTTTCCATCATGCAGATGAGCATCATCATGTGGGGCGTTTTTGTGGTCCTGTTTTTTTGCCGCGCCTTGTTGCATCTTCAGGTTTTGCCGGCGGTGGGAATTTCGCTTTTTCACCTCGTCATCTGCGTAGTTTTCACCGGGCTCCTGATTCTGGGTTACGGCAAGCTGGAGAAAAATTGCGGATTCGGCATCACCACGGCCGCGTGGATCATTGGACTGAGCTTGCTGGCCACCATCCTCCAATCCGCCGCCGCCCATATCTTCATTTCGCTCGCCGGCTGGCAGAACATGGAGATGAGCCCGTTCGATCTGTGGCTCCTGCGAATGATGTTTTTCTGGCTCGTTTACATGACGTGGAGCCTTTTGCATTTCTGGCTGCGGGCCGAGCAGGCGGCCGAGGCCAGCGTGCAACGCACCCTGGAGGCCCAGGCGGAGACACACCGGATGGAGTTGCAACTTTTGCGCAGCCAACTTGATCCGCATTTTTTATTCAACGCCCTGAATGGGATCGCGAGTGTGGTGCGGGCGGACTCGCCCGCGGCTTCCTCGATGGTGCTGGAACTGGCGGACTATCTCCGCTATTCGCTCGACCATCGCGAGGACACGAAGGTTCCGCTGGCGGAGGAGATCGACGCCATGATGGCCTATCTGCGGGTCGAGCAGGCGCGATTCGCGGAGGAACTGCAGGTGGAGATCACGACGGACGAAGAGGCCCGCAATCGTCAGGTGCCGTGTTTCATTCTGCTCCCCCTGGTGGAGAACGCGGTGAAGCACAGTTACGGGGCCTGCGAGCCACCCTGGAATGTCACGCTGAGCGCGGAGTCGCGAGGCAGCGCGCTCAGAATCGAAGTCCGCAACACCGGCACCCTGGCCTCCAAATCCGCCGCCACCAGCGGAGTCGGGCTGGATATTTTGGAAAGGCGGCTGGAATTGCACTATCCGGATCGTCACCGGCTGAGCCTTAGCGAGCAGGATGGCATGGTGAGTGCGAAACTGGAATTGGAGGGCGAGCCGTGCTCCGTGTGATTCTGGTGGATGACGAGCGCCTGGCGCGCCAGGGGATCCGACAGCTTCTGGCGGCGCATCCCGAGGTGACTGTGGTGGGCGAGGCCGGGCGGGCGACAACCGCAGCAGCGCTCATCCGCGAGGAAAAACCCGACGCCGTTTTTTTGGACATCCAGATGCCCGGCGCCAGCGGCTTCGATTTGCTGGGGCGACTGGAAGAAGCGCCCAAGGTCGTTTTTGTGACCGCGCATGCCGAGCATGCCGCGAGGGCGTTTGAGGTCCAGGCGGTGGACTATTTGCTCAAACCCGTGCGGCCGGAGCGACTGGCGGATGCAGTGAAGCGGCTGATCTGCGAGTGCGTACGGGCGGAGGAATCCGTGCCCTACCAAAGCGGAGACCGGATTTGCCTGCGCACCCCGCAGCGCACCATGATCACAGGCTTGAACAAGGTGGTGGCCATGGAAGCGGAGGGGGATTTTACCCGATTCCATGTGGCGGGCGAAGCCCCGTTGCTTGTCTGTCGTTTGCTCCGGACCTGCGAAGAGGAGTTTCCAGATCCGCCGTTCGCACGACTTTCCCGTTCGCTCATCGTCAATCTGGAAAAGGTGACCTCGGTGGAGCATCCGTCGCGCGACGAAGCCCGTCTCGTGCTGGCAGGGACAGAACACGTTTTTGAACTGGGAAGAAGGGCCCTGGCCCGATTGAAAAAGCAATCCCGGTAATCTTGCCGATCCGAAAGATGCCGGAAGCTCCCGGTTCAACTCATCCGCTCCGGATGATGTCACGATAGACGCGGGCCGACTGGCGGAGTTCCCGGGTGAAGGTCTTTGGGTTCACATCGGTGAGTCCAAATTTTGCCTTGTAGCCATAGTGCCACTCGTAGTTGTCCGCCAGGGACCAAAAGAAATATCCGCGAACGTCGAACCCCTCGCTGATCGCCTGCTCGACGGCAGCGACGTGCTCGCGCAGGTAACGGACGCGCTTGGCATCATTTCCAGTGGCGGTACCGTTCTCCGTGACCATCACCGGCTTTTTGTAGCGATCGGCAACGAAGCGAATCTGCTGCAGCAATCCCTCGGGATCAATCCGCCATCCCATCATGCTGTAGTGGGGACCGCGATGAGTACTAATGGTGACAAATCCTGCGATGCTGGCCGCCAATGAATAGTAGTAGTTAATGCCAAGGACGTCGCAATAGGGGGCCACGCGGTCAAGATGCTCATAGCTGTTCTGCATCGTCTTTTTGTAGAGAAAACCTCCGACATCGGTGTGACCATGTTCCCACCAAGGCAGGGCATGAATGCTCAGAATTTGCGCGTCCCGGCGCAGGCTGCGGATGATCTTGGCGGCGTCAATGAACTGGGCGACACAGGCATTCAATGCCCGGCGATAGACGGGAAACTCGAGATGCCGGCCCGGGGGCCACAATCCAGCGAGATAGGCGGTGGAAAGTTGGCCGTTGGGTTCATTTTGGGGGGCGAAGGTTTTCACCCAGGGGAGAAAATGCGGCACCACCTTGCGGACAAAGGCCCGCCAGCGCTTGGGGGCATCCGGGTGCAGCCAGTTTGAGCGATTGGGGTGTTTCTCGTCGTAGAGCCAGGAAGGAAAAGTGAAATGCCAGAGGCAGATGATGGGTTCGATGCCGGCGGCCTTGAGTTGGCGGGCCATGTCGGCGTAGCGGGCTATGGCGGTTGGATTGTAGTGGCCGGGGCGGGGTTCGATCCGCGCCCACTCGATACCGAAGCGGTAATGATTCACTCCAATCTTTTTCAGGGCGGCGAGATCCTTTTCAAAATGCGTCCAGGAGTGAAGGGCATCGCCACGGGGGGGCGCCTTGCCATGGTGGACGAGACAAACGTCCCAGTCCGTTTCAAAATACGCCGGAGTGCCCGGAAGTTCGGTCGGGTCTTCGAATTGATAGCTGCTGGTGGAGATACCCCAGGCAAAGGAGGATTTCATGGGAGGAGACTGAAGTGGAAGGTCAAGGCAGACCGAAAATCGCCGGGACTTCGGTCGCAAATTCCCCCTGTTGCTTGATTCTTCAGTCTTCCTTCTTAATTGTCTTCATGCAATCCTATCCTCCCGATGATCCGCTATTTTCTCCTCCTCTGCTTGGCCGTGCCGACGCTTGGAGCCATGGATTTTTCGCCACTGAAACCCATCCCCGTGCAAGAGGGGGGGCGAAAGAAGCCCTATGGGGTGCTGGCGGAAGAATCCCTCCTGTCCATTTCCGGTCGGACCCGGCTGGTCATCGACGAAAGGCAACGTGGGGCGCTGGATATCGTGACAACGCTTTGGTTGTCACCAGACGGCTGGGAAAATCAGCCCCTCATTCTTGTCAACCATAAGCCGCTCAAGGAGGCCATCGGACTGGATCCCTCCCGAAAACGATTTTCCCATCAGGAACTCTTGGCCAGCGCTCCGTTGCTCGAGCTTCTCAATGAAGCCCGGACGTTACGGGCCCGGCCGGGCAATCAGCGTTTGAGCGGGTTGCCCAAAGAGGCGGCGACGGTCGGGTTGCGCATGGCGGAGTTTGAAACCCTTGCCAACGGGTCCGTCTTTCGGTTTGTGGCCAATGCGGAGTCGGAAAACGGCGAATGGGCTCCGGCTCCGGAGTCGGCCCTGGCCCCCCTACGGGAGGCCTCGCAAGCCGGTGACGAAGTGGCCTTTGCCCTCGCGGCCAATTCGTTTCGAGAAACAATGGCCGCGATTCAGCCCCAGTTTCAGCCCCCGGGTTGGAAAATCCAGCTCGAGACGCTCTATCAATCCTGGCATCCGTTTGGCTGGGCCTGGAAATTTTATATTGCGGCCGGGATTGCACTGTTGGTCCTGAGTGCACGGGTCGGATATGTCGCCGCTTGGGTATTGGCCGGGACCGGCTTCCTTTTGCAATTGATGGGTTTCGTGGCGCGAATCCTCATCGGCGGTCGTGGGCCGGTGACGAACATGTACGAATCGATCCTGTGGGTGGCGTTTGGCACCATCTTTTTTGCCCTCCTCTTTGAGACCATTTACCGAAGTCGGGTTTTTCTGCTTGGAGCTCTTCCTGTGGCGGTGGTCTCACTGATTCTTGCCGACAGCCAGCCAGTGGCTCTAAATCCGGCCATCAATCCCCTGGTGCCAGTGTTGCGGGACAATTTTTGGCTCTCCACCCATGTCACCAGCATCACCTTGAGCTATGCGGCCTTCGCCCTCGCCCTCGGCATTGGCCACATCGCTCTGGGGAAGGTGATCGCTGGTCGGCGGCCCGAGCCCTCGCTGTACAATTATCTCTACCGCGCCCTTCAGGTCGGCGTCCTCCTCCTGGCCATCGGTACGATCCTTGGCGGAGTCTGGGCAAATTATTCCTGGGGTCGTTTCTGGGATTGGGATCCCAAGGAAACCTGGGCTCTGATCACTTTGTTGGGATACTTGTTTGTTCTCCACGGGCGCATCGCCGGAAAGTGGGGCGGCTTCGGGCTGGCTGTCGGTTCGGTGTTGGCCTTCCAATGCGTCCTGATGGCTTGGTATGGAGTGAATTTTGTTTTGGGAGTTGGTCTCCACAGCTATGGCTTTGGCAGTGGCGGCTTCGGCTACGCGATTGCTTTTGTCCTGGCCGAATTCGCCTTTGTGACCTGCGCCATTCTGCGGAAAAACATGCGGCCTCCGACGGCTTCGGCAGCGAACGTGAGCGCCTGATTCAGTCGGTCTCCATTTCCACATCGCCCTCACTCACGGCAGGCTTCAGGTCGGGCAATAACTCCCTGAGCAGATCTTCCTGATCGGTGCGAACCCGATAATACCATTCGCCTTCACTGCTGTGGAAGTCGATCCAATCGGTGAGTTGCAAGGCGGGCAGGAGCTTCGACAGCAGTCGGGGATCGCTGAGCTCGCGGCCGAGTTGGGAGGCATCCGCCCGCCCCATTTGCCAAATGGCCCGAAGGATATGCCAGGCTTCGCGACGTTCGCCACCTGAGAGCTTGACCCTGGCCCCAAGGTGGTCGCCGATGGCAAACGTCAATCGCGCCGGCAAAAAGATGACCTCGGGAATCAGATGCCACCCGATGATGGGGCGATCGGAAACCGGCCGGAATCGGTGTCGCCATCGATCGACTCCGGCCCAAAGAATAAGCCCCAAGATGAGGACAATTCCACCCGGATAGAACCAAAACGGGGGCTGGGAAATATTGACATCGTTGGTGCGGACGACCTCAAAAAGCAAGACGACGGCAGTCACCACGGCCGCGTAAAACATCCACGCCAGCCACGCCGCAAAAAAGCTCGCGACGGCCGTGCCCCAGCAATGCCGGTTATGTTCGGAAATCCGTTTTTGAAAAATTGGAGGCGTCTCGGGCATGAGGATCTCAAATTGCGCTGCGATAGCCTCGGGGGTCGATCTCGACAAATTCGAAGCCGATACGCCGCAGTCCAGAATCGAGGGTGTCGCGCTGGCCCTCCAAAGCGTCCATCTCGCCGGGGGCAATTTGCACGCGGGCGCCGGGGTGGGTTCCGTCGAGATAGCGCACCCGGAACACCGAAAATCCCAGGGAGCGCACAAAGGATTCTCCTTGCTCGACGAGGGCGAGGATTTCGCGGGTGACCGGGGTGCCATGGGGCACGCGCGAGGAGAGGCAGGGCTGGGCGGGTGCGTCGGCGGTGGGCAGGCCAAGTTCGTGTGAGAGCATTCGGACATCCGCCTTGGTCAGACCGGCGTCCTTGAGCGGTGCCAGGACATGAAACTTTGCAGCCGCCTGGGAGCCGGGGCGAAGGTGCGCGGGGTCATCGGCATTCTCGCCGTAGGCGATGGCGGCGAATCCCTCCGCAGCGGCCAGCGCGTTCATGCGGGTGAACAACTCCGCCTTGCAGAAATAGCAACGGTTCGGCGGATTGCTCAGATAGTCTGGATTGGAAAATTCCTCAGTGGCGATCACCCGGACCGATACGCCGATGTCCGCCGCCACCCGGCGGGCGTCGGCCAGGGCCTCGCGGGGCAGGCTGGGGCTGTCAGCGATGACACCCAAGACGGAACTTCCCAGAGTGCGGTGGGCCATGGCCAGCAGACAGGTGCTGTCCACCCCGCCGGAATACGCCACCAGCAACGGCGTACGGAGGCGCAGGATATTTTCCAGTCGGGCAATTTTTTCCGTCATCAATTCCCTGCCAACCTACACCCCCGATGGTGCAAAGTGCAAACCAAGGTAGCCTGGAGAAATTCGCGCTCTCGCCTGCCATGATTAAGGGAGAGACGTCATGGGTCTGCAGAGGTCATCACGGTGGGGAAACCGCCTCGCAACGTGGGGGAGATGAAGGTGCCGAGAGGGGTTGTCGCGAAGCCACCCCGGCTCGCCACGTTCATCAACAAAGGCCACGCCGATAAAATTCCGTTAATGGCATCGCTGCAACGCCTGCGCCGCGGCCCCGGCGTTCTTGTCACCGTAGTCCCGCAGATGCTCGACCACGAGGGGAAGATCTTCCCGGTAGCGCACTCGTGCCTCGAGGTGCCAGAACCAAAAGCAAGGTGGGCTCCCGGATTATGATTCGATGTTTGCTGGCGAATTATACTCCCGCCTCAGAATCACATTCACAGATTCACCCGGGCAAAGAGCGAATCCAGCGGCAATTGCAGGCCAATGAGAAAATCTCCAAACTCCGCGTACTGGACACTGACCTCATCGAAGCGCATTTCATAGACGATGGTTTTGATCTCCGAGGTTGTCTTGGTAAAGAGGGTGACCCCCCATTCCATATCATCGAGGCCGGTCGAGCCGGTGATGAGTTGAATCACCCGGCCCGAAAAAGTCCGTCCCACCCGGGCATGACCAGCCATGAGCTTCTTGCGGGTTACGAAATCCAAGGCATACCAATTTTGTCCCTCGACGCCGCGGCGCTTCGACATCGGATAAAAACAGACCACCGGCCAGTCGGGTAGAGTGGGCTCAAGGCGATCTTTCCCATATTTTTTCATACGGACGCGAAAGGCCTCCATTTTCTCCTCGAAAATCGGGGTGTCCCGGACGAGGCCATCGTCCTTTTCGAGGCTGACGGCATATTCCTCATCGCTGGTCGTATATTCGCTGCGTTCGGTCATGGAGAGCCAACTGAACTCCGGAGTCAAGACTCCGGGCCCAAGGGCCAGACCCAACTGTTTGGCGTAGCTGTCGGCCACATGCAGGTCCGGAGTCACCAACATGAACCCCATTTCGGCCTTGGGAGTCACAACGCTGAAAGTCAGCAACTGGGTGTCTGGAGTGGCGCGGATCTCCTGCACCAGGGAAGCGAGGGCGGTTTTGGCCTGAATTTTCTGCGTACCGTCCAAAAGATCCCAGGCTCCATGATCAATCCCATAGTACAAATGAAGGACATGTCGCCCTTCGGTGGGGAGAACGGGGTCGAGTGCGGGTGTTTTCATAATGCTTCTATGGGTTTCGCATGCCGAAAAAACGATTGCAATCCTCTGTCGTGCCCGTAGCTTTCGGCGTCTAGGAGAAACTCTATGGCAGATGTAGAAAATAAATATACGCAAAACGCAGCCGGCAAATTTTACGTGGACGATCAATGCATCGACTGCGACCTGTGCCGCGAGACTGCCCCGGCAAACTTCAAACGCGACGAGGACGGTGGCCACAGCTACGTGTACAAGCCGGCGGAGACACCCGAGGAAGAAGCCCTTTGCAAGGAGGCCATGGAAGGTTGTCCGGTCGAAGCCATCGGCGACGACGGTTCGTAGGCAGTAGGCGACCAACCCCATTTCCTGAGGCTTCCGCCAGTGTGAAAGCTTCTTTTTTATGCGCATCGAGCATATCCGGAAACGCGTTCTCCAAGATTGGCGAGGCCTGCCGGATGGCGCGAGCCGTCGAGAGCGCTGTGTGTCCGTCCCGGATGCCCTGAAAAAGCTTCTTCCGAAGCTGGGCCTGACAGAACGCCTCAACGAACAGGAAATCCTGAACGCCTGGCGGGAGATCGTGGGGGATTTTCTGGCCGCCCATTCCCTGCCCGTGTCGGTTCGGGCCGGCGTCTTGCAGGTTCAGGTCCTGCAACCCACGGTGCGATATGAACTGGATCGCACCTGGAAGCCTGAGATTCTGAAGAAACTCCGGGCCCGCTTCGGAGCCCGCACCATTCGCGAGATACGCTTCCGCGGTTAATCTCAAAAAAGAAGATTCCGGGTTAAAGACATCCGCCTTCCCATCCCCCTCCTCGAATGATCCGAAATATTCTCCTCGATTGGTCCGGTACTCTTGCCGATGACCTCGGTCCGGTTCTCAAGGCCAGCAATGCCATTTTTCAACACTTCGGCCGCGCGGAATTGACCCTCGACGAATTTCGCCGGGATTTCCGGCTCCCGTTTTCCGGATTTTACGCCGAATTTATCCCCGAGGCCACCGACGAGGGACTGGATACCCTGTACGAACGATTCTTTTCCGGGCTGCACGGTGAGGTTGTGCTTCTCCCCGGGGCCCTGGAATTTTTGAAATTCTGCCGAACCAGTTCCCGCCGCACATTTCTGCTGAGCACCATTAAACACAGTCACTTCGAAGCCCAAGCCGGCCAGTTGGGGGTTCTCGACGCCTTCGAATTTCCCTACACCCAGGTCATGGATAAGCGGGAAAAAATCCTGGAAATTCTGCGCGAGAACCATCTCGAACCTGCGGAAACGATTTTTGTCGGGGACATGGTTCATGACATCGAAACCGCCCGCCACGGCGGGGTGACGAGCGTTGCGATATTGACTGGATTTGATGATGTCGAAAAATTGTCCGCCGCCCGACCCGACGTAATGGTGAATGACCTGGCCACCTTACAACGCCTTCTCTCATGAATCAGATCGTCATCAAGGGCCTGGAGGTCGAGACCCATATTGGAGTCCCGGACTCCGAGCGTTCCGCCCCACAGCGTCTCCTTATCGACGTGACTCTCACCCCACAGGTTCCCTTTTCCGAACTCCAGGATGACATTGCCAAAACCGTGGACTACGACCTGGCCACGCAACGCATCGCCGCTCTGGCGGGCGACCGACCCCGCCGCTTGATCGAGACTCTGGCCTCGGAAATCGCGGAGATGCTCGTGGAGGAATTTTCGGCCGTTCGCGCCGACGTGGAGGTGCGAAAATTCGTCTTGCCCCAGACCGAGTACGTGGCCGTCCGCTGTACCCGCCTGCGGGAAATCTAGTCCCAAGGACCGTCCGTCCCTTGCGGAGAGTCGGGAGACAAAAAGACAGATTGACGTTTCGGGTTCAGGGAGTAGTCTCAAACCTTCTTCATTAGAAGTCACTGCGGGTGTAACTCAGTGGTAGAGTGCAACCTTGCCAAGGTTGATGTCGCGAGTTCGAGCCTCGTCACCCGCTCCCCCTCAAACACGAGGGGAACCGCATGAATAAAGGTTCTGCGGTATATTCTCCAAATCACAAGGAGACCCAAGGACACCTAGCAAAACCGAAGGAAACGCCTGCATTTTTGGCGACAAATTGGCGACAAGAATTGGGTTTGGCGAAAAAAAGCGGCATTCTAGTGTTGAGACATAGCCGAATGCGTTGGCGACGACCGGTTTTATGACACTGCGTCTATCAACCCGGGGCCGTTGTTTTTCACATTTCCTACCAATTTGGAAACGGGCCAAGCCTTCAATATTCCGTCCGGTGATGGGGCCAGAAGGACAGCCCGTTCGTCCTCACTCAAAGGTTTTGGGTCCAAGAAGAGGGTCAGGTTCTGGGGTTCGACGATCACAGGCATGCGGTCATGGATGAGAGCCGCTTCGGCATTGGGTGAAGTTGTGATCGTGGCAACCGTCTCCCCATCCCAGATCCCGGCGAAGGCCATCGGGTTGCCGTCTGCCCGCTCAAAATAATACGGCTGCTTCCCGCCTTCCGGCAGCTTCTGCCACTCGAAGTATCCGCTGGCCGGAACAATACAGCGACGGGACTTGAAGGCTGATCTGTAGGACGGCTTGCTGGCCACCGTCTCGGCCCGTGCGTTGATCATCATCGGCAGCTTGGCGTCCGGCTTGGCCCAGAACGGCCGGAGCCCCCATGACAGTTCCACCAGCTCTCGCCGACCATCATCCTCACGCCGGATCACCGGGACTTTTGTGGTCGGCGCGACGTTGTAACTCGGGTGCCACTCAATGCGGATCTCGTCGATCTCAAAAAATGAGTAAACCGTTGTTCCGTCCTTTCGCACGTATCGTCCGCACATTGAGGAAAGGTATCAGGTCCGTGATGGAGAATCCACTGGATGAATCTTGGCGCCCAGTAGACTCGCCCACCCGGCGATGTCACCTTTGACCCCATATTCCCGCGCCTTGGCGTAGGACGTATGCAAATTGGCACGGAGGCTTTTTCATGACTTTTCGCCATAATCAACCCAGTGCCGATGGCTGCGACGGGCTTCAAAGGAGCATGCCATGAATGGGTCACCACTCCGTTTGGCGTCCTCAAGTGCTGCTAGGAGGCCGGAAATGGAGTCCTGCGCTTGCTCAATGCGACGAAAGAGATGCCCCGCGTTCACAAAATCAAAAAAAAATTCGGCTGGCCGGTGTCCCTGGCCTGGGAGGTACGCTCCCCGCCTACCAGATCGAGAATATCGACAATGTCTCGGCACCGGAGCAACGCAATCTCCGAAACCCCCAACTCGCGGGCAAACTCTGCGCGGAATTCAATCAACCGGGGGATAGGTTCCCAGGATCCCACAAGGCGAATGTCTTCGCCGGTGATCCTTTGGGCAATGCGGTCAAGAGCTTGGCGAGACATCATATCGTGTTATTACACGATCGCATTTAAAAGAGGCAAGCTCCCGATTTGTAGAAAACTCTTTTCACGTATTTTGTTCC
This sequence comes from uncultured Spartobacteria bacterium, assembly GCA_937890535.1. Taxonomy (GTDB): domain Bacteria; phylum Verrucomicrobiota; class Verrucomicrobiia; order Chthoniobacterales; family Terrimicrobiaceae; genus CAMASH01. The sequence continues at coordinate 30,333 of CALBXK010000159.1, forward strand.
TAACATATCGCGTCACCTCCAACGTTTTTGGTGCCACGATGCGCTCCTCGGCCACGGCGGATCGTCCCGCTGCATTCAGTGTTTGTTGCGGTGGTGAGCAAGTTTTCGGCTGCTTGGGCTATAGATTCCATTCTGCCGGCTACGTCTTCAATGAGTGGCTCGTCGCCGGATTGCATCCTCCAGAGGTATTTAGGCGTCCACCAAAACCGGTCTCCGCTATCGATGATTGCCCCCGCTTCCCAATTCGTCCCGCGGAGTTTGGCGTCGTATGCTGGTGACACGGAGTTGACCAATGCGACGGCTTGGGTGGTGAGTGATGGGGCGGAGCAAGTCCCAGATTTCAAACATCTTGTCGTAGACGGGCCGTAAGGCTGGGTTACTTCGAAGAAGTTCGTGAAGTCGAGCTGACTGCTTGGCATCGGGCTTTGAGGGGTGACAACGCAGGAGAGCGAGTCGGCTGCGATGATTTTTGATATCGGGCATGATTTGGCGGGCCAGTTCCATGAAGCGGTGCTGAAGAAGGCGGATGACGTGGAAGCGGCTTGGTCAATACATCGGCAAGTGAGCAAGTCCGGTAATGTCCTTAATTTGCTTCCAAACGCGAGCTTGATCAAGGGGGCGCAAGTCAGACCAAAAGCGGCATCACCCGCCATCCAGAAGGGGTCATTCTTGTTGAAGCAAGTTTGAATCTCCTTCCTCGATTTTTCATTGAATCGCAGCTGTCTTGAAGGAATCGGCGCCTTCAGATTGACGCATGTTTGTTTGGATTAGGAAGCCACTTTTGGTGCAACACTCCCTTCTCCCATTCCTTCATGACCTGGCATAGCGTTACCACATCGTGCGCGTGGACGCCGTCGAGGAGCAAGCTTACCAGACCCGCGCGGCCGCCAATGGTCGGGCCGAAGAGCCGGATGCCTTTGAGTGCGGCCAGCTTCTCGAACGCATACGCGCCGAGTTCCTGGTCGTGCTGCGCGATGCGGTCGCGGCCGATACGGTCGAGATAATCCATGGCTGCGTGCAGCCCGATGGCGCCGGAAATGTCCGGCGTGCCGGCCTCGAATTTGTGCGGCGCGTCCTTCCACGTGCTCTTATGGTAATCGACGGAGAGAATCATCTCGCCGCCGCCCTGATACGGCGGGGTTTCTTCGAGCCGTTCGCCTCGGCCATACAATACCCCAAAGCCGGTCGGACCGCACATTTTATGCGCGGCCAGCGTCAGATGCTCCTCCAACTGCGCAAGCGTAGTGATGCGATTTTTGAGCTGCCAGGTGGAGTTGTTCCAGTCGGTGGGAGAAACGTTCTTGTCCGACCCAAAGCCAAGAGCGTAGGAGCGGAATTCCTTCTAAGGTAGCGTGGGGTGTCGTGCATGGGCTGAAGTGTCAATATGCTCGAATACTACACGAGCGGGTGGCGATGGTTCGCGTCCGAACGGACCGGTGGTTCCAAGTGGTGGTAGGCGGCGCGGGTCGCGAGCCGCCCGTCTTCCTGAGGGCCGCCCACGGTGAAATGGTAAAGGCTTTGGAAGGCGTCGTCCGGGAGGTCTGTCGGCGTGCCCCGCACCGGCAGGCCCATCAATTCATGCACGGGATCGTCGAAGAAACAGCCGATGCCGGTCGCTCTCACGCCCTGC
>CALBXK010000160.1 GCA_937890535.1 uncultured Spartobacteria bacterium
GGCCAGGGATCGTTGAGATTCACCCGCACAAGGAGGAAGCGTTTGTCGTCCCGGAAGCTGATGTTGTACTTGGGTCGAAACTCCTTGATGAGTCGCCCCTCATAGAGGACGGCTTCGGCGTCGCTTTTGACCAGGTGCCATTCGTAGTCCCAGATGCTGTCGATAAGGGCCCGGGTCTTGATGTCGGCCTGATTGGCGCTGGAGGGGGTGAAGTAGTTGGCCAGCCGCTTGCGAAGATCACGGGCCTTTCCGACGTAAATTACGCGCTTGAAACGATCCCGCATCACATAGACGCCCGGCTTGTGCGGGACGTCCCTGAGGCGGGCCTGGAGATCAACGGGCATAGATTCATCATATCACACGCTTGCGAAGCGGCGGGAAGCTACTATTTTAATCCCTTCAGATGAAAATCGCTCTTCCGATGTTTGCGTCGTTCCTAATTGCCGCTCCGCTTTTGGCCCAATCCACCGTCCCGCCCGAAGGGGTGGGGGACCTTCCCACCAAGGCCATGAACCTTTGGCAGGTCGTCGCCTCGGGAGGTCCGACGATGATTCCGCTGGGGGCGCTGTCAGTCATCACGGTCATGTTGGTGCTGATCTATCTGGTGACCATGCGACGTGGGGCCGTTGTTTCCCGCCGATTTATGGAGACCGCCACCGCCCTGATTCGAAAAAACGATCATCTCGGCCTCGTCGCCATTTCCAACCGCCACAATGAAGCGGCGGCCCGCATCCTGCGCCGGGTGATGGAATTCATGACCCAAAACCCAGGGGCCACTCTCACCGAAGCCCGCGAGATCGCGCAAACCGAGGGGATGCGACAGGCCAGCGCCCTCAACCAGCAGGTCTCCTACCTGGCCGACATCGGCACCATCGCTCCCATGCTGGGACTGCTGGGAACGGTCATGGGAATCGTGCAATCGTTTGGCGTCATCGCGGTTGATGCCGCCGCTACCCGACCCACCCTGCTGGCTCAGGGGATCGGCGAGGCGCTCATCGCCACCGCCACCGGACTCCTCATCGGGATTCCCGCCATGGCCGCGTATGCATTTTTTCGGGGACGCACCCAATCCATGATTTCAGAAATGGAGATTGCCACGGCCCAGCTCATGGCTCAGCTCAGTGCCAGCACAGCTCAGGCCGAAAAATCTTCCGATCGATAGCTTCCTCCATGAATTTTCGGACCCACGTTTATCCTGAGCGCATCGTTTTTCAGATCGCTCCCTTGGTGGATATTCTCCTTTTTCTCCTGGTGTTCTTCATCATGACGTGGAATTTCGCCCGAAACGAGGCCGAGATCGATGTGCGGATCCCGGCCGCGAAGGAGGGTAAAGAAAACCGCCGACCTGTCGGGGAGGTCATTCTCAACGTCCGCCGCGATGGATCGGTGGTGATGAATCGCCGAGCGATGACGCCGGAAGATTTGCAGTCGAGTCTGACCCGCATCTCCGAATTGTATCCCGATCAGGCGGTGGTGCTGCGTGGCGACCAGGAAGCCGAATATCGTTCGGTGGTGGCCGTCCTCGATATATGTCGGGCCGCAAATATTTGGAATGTGGCCTTCGCCACCAGCAAGCCGGAATAATGGGGGCGGCGAGCATTATGGTTGATTGAAGATCCAGAACGGCCCGCCTCAGGCCAACCAATACCGCCCTTTCCGCATGATCCTTCATCGCACCGCAGCCATTCTTCTGCTCGCTTCAGCCGGTTTGAGCAGGGCCCAGACCGCGCCGGCCTGGCAGCCCGAGGTGCGCCGCGCCGAGGCGACTCGGCCGGTTTTTGCCCAGCCGACGCCGGAGATTCGCCGCGCCCTGCCGGTCGATTCCCCATCGCCTGGAGGGCAATCCCCAAGTTCCCCAATTTTCGCGATCCCGACTCCGAGCCGTCCAGCGCCGGAAATCCGGAAGGCTCTGCCGGTCGAACCCACGGGTTCTCCGTCGAGTTCCCCATTCGTTCCGGCGCCGGAGCCGACGGCATCGCCTGAGGAAAGCCCGGCCCAAGAGGCGGAGGTCCCTTATCGGCCCTCAGGTCGGGTGGAGGTCGATCCGGCCCCTTCGCCATCCAGCGACAAGAATGGGGACATCCGACTCAGTCCTGCCACTCGCTCCGCGGAGGATGCCGCTGCGGCGGAACTCCAGCTTGCCAATAGCATTTATGCCCGGAAGGTGTATGACTACGCCCTGACCGAGTATGAGAAGTTTCTCATCGTCCATCCCCAGGCTGCGGGCCGCGACATGGCCCTCTTCCGGCTGGCGGAATGTCATCGCATGCTTGGCAATCGTGACGCCGCCCGCAATGGCTACGAACGCCTCTTGATGGAGTTCCAAACCGGAGAATTCGCCGGTGCCGGCGCCTACCGCCTCGGGGAATATTTGTTTGGCGAAGAAAAATTTGAACCGGCGTTGATCCAGTTCAACCTAGCTGCTGCCGAGGCCACCAGCGACGAAGTCCGGCTCTCCGCGCTTTACAATCTCGCCCGTTGTCATGCCCGTCTTGATCATCCCGAGAAGGCGGACAAAGCCTATGGCGAAGTCGCGGAGGTCAAAACCGACAACCCCTACCGAAACTATGCTCTGCTGGCCCTGGCGGAGTCGGCTGCCGCCGCCGGCCGCAAGGACGAAGCGCTCGAGCGTTTCAGCAGCATGGCCACAGCTCCGGGGCCGGATGCGGTCCGGGCCGAAGCCGCGGTCAAGGCGGCGGCCCTCGCGGTTGAATCCGGACAAAAAAAGAAGGCCCTCAAATTTTTCGAACTGGTTCTCGGCCTCAAGAAACCCGGGGAGTGGAAGCCCGTCGCTTTTCTCGGGTCGATGCGGCTCCACTACGATCTTGGCGACTACAAAATAGTATCCACCATGGCGGAACATCCTCCCATGACCCTTCCTGACGAGGCGGCTGCCGAGATGCTTCTGCTCTCCGCCAATTCTTACCGGCAGTCCGGAAATGCCCGCGCTGCCCGAGCGACCTATGACCGTCTCCTCATCCAGTTTCCGGAGTCGGCACCATCTCAGAACGCTCGCTTCCACCGCTTGGTCAGCATGTACCAACTCAATGATCCGGCGCTCTGGGCCGAAACTGAGAAATTTCTGAAAGAGTCCACCAATCCCCGAGAACGCGCTCAGGTCCATCTCCTGCAGGCCGAGGCTCTCTTTAAGGACAAAAAATATGCCGAGGCTGGTCCCATCTACGGGGGGTTGCTGACCGAGGAACTTTCCGACGAACTGAAAACCAAGGCGCTCTTCAAGCTCGGTTGGTGTCAGTCCCAGACCGGAGATGCCGCCGGAGCGGTCAAAACCTTCAACGAATACATCACCAAAAATCCCAAAAGCCCAACTCTGGCGTCCGCGCTCATCCAACGGGGTCTCGCCCTCCAGCAAGGCCGCGATTATCCCGCGGCGCTGGAGGATTTCAATCGCCTCATCGCGGATCCCAAAAGTCCGGAACGTGAACTCGCCCTTCAGCAAAAGGCGCTCATTTTGGGCCAGCAGAAGGACTACGAGGCCATGATTGCCGTGTTTAAGGAATTGCTCGCAGACTATCCCAAGAGCTCCGCCGCCGGGCAGGCCAACTTCTGGATCGGATGGGCCGCCTTTGAGAACAAGGATTACAAGGCCGCCCTCCCCAACTTGGAGGCGGCTCGCACCCTCGATCCTGGGCAGTACACGGAACGCGCCACCTTGCGGATTATTCTCTGCCTTTATTACCTCCAGGATCGCGACGCCCTTGTGAAGACCATCGCAAAATATCCCAGCGTTGCCGTGCCGGTCGAGATCACCCGCTGGTTGGGACGCCAGAGCTTTGAGGATGGCGACTATGCCGCCGCGGAAAAATTTCTCCTCCCGGTTGCGGCGGACCCCAAGACGGCCGATCCCGAAGCTCTCATCGAACTCGCCGAAGCCCAGATTCGTCTGGGAAAAAATGCCGCGGCCGGTCCGATTGTCGCTCGCTATCTTGAATCCGCCCGCGACCCCAGTCGCCGGGCCCGGGGACTGCAGGCCCAGGCCGCGGTGGCCCTGGCGGGACGGGAATTCGATAAGGCCACCCAACTTTGTGACGAGTCTCTCCTTCTTCAGCCCGAAGGCCGTCTCAATGCCGAGGGACGTCTCCTGACCGGAGAGATCGCATTTTCCAATGGCAACTACCCGGACGCCGCCCGTGCCTTCATGACCGTTGCCGTCCTTTACGACGATGCTTCTCTCACTCCCCGCGCCCTGCGGCGGGCTGCCGACG
>CALBXK010000161.1 GCA_937890535.1 uncultured Spartobacteria bacterium
TAAAATTTCTCTCACCGTTTCAAAGGAAGCTCTCTCCGTTGAGCAGATCTTCCACTTGATAGGTGTCCGTGTCTCCGATCCCGAATTTCGACAGGGGGACATGGACGAAGGCGGTTTGGGGCTGGAAGGGGTCCAGGGTCAGCGCCACAAGGATGAGGTTGTCTCCGGCGGTGGTGGTCTTGCTGAAAAAAAGAATGTTCTCATTTTCGGCGGGGTGGAAGCGGAGGTTGGCGTATTCTTGAAAGGCGCGTTGATCCCGCCGGATGGCATTGAGACGGGTCAAGGTGTCCTTGATGTTTCCGGGGGCGTCCCAATCCCGTCCCTTGAACTGATATTTTTCCGAGTCGAGGTATTCTTCGCGATCGGGAAGCGGAGTGGCCTCGCACAATTCGAACCCGCTGTAGATGCCATAGACGGGCGAGAGTGTGGCGGCGAGGATGGCCCGGATCATAAACCCCGGCCGGCCGCTTTGTTGGAGCATGACGGGGAGAATGTCCGGGGTATTGGTGAAGAAATTGGCCCGGAAATAGTCCTTCATCTCCGTTTGGGTCAGCTCGGTGAGGTATTCGGTGAGTTCAGATTTTGTATTCCGCCAGGTGAAGTAGGTGTAGCTCTGGGTGAACCCCACTTTGGCCAGGGTCTGCATCATCTTCGGACGCGTAAATGCCTCGCTGAGAAAGAGAGCGTCGGGGTATTTCGTATGGATTTCCGTGATGAGCCATTCCCAGAACGCCACCGGTTTTGTGTGGGGGTTATCGACCCGAAAAATGCGCACCCCCTGCTCACACCAAAAGGCGATGATATCGTGCATCTCCTGCCAAAGTCCCTTCCAGTCGGGGTTGTGAAAATTCAACGGATAAACATCCTCGTACTTTTTTGGAGGATTCTCGGCGTATTTGATCGTGCCGTCCGGACGTTTGAAGAACCACTCGGGATGTTCGGTCACGTAGGGATGGTTGGGCGAGCAATTGATGGCAAAATCGAGAGCGATCTCCATTCCCCGCTTTTTGACTTCGGCCACCAGCCAGGCAAAATCCGCCAGGGTCCCCAACTCAGGAGCAACGTCCATGTGTCCTCCGCCATTCTGCCCCACCTGCGAGTCGCCGATGGCGTAGGGAACTCCGGGCTCGCCGGGTTCACAGGTCAGGGAGTTATTGCGCCCTTTGCGGTGGGTTCTGCCAATGGGGTGGATTGGTGGAAAATAGATGACCTCGAAGCCCATGGCTTTGGCGTCATCCACCCGTCCGAGACAATCCCGAAACGTCGAGCCCCTTTCGGGGTGGCCCTCTGCGGAACGGGGAAAAAATTCATACCAAGCCCCAAAGGCGGCGCGTTCGCGGTCCGCCCAAAGCGGCAACGTCGGGGCGTATTCGGTACGGAGCGTGCGATCCGACCAGAGCGTCATCATGGCCGTCAATTCCTCCCTCGTTGCGATGGCCAGGATCCCGTCGGCGTCGGCCGATTTGAGTCGGGAGGCGTGAGCTTTGATTTTTTTCGCGTCGGAAGATTTTCCGGCCCGCCTGGCGGCCTCGTCCAACAAGGCCGACCCTTCCAAGGCTTCGCTTTGCAAGGTCCGGATCCCTCCGGCGTATTTTTTGGAAATCTCTTCCTGCCAGGAAAGAAAAGCGTCCCCCCAAGCCTCGATAGTAAACTCCCATTTACCGATCCCGGTGATGGAAAAGATCCCTCGCCAGCGATCATTGATCAATGGGCGCATGGGCGTTTCCCGCCAGGAGCTTTCCCCGAGCGGCCGGAATTTCAGGACGGCCGAGACCACATCGTGACCCTCCTTAAAAATATCGGCCTCTACGACAACATCCTCCCCGACGGTTTTTTTGACCGCATGCCTTCCCTGATCGAGCTGGGGCGACACGTTCTGAATGATGAGAGTTTCCGGGTGATTTGGAATCATGGCAAATCGTCAAGCAGGGTGGTCAATTCGTTCAATCCGTCGATGCGGGTGGCCACCTCCCGCAGGGAGCGGAGGGCCGCGGGGATGTAGGCGAGAAATTCCGGCCGACCCTGTTGGAGCCCAAGAAACCCATAGGCCCCGAGGGCCTGCATGAGACGCTGCAGAGCGCACCGGTAAAAGACGTCGTCAAAATCCGGGGAAACCATTTTCCCTGGTGGACCGCATTCCTGCTTGTAGAAGCCCAGGAGCTCTTCCCGCTCCCCGGTCGTCAGATTCACATAGGGATCATAGAGCAACGAGGCCACATCATATTGGGCCAAGCCGGGCCGCATCCCCTGGAAGTCGATCAGCCAGGCACCCGCTCCCTGCGTCAGCACGTTCTGCGATTGAAAATCCCGATGGACCAGCACTTTGGGTTGGGCGGCGAGATGCGATAAAATATCCCGCAGAACCGGTGACTCTGCCTGCCGGCGAACCGTTTCTGCAGCGAGTCCAAAATGGGCCTGCAGGCAATTCTCAAAAAAATAGGTCTGTTCCCAAAGGTAGAGAGGTTCTCCAAATTCGTGCTGCAATTCGAGCTGCGCAACGTCTTCCCTCCTCAGATCCACGGCGTGCAATTTGCCCGCTTCCCGCAAGGCCGCCTCATAAAGCGGGCGGCGATCCTCCCAGGAATTTTCCCGATGCGCCCAGAGATCATCTTCGCCGAGATCCTGCATCCAAATGAGCCCTTCCACCGAATCATGAAAATCAATGCGAGGGACTTGGATTTTTTCCCGGGCGAGGAACTCGGCGATATCCACATAATGGCGGTTCTCCGCGCGATGATTGGTGTATTTTACTACAATCATCGACCCCCCCTCCCGTCCGAAGACACGATAAAATTTGCGTCCGGATCCCCCTTTTTCCAGCGGAACCACCGAAAAATGATCCGCCGTGTAGGTGGGGAAACGCTCAAGAGTTTTTTCGATGACCTGGCTGGAAAGCATGATTTAGAGATCCGCGGCCGACCATTCTCCGGCGGCGCTGCGACCGTCCCGCACGATACAAGCCTCCAACCGCGAACGGGAAGCTATTTTCGCATCTTCCCAGACTACGGAATCGGTCAAGTGGGCCCCATGACCAACGGTTGCCCGGGCGCCGAGGGCCGTGGCTCCTTCCAGAACGACCTCTTCCCCGATTTCGGCCTCCGGGTGCACGGCGACGGGCCAGGGACGGTCCAACTCATAGGAAAGCTGTATCGGATGGGTTGACGCCGGGGAAAAAAATCGATGGGCCTGCAGATAGGACTCCCGCGTACCCAGATCAAACCAGATCCCCTCATCGAGGATGATTCCGCCGACTCTCTCGCCGGCCTGCAACATCTTCAAAAATACCGGCACGATGGAAAGCGGTCCCTCCTTGGGAATGTATCGAAAGACTGCCGGGGAGAGGGCGTAGACTCCGCTAAAAAGAAACGCGGGCTCTGAACGGCCACCGATCATTCCACGAATATCGGTGAGTGCCCGACGGTCTTCATCAAATTGCACCTGCAGGGGACCCCCGGATCGGCGGAGAACCAGGGTGGCGGCATTGGCTTGCTCGGCATGCTCCGCCATCAAACGGTCCAGCGGTAAATCGGCCACGACATCGCCGTTGTGAACCAGAAATGGCGCGTCTCCGAGCCAATCGCGGACATTTCCGATTCCCCCCGCGGTGTCGAGAAGGATGGGTTCATGGCGCAAGCGAACCGAACAACCAACATATTCTGCGAGGCCCTTCCGGGCTCCGAGCAGACGCTCGTACGCCTCGGGGCGGTGGTGGGTGTTCACCACGAAATGTTTCACTCCAAAGGCGCGAAGGTGGTCAAAAGCGAAGGTAATGAGCGGCTTGTGAAAGATCGGCACCAGGGGTTTGGGGCGATCGTCGGTGAGAGGCCGCAGCCGGGTGCCCAGACCGGCGCCGAGCACGAAGGCGGTCCCGATT
>CALBXK010000162.1 GCA_937890535.1 uncultured Spartobacteria bacterium
CCGCGCGATAGCGCTTCGTAAAAGAGGGCGACACGATGTATCGCCGGGAGGCAATCCTTCTAAAACGCCACTCCCACCGCAAAGTGGAACGCGCCCTGGGCTTCGCCGTTCTTGGGGTCGGGATTGAGTCCGTAGTCAAGGCGCAGCGATCCGATGGGGAGGTTGTAGCGGAGGCCTGCGCCCACTGCGTAGCGCATGTTTTCGAGTCCGAAGTCTTCCGCTTTGGAAATGACATTGCCGGCATCGACGAAGACGGCACCGTGGAGGTCACCGATGATCGGGAAGATATACTCGGCATTGAAGACGGTGAACGCCTGACCTCCGAGGGGATAGCCTGAGCGATCGCGGGGACCGAGGGAGAACTCGGAAAAGCTGCGCACCGTGGTGGCACCGCCACTAAAAAAGCGTTCGTCAATGGGAAGTCCTTGTCCGCCGAGTGGCGCGATGACTCCGGCGCGGGCTCCGAGTGCGAAGGTGGATTTGGTTGTCACCGGCAGATAGTAGGAAAAGCGTCCCAGGCCGCGGACAAACGACACGTCTCCGAGGCCCTGCGGAGCGACCTCCACGGTCGTGCTGAAAATATATCCCCGGGTCGGCAGGGTGGGGCTGTTGCGATAGTCGAGGGTTTGGGTGAATCCGATGGATACCACCGAATAGTCCTCGCGTCCGACGAGACTGGCCGGTTTGATCTCGATATCATAGGTGGTGACATATTTCGCAATGACAAAGGTGGAGACGTTCCAATGCTCGGTGAGGTCTCGTGAAATTGTGGGCTGAACCCCGAACGCGATGGTGGAATATCCCTTCAGGTCTTCGTTGTTGGCGAAGAGGCGCGCTTGCAGTTTGTAGTCGCTGTCGAACCACCAGGGGTCCGTGTAGAGGATATCTCCGTTCAGGCTCTTTTGGCTTGCTTCGAGGTTGACGCTAAAGGGTCGGGAATTCCCTAAGAAATTCAAATCCCGGTAGCTAGCGCTGAGGAGCCCGCCGTAGTAGCTGGCGTATCCAAGACCAAAGCTGAACTCCTTGGTTTTGGCCTCCTCCACGGTGACATCAAGGCGAACCGCGTCGCCGGGCTCGGCTTCAGTGACCATCCGCAGGTTTTGAAAAAGTCCGGTCTGATTAAGTTCACGAAAGCTCTTTTCAATGGCGGCGGGATTATAGGGTTTCCCCTGCAAATTGCGCAGGCGACGTTGGATGAAGGATGGTTTGACTCTTTCATTGCCGGTCACGGTGACGCCCGAAAAGTGGTAGATCGGCCCTGCTTCAATTTCGAAAGTGACCGGTACCATTCCGTCCCGGGCGGTCTCCGGGTCGGCGGATGGGAGCACGGTGGAAGTAAAATATCCGCGTTTCTGATAGAGGTCTTCCAACGCGCGGGTGGCGGCATCGAGCCGGCCATTGGTGTAAATACTCTTGGTCTGTTTCGCCATGACGGCCAGCATTTCTTGGCGGGGTAGGGCGGGAGATCCGGTGAAGTGGATGGCACCGAAGCGGAAGGCGATGCCTTCGGTGAGCGTGAGTTCGATGGTGGCGGAGGTTTGTTCCGCATTGTACGTGATGACCGGAGCTTCCACGTTCGCGTTGAGGTATCCACTAGACGCGTAGAAGCGGCGGATCAAATCGGTGCCGCCATAGAGGGCTTCATCATCGACTGGCAGGTCGGTGATTTTTCGAATGCGCGGATTGGCTTCGCGCAGAGGACCGAGGAGATATTTCATCAGGGCCTCGGTGGTGAAGGTGTGGTTGCCGGTGATGTGGATGTCTCCGATCAGGGCCCGGGGCCCTTCTTTAATCGTGAGGCGAAGCGACCAGGGGCCCTCGATGGTGTCGGCCACTTCCGCGTGGGCGTATCCATGATTGTGATAAAATGCTTCAAGGTAGTACCTGGCGTCGTAGGCATTGGGGGCATCGAGCCCAAATTGTTCAATAGTTTGGATTTGCCGAATGATGCCGGTGCGCAGTTGATTTTTGGCAAAGGCGGTCGCACCGACAAAGGAGACGGCAAGTTTGCCTTTTAGATCGGGGAGCGGGGCGTCCAACGGCGGAAGGAGATCGGGGTCCGCGGGAGACTCGTATTCCGGGGGCGAATCATCCTGGGCGAGGAGCGACCCGGTCAAGAGAAGGAAAAAAATGAGCGTTCTCATTTGAAACGAATCAGGTATTTGACCTGTCCTTGAAAATCGCCTCCGACGTCCATGCCTCCGGTGAGCATAAATTGTTTGGTCAGAGGAACTCCCACGGTCGTGGATTGCCGTCCGGACTTGGGATCGGTGATGCCGATATCAAAACGTATTTGATCCAAAAACGATGTGTTGCTGCTCGGGCGGGCATTGCGCTGGAAGACGCGTTGGTAGAGTTGTTGAAACAGCAGCATGGTAGCACGACCGGCAAGTGCTCCAGGGTTGTTGCCCAACTCTTGGGGCGTCAGACCGGTGGCAAGGAGCGAGACGACGGCCGCTTGGGTCAGGGGAGGCTCGCTGGCAAAGAATGTCTGGGGATCGGTGATTGGTCCGGCCAGGGAGACGGTGACTCGGTAGTCCCGAATGTTTGAGGTGGCATCGAGATTGAACTGGGGCATGAAGGGGTGCTGGCGATCGAAGAAGATCTCGCCGGATTGAATTTCAAGGCGGCTGAAGGGGAGCGAAGCGGTGAGTTTCCGGATTTCTATTTTGCCGTCCAACCAAGGGGCCAATCCGGTGCCGCCCATTTGCAAATTGGCCGTGATGCGGCCATTGGCCAGATTGCCTTGGACGAGAAAGGGATCGGCGGTTCGGATGGCCACATCAAACTTCCAATCGCGGAGGGGTGGTTTGGGAAAGCTGACTGCGGGGAACTCCTCGGGTGGTTGGGGCGCGGGACGCCCTTGCAATGCGATGGGGAGAATGTCGATGTTTTTGAAAAACCGGCTGCGGGTAATGTCGGCGGTTCCTTTGACGGTTCCCGCCTGCCAGGGACCACTGATCCCCAGATCGCTGGTGACTCTCACGGTCATGGCATCATTCTGAAGCACAAGGGCGTTCTTGCATCGAAAACGCAGATCCAGGATGGCTTCGTGAAGGAGGGTGAAATCCACCTTGCCGCCGAGGGAAAATGTTCCCCCTGCAATTCCCCCGTTGCATCGTGTGAGCGAGATGCGACCGGGAACGAAGTCCACGCGAAGATCGAAGCCATCTATGGGCGGAAGCATGGGGTCGGAAAATCGGAGGGTATCGAGACGGGCCGAAAGGGAGCCATTGAGGATGGGTTGGGCCAGAGTGCCGTTGGCGGTCACATCCACGGCGGCAAATCCACGGCTCTGGCGGATTGGCGCGATGATCGCCGAGAGAAAGTCCAGCGAGGATCGGGGCAATTGGACTTTGAGGTCCAGTGGCGTCTCTGGAGGCAATTGGCGGCGTTCCAGAATAGTGGCGGCGTCAAAGGGCAGCCGGCCCGTGAGGCGCAGAGGCTCGACCCGCTTTTGTTGAATCGTCCCATCGAGAGAGAGTTGGTTATTCTGCAAGGTGACGTCGAGAGAGACGCTGGCCGGGGCTAATTGGTTGGCGGCTGGAGATTGCAGACCACTGGCGCGCAGGGTCAGACGACCTTGCAGGGTGCGAAGGGGCCCCTGGACATCCACATCGAGGTCAGCCGTACCAACAAGGGGTGGGTCTTTATGTCCCGTGGCGCGAAGGATGGTGGGCAAATCCAGTTTTTTGGATTTGAGAATCAATCGAACCGGCTCGTCTGGCGGAATGAAACGCGCGGGATTCTTCCATTCCGCCAGACGGAGAGGCAGGGCGAGCTGTCCTTCCAGAAGTGAAATTTTGTTTTGGCGCACTACGAGGTCGGTGACTTTGAGTTGGTTGTCCCTCCAAAAGAGGGAAAATGCGACCCGACCAAAATCGGAGGAGGCGAGGAAATCCGGGATGTTGATGTGATCCCCGCCATACGTGGCCTTGAATTGAGCGGTTAGATTTTTTTGATTGCTGAATTGTCCCTCCGTGAGATCGAGATTTGCCGTGCCGGAGTGTCGGGGCGTTTGGGTGTCGCCCTCTCCCTTCCAAAGGAGTGTGAGTGCCCCACCGAGACGAGGCTGATCAGGCCCTTCGCCGAGAAGGGATTGGAAAATCGAGAGATCAGTCAGGTGGACGTTGAGGTCTCCCTGATAAGCGAGTCCATCTCCCCATTGAACGTTCCCAGATCCTTCAATGTGGTTCTTGTCATCGAGTGCGAGATGGAGGAGGGCAAGGGAGACTTGATTGTCCGTAGCCGTGGCATGAATCTCGGCGTTCTGAATTGGAATGCCGTTGGCCTCAATGTCGTGGCCTTCGAGGGCGAGTTCGCCATTGATCAATTGATTTCGTAGTCGGGCCTTTCCTGTGATGCGAAGCCGACCTTTCAATTTCGTCACGCTGTCGGGGACGACGAAGGCTGCCAAATTTGGCGCTTCGACGGAGAATTCCGTGTGGAACGGTTGGTCGGACCATGAGGTTCCGTCTGGCGGGAGAAGATAGTTCGCCCTGATCCGGGTGGTGTTGGATTCTTTGCTCAAGGCCAGTTCTTCCACGGTGACGCGTTCTTCTCGCGAGGTGGCCTTCCATCTCAGGGCCTCGGCCACGTAATCCCGAAAGCGGGCTTGCTTAACGGTTCCTTCCGAGGTGGTGGCAAGAGTTTGGAAGAATGGCGCATCGGCCGGAAGTGAGAGGTCTTTCTCCAGTCTGAGCGAAAATTCGGTATCGGTCAGTTCGGCCTCTGCCGCCGCCAGTTTTTGGGAGGTCACCATCAGATTGGCAATTAAGAGCCCATCCGCCAGGGTGAAATCTCCTGTGGCTGCGAGATCGCCGACCAAAGGCTCCGGCAAATGCAGTCGTTCCGTTTCCGGAGCCAGGAGATGAACTTGGCCCTTCGCCCTGGTCCGTGTGAAACCCTCCAGCGTGGTCGGCAGTTCTCCTTCCGCATTCACAGTGAGGGAATTTCGGTTGTCGAATTCATTCTTGAGTGCGACCTGAGCCAGGCCGTGCTCTGCGGACATTTCGAGGGTGACCTCGCCGAGAACTTGTGAGTCATAGCTTAGGTTTTTCAGTTTGGCGGTGGCTGCTCCCTGCCAGTCTGTGGGCCGGTCCGCGGTGCCTTCGAATGTGATGTCCAGGTGTTCCAATTCACCCAAGACGGGCATCGACAAATGAAAATATTCCCACATAGGCTCAAAAACCAGTTCGCTGGCCTCGGCCTTCATAGTGAGATGATTGGAGCGATTGAGATCGGTGACCCGCGCGGTCAGATGAACCGGCGCGTCAAAGAAGGTGCCATTCAGCCCGAGGCTCAATTCGGCTTTCTCTAATTCAGTCAGGTCGAGGTTGAGTTCCCGTAAGGCGATCTCGGTGCCGACAAAGAGATCGGAAAGAACCAGATTGCGCTTTCGATAGGTGGTGGCGGCGGCGATATCCGTCCAACGGCGCACTCCAGGAATGTCGAGGGTTTGGAGCTTCAATGACCCGGGGCGGTCAGGCAGCAGGCTGAAGAAAAAGCCTTCCAGCGTCGTGTCTCCTTGTGGAGAGTGAATGAGGAGGTTGAAGTTTTCAAGGTTGAGCAGTTCGGGAAAAAGAGCAGGAAATTTGAAGGATTGGGGTTTCTTTCCCCTGGCGGCGGGAGGCGGGATTTCGGGCGTAAGTTCGATGAAGACGTTACGGATATCGACTTCCTTGAGAAAGGCAGGGAAGCCATCCCGGATGAGGTTCCACAGACTGTAGGTCAGATTCAGCGTTCCGATATCCAATCGTTGGATTGGACCGGATTCGGTCGGGGTCGCCCGTAGGTCCACCACCGACAAAGTGGTGAAAATTGACCCCCGTATCTCGTAGGAGAGGTCGAGTTGCTGTTGCTGGGCCACCCGGTTCAGAAGATATCGGGTGCCAGCGAAGAAAATTGGGCGATGAAGGACGGCCAGCAATAGCACGAGCCCGAAAATCCCGATCCCGAGACGTTTCAGCCATCTTTTCTGGCGCGGGGGTCCCTTGGTGGATTCCTCTTCATCATGCGTGTCTTTATCTTTTCCCAGAACCTTGAATTCGTAGCAAAGGGCTGCCCGGCATGCAAAACATTGCCGAAGCCCCAGAGGGTTCGCGCAGACGCTTATGTCGCGTTTTTCTCGGAAAGATCCTAAATCGCCGCGTCTCAGGCCTCGGTCAATGCGACCATTTGATGGCAGGTGAATTCATCCACTTGAAATTCGACGACGCCATTTGACTGAATAAAGGAAAGTTCCGTGCCCTGAGGTTCCAGCGTCACCATTTTCAGGGGAGGCTGATCCCGCAGCGCAATTCGAAGCTCACGAAGTGGGAGCAATTCCTCGATGACTTCAATGGTCAGGCCGTTGGACGCGACCGTGCCCCCAGACAGGTTCATGCTGCCCCCCCGGGCGACCGTATTGGCGAAGAGGAGATGAAGCACCTTGCGATGAGCCGTCGCTTGATGGTTGAGGGCCACGCGTGCGGTTGAGGGCAGATTGATTTGCAGGGTGGGTTGGGCACCAAGGAGAGATGAGATCACTTTAGTGATATACTCCCGGTGCACGACCGCTCCGTAGGTGCGGTAGAGCGAAAAGACCGGATGGGCCAGATATGTGATCTCCCCGTGGCGCACGCCGCAGTCAAATCCAGAAGCCTCGGTTCGGAACGGAGTGTGTTGATGGCTGCAAAAATGACGGAAGGTCCGGTTAAAGTACGGGTCATAAATTTGTCCGAGAGAGTCTCCCGAGGTGGCGCGGATCCGCTGGGAACGAAGATACATGACCACAGGCGTGGAGACAAACTCCGCCCGAAATTCTGGCTGAGGGAGAGCAAAGTCCGGAGCGAACTCACTGGGTCCAGAATAGTCCACCCCGAGGTCGAAGGCAAATTCCGCCCGGTCGTTCCAGAGACCGCTCTCACCGGTTAGGAGCATCTTTCCGCCTTGGGCCATATAGGCGTCGAGGAGGGCCTTGAGGGCGGGGTCGATCCGGACGTCGTCCGGCAGGATCAACAATTTAAACCGGGAAAAATCCATTTCCCGATCAACGAGTTCGAAAAGAAAGTGGCCCTCGAGGAGGGTGCGAGTGACGCCCTCGTCCGGAGCGTTTTGGCGATCGGAATGGTTTTCCGCCTCGCTCGACAGAACGCCGATGTCCGAGACAGGGCGGGTGTCCTGGCACCATGGTTCCTTCGCTTCCACTTCACGGTAGGCGGCGGCGATCGATCGGTAGGTGGTGGGATCAAGTTCGCCATTCGGATGCAGCTGGTCGCCGATGCTGCATTTGGCATTGAAGGCCAACATGGCGGCGCATTCGTAGCGGAGGGCGTTGGGATGCTTTTGTCCTCCGAACTCGCCCCAGGTGGTGTGGAATTTGCCAGTCATGCCTAAAAAATCGAAGCCGAGATTGATGACATATTTTGCCGACATGGGAAAGTGGTCATAGCCCCACCCGCCGGTGGGCAGGGACTCCAATTCCAAGTGACTGAAAAACTTCAAAAGATCATGGCTGCCCCGGGGGATGTGACCGGAATTATGGAAGATGGGCATGTTTGGATCTGACGTTTTGGCGGCGGTGGTGGTGCGCTCGAAGTAGCTCAGCAGGGCGGCCTGGGCGGATTGCTCACGGTCTGCCAGTTTTTCCGCATCCCATCCCTTCGCCGCCATCTGAGCCAAGCGCCATTTGGAAACCCCCGGAGATTGGGAAATAATATCCAAAAAGATTCCGTCACAATCCGGAAACAGCCGGGCCGCTTCCTCGATTTGCAGACAGAGGTAATCGAGATAGGGGCTGAGGAAGTCCATGCTGAGAAAACCAGGTTTGAGAGGCGATGCCGTCCATCCAGCGTATGTTCCCTCGGCGTTGATTTCCCGCCACTCGGGATGTTCTTCGCCAGCCAGATTATCCACCCCGGCTGAGAGATATACCGGCACGGCCACTCCGATCTCCTTGCAGGCGTCGTACTGGGCGCGAAGGAGGTCGAAATTCAGATGCGGGTGCATTTTTCCGACAGTGGTGGGATGGTAGCTCCAGCCATGATGGCATTTGGAAAAGAGGGTGATCGAATTCACCCGGGCCTCCTGCAGGGTGTCCTGCCAACGGGCTTTGTCGAATTTAGCCCCGATTTCTGGAATGTGCGGAGAGGTGTGGAAATCGAGGTGAACCTGACGGAAGGGGAGCGATTTGAGTTTCATGAGATAGATCGAATTGGGCTTCCCAGGAGAGCGGATTTTCCTGATCTTGGCTATGGATTCCATCGTCAAAAATATGTAGAATTCCGTTTATGGAAATTGGTGATACGCTGCCGACCTCGGGAGAACAGTTTATCCGACGTTTGAAGGTATCCCTTCTGGAATCGCGGACCATGCGGCTGGGAGCGGCCTGGAATCTGGACTTATGCAGTCCTTTTTGGCGATTGTATATTCAGGGACGGACCGGGGCATGGCTTATGCACCGGGGGGAGCGTCTGCCCATGGGGAAGAGTGAATTGTGGATGGTCCCGGCCTGGGTCCGATTTCAAACCGGCCTCTCCCGGGAGGTGGTGCAGGACTATATTCACTTTGAAGTGCGGGGAATGCCCTGGGGGCTTTTGCAAAGCTCATTTTCCCGTCCGGTCCAGCTTCCTTCCCATCCGGCTTTGATGACGGTCTGTCGTCAATGGAGGAGGGAATTGCAGTCGGGCGGGAATTTCTCGCATCTCTGCTGGGCGACCGTTCTTGCCAATGCCTCGGTGGCTTCCCTCTTGTCCCGGGAGGTGGCGACGGCGGGGGGCCGGTTCCCGTGGCGGGAGGAGATGGTGCGGATTCAGCCGGCCATGGATTGCCTGCAGGAACGGATCGGCTCTCCGGCCTCGAATCAGGAACTGGCCGCCTTATGTGGCATGAGCGAAGACCATTTCATCCGGCAATTTCGCCATGGGGTGGGAATGACGCCCGCACGATTCGGGCGGGAACACCGGATCGCCCTTGCGGCGGAGTGGCTGACTTCCAGCGATCGAACCTTGGAGGACATCGCCGCCGCGGCTGGCTTCACCGACCGGTTTCATTTCTCACAGGTTTTCAAGGCAGGTCTCGGTCAGGCCCCCGGGGCATATCGGAGGATGCATCGCCGGGAATTTGCCGCTCTGGGGGGCGATGATCTGCGGCGGACCGTCAGAGAATGAGCATACAGTCGCCGTAGCTGAAGAAGCGGTAACGTTCCTGCACCGCTTCCGCATAGGCTCTGAGCATGAGATCACGATTGGCAAAGGCGCAAACCAACATGAAGAGAGTGGACCTCGGGAGGTGAAAATTTGTCAGAAGGATATCCACCCGCTGAAGGCGGTGGGGCGGATGGAGGAAGATGTCGGTGCGGCCGGCGTGGGGCTGGATCGGACCCGGGGGCTGGCTTTCCAGGACACGCGCGGAGGTGGTGCCGACGGCGATCAGACGGGTGGCGGTGTTGATGGCCTGAGCGGCGGATTCGGGGATGGTGTAGCGTTCCTCATGCATGTTGTGATCTGCGAGGCGATCAACTTTTACGGGCTGGAAGGTGCCAATGCCGACATGCAGGGTGAGGGTGACGTGCGGGATACGGGCGAGAGTTTCGGAGGTGAAATGGAGTCCGGCGGTTGGGGCGGCCACTGAGCCGGGATCCTCCGCGAAAACGGTTTGATAGCGGAGATCATCTTCCGCGTCCGCCTCCCGATGAAAATAGGGAGGAATTGGCATGGCACCAAAATGTTCGAGATCGGGAGGAGCGGAAAATTCGACGACCCGCGTCCCATCCGGCAGCACTTCTCGTACCCAGGCCCTTGTCTCCGCAACTTCGCAAGTGGCT
Source organism: uncultured Spartobacteria bacterium (assembly GCA_937890535.1). GTDB lineage: Bacteria > Verrucomicrobiota > Verrucomicrobiia > Chthoniobacterales > Terrimicrobiaceae > CAMASH01. The sequence continues at coordinate 9,806 of CALBXK010000162.1, forward strand.
CCGACTCGCATCTTGCGACCGGGTTTGACCAGACACTTCCAGGAGGTCGCGTCCAATGGCTCGAGGAGCAAGATCTCGATGCGTCCGTCGGCCGAGAAAAGCCGGGCCTTGAGAACTTTTGAGTCGTTCAGGACGGCTAGGTCGCCGGGTTGGAAATACTCCGCCAGGTCGCGAAAGTGCCTGTGGGCAATATTTTCCGTCGCCCGGTCAATGACCATCATGCGGGAGGCGTCGCGTTCCGGCAGAGGGCGGGACGCGATCAGCTCCGTGGGCAGAGGGAAATCGTAGTCAGAGACGAGGTCGTTCAAGACAGAAAATAATTTAAAACCACTGATTTTTGCTCAGGAACACTTGGAGGGAGTGGAACCCAAAAAATGACTGGTTCTATTCAGCCCTTGACGCGATCAAAGCCGCAGTTCTGGGCGGCGGCTCCGACGAGTTCGGCGACTCGTTTTTTCAAGCGCCGGGCCCGATTGAGAAGAACCATGACAAAAATCAGATAGGGAACCCAAAGCCAGAGATCGGATCCAGGCACATAGAATTGCCGGAAAAGGAGGATCGCAAATAGAACAAGATTGATCAGCACCGTGGTTCCGACGACCCCTGCCTCCAGGCGAATGCGGGTGAGACATTTGGGGCCCCCATGGTACTCGGTCACACTGTGCAGCTTGATACCCCACCAGACGCTTCCAAAAATTTGAAGGTCCCAATTTTTCCATCCCGTATCGGTCGAATAATTCCATCCCTCGTCTTCCAGGCGGGCGACGATGGCGGGGAGAAGACGTTCGCGCCCCTCACCATTCTCTGTCCAATAGTTGAGCCGGGTGCTACTGCCCCGTGGCGGAGTGAAGTTCTTCTCATGGGTGGCGATGACCACGCGTGGAGTGCGCTTGAATTTCAGCCAGGTATTGTAGCGGGCCCAGCCACGTACCAGCGGTTGGGCCAGAGCCAGAAAGGCCACCAACAACCGGGCGGGAATGGTGTCATGGCGCGTCTCCAGTTTGGCATGAATCATGTAGGAAAGTGCCACCAGAAATGTTCCGCCGAACATGAGGTACGGAACGATGCGGAGAACCGGAAGCGGAATCGAAAGACAAAAGACGAAGGCCGTGAGAGCGACCCATTCGATGCTGCTGAGGTAGGCGGCCAGTTCGGACTGGGGCGTGGGATAGATCGATTGAAAGAGCCCCTCGCCGAATATGCCGTGATAAATAATCGGTTTGTTGACCAGCCAGGTGAAGCGGGGAGCGCCGTAGATCTGGCCTTTCCATTTCGCGCTTCCTGTCGGTCCAAAAAATATCAAGTGTTTGAAGCGGAGCAGCGACTCCGCCTCGCCGTAGCCGACCTGTTGTTTTCGAAAGGCGCCGAGCGTGAAGCGCCGGTAGTGCCAGACGATGGCGGAGGGGCTGAAGGCGATGATTTGACCCTCTTGCTGGAGGCGCCAGCAAAAATCGACATCGTCCCCAGCCTTTTGGTATTCTGGATCGAAACCGCCCACCTTGTCAAAGGCCCACTTATAAAAGGCCATGTTGCAGCCTGGAATATGTTCGGCAATGACATCGGTGAGAAGAATGTGGCTGGGCCCGCCCGGAGCCGCGGCCACGCAGGCCTGGATTCCACTTTCCGCCGGCGGGGAAATATTCGGCCCGCCCACGCCGGCGTAGTCGCCGCTCAGCAGAGTGCCAACGAGAAAATAGAGCCAGTCCGGATCGGCCAGGCAATCACTGTCCGTGTAAGCGATAATTTCGCCCTGAGCCAGATAGGCGCCTTCATTGCGGGCCACGCTGAGGCCCTTGTTTTCCTGACGGAGGCTTTTGATTTCGGGGTGTTTGGCGGCAATCTCCGGGGTGTTGTCCGTGGAACCGTCGTCGACCAGAATGACTTCAAAGTCCGGATATTCGAGCGCCTCGAGTGAATCCAGACAGCGGTCAAGAATTTTGGCCCCATTGTAAGAACAGACGATGACCGAGACCTTGGGATAGCGGGGAAGCGGGATTCGGTGGGTGAGGGTCTCCGGCCCGGAGAACATATCCCGCACGGTGGCATAAGCCTTCTTCGGTTGGCGGTCCCGGGTGGTGAGCCCGAATGCCCAGTCGGTGATGTCCTGGTTGTTGACAAACCATTCGTCGGTCCAGGTGTAAAGGAACGTGCCAGCCAGGCCACCCCGCACCACGCTCTCAACGTGCCAACGCAACATCTCCGCCTGTTCCTCCTCGGGGTGGCGGATGGTGTCCATCCCAAATTCACCCATGATGAGCGGACGATCCTCGGCGAGATTCTGGAGACGGGCGAGGTAGCGGTCGAATTCCTCCTGGTGGTGGAGGTACACATTGAATGTGTAGAAATCCATGTTCGACGGAAGCAGGTATTCGGTGGGTGGGTAGCTCGCGTAGGAGTAGAGGACGGCATCGTCTTCATCGCGACCCACGTTGATCATGGTCTCGACAAATTGGGTGACTTTGTTGACGCCGTACCAGCGCACCATGTTGGTGGAAATTTCATTGGCCACCAGATAGCCCATGAGGGCGGGGTGCCCGGCGTTCGATTTGACGTCATGACGCACTTTATCAAAAATTTCTCGGCGGCGTTTGGACGAGCTGAGAAAGTCCACGTTCTGGCCCCACCACAATGTCACCATCA
>CALBXK010000163.1 GCA_937890535.1 uncultured Spartobacteria bacterium
CTGTTTTCGCGTTTTCGGCAAGTTTGGGTGGATCATCAAACCCGAAATGCACAACTGTGGTGGAGCAGGAAAAAACCGGACAATGTTCATCGGCGTGACCGCAAACGGTTATTACGAAATCGAAAGGAATGATTTCCACTTCCTCCACTTTCTGTGACTTCTGACTGGTGATGTCCACTCCGCCTTCCTGCATAACCTGAACTGCATTAGGATTTAGCCCATGCGCTTCGAGTCCAGCCGAAAAAGCCTGGATGGAGTCACTCTTTAAGTGCCGCGCCCATCCCTCGGCCATCTGGCTTCTGCACGAGTTTCCGGTACATAAAAATAGAATTTTTAGTTTTTCCACCATACTACTTCAGAGTACCACCCCGCTAGGCGCGGGGCCAACTAGCAATATCTTTTTTTTTCTGGATAGACTTTATCTCGGCTTAACGAGTCACTTTGGCATCCTCATCATCCGCCAGCGTCCCGGCTTGATTTTCGTCTAATTTTCGCTTATCCTCTAGGGAGAGAGGCAGATAGCAATGACTGCTTTAGGCGAACAAGCCTGCTCTCGGTTTGATGGGCCATTACAACATTCCCGTAGTTTTCTTAGAGGAAATTGAAGGAGTTTAATCCATGCATCTCACCAAACGCCAGCGGGAGATTTACGAGTATCTCAAGGAGCATATTTATTCCAAGGGATATGCCCCAAGCATTGTGGAAATTGGCAAACATTTCCAGCTCAGTTCCCCGGCAACGGTGCACAAGCATCTGAGCCATTTAGAAAAGAAAGGGCTGATTAAGAAACAACATAACTTGAGTCGTGCCATTGAAGTGGTGGAAGAGCCGAAGCGGGAATACCCGGTGCTGGGCAATATCGCGGCAGGTAAACCGATAGAGGTTATGGACCACCGTGAAGTGATGGCTCTGTTGCCCGATGCTGGTGACAAGGATATTTTTGTCCTCAGGGTCAAGGGCAGCTCGATGATCGAAGACCATATTCAAGATGGAGATTATGTGATTGTGGAGCGACGCGTGGTCGCCGAAAATGGCGAGACGGTGGTGGCTTTGATCGACAACGATAGAGCGACCTTGAAACGGTTTTATCGGGAAAATGGCCGGGTACGTTTGCAACCCGCCCACCCGGATATGAAACCGATCATCGTCCGTGAAGGCGACTTTGCAATTCAAGGCGTGGTCATTGGCGTGTTACGCAAGTTTGATAAATGAAAATGCGACAAATTCTACATGTAGATATGGATGCTTTTTTTGTGTCGGTGGAAGAAGTGCTAGATCCGTCCCTTAAAGGCAAGCCTGTGATTGTGGGAGGTAATCCTGATAGCAGAGGGGTTGTTGCAGCAGCATCTTATGCGGCGAGAAAATATGGTATTCATTCTGCCATGCCTATTGCAAAAGCGAAAAAGTTGTGTCCGCACGCAATTTTTTTGCGCGGTTCTCATGGGCGATACAGAGAGTACTCGGAAAAGGTGTTTGAAATTTTAAAACGTTATTCCCCATTGGTGGAACCGATGTCACTTGATGAGGCATTTGTCGATTTAACCGGATGCGAAAGATTGCATGGCCCGGTCCTCAAAGCGGCAGAAGAGATTCGCAACGAGATTCTTGAGGTATTAGGATTGAACGCTTCTATCGGTATTGCTTCCAACAAACTGCTGGCAAAAATCGCCTCGGCTTATTGCAAACCCAATGGAATGCTGTGGATCACGTCGGGAATGGAGCAAAAGTTTCTGGCCCCGCTCCCCATCCGCCGCGTTCCCGGAATCGGGCCGAAAGGTGAGGCTGGACTTAAACGTATGGGAGTTAAATCTGTGGGAGACCTTGCCCGCCTGCCGCTAGAGCTTCTCGAAGAGACTTACGGGAAATGGGGTACGTCTCTTTATCGCAAGGCCAGAGGCATCAGTGATAGTCCCGTCATTAGTGAAACAGATGACCCGCGTTCGATAAGCCGTGAGACGACATTTGAGACAGATTCAACAGATCCGTTATTTCTGGAGTCTACGCTCAGTTACCTGACCGAAAAAGTTGCGGGCCAACTCAGGGAAAACAAGTTGTTTGCCAGTACGGTGGCGTTGAAACTGCGTTACTCTGATTTTCAGACAGTGACCCGATCGAAAACACTGGATATGCCGTCAGCAGAAGATCACATATTGTTTAAAACTGGAGTAGGATTGTTCCGTAATTTATTCACCTGCGGGGCGCAGGTGCGTCTCATTGGTTTCACATGTACTTCGCTGACTCCGCATCCTCATCGACAGGAAGAGTTGTTTGATGATAAGGATGGGCAAAGCTGGGACAGCTTGTATCAAGGTATAGACCAAATCCGTCACAAGTACGGATTTAAATCCCTTTTACGAGCCACTAGCCGTGGGGGCAACTGGAAATAGGTTCTTGGGT
>CALBXK010000164.1 GCA_937890535.1 uncultured Spartobacteria bacterium
CAGGTGCCTCACTTTTCGACCGGCACCCGCCGCACTTTTCGTCCGCCCTTTACACTTTACGCGGCCTACTTTCTCTTCTAAGTTTTTTCTTTTTATGAACCGCTCCTACCTGCCCGCCTGCCCGCATCCGAAGCCGCTTCGGATCGTCTCCATCGAAACGTCCGTTCCCACTGAGATCATGCCCTGGCTGATATTTGTCCGCATTCGTACCGAAGACGGCCACGAGGGGGTGGGCGAAACCGCTTACGGGCCTGGAGCGGTGACGTCGCTGATTCATGACTGGATGTCGGAGCGCCTCCTTGGTGCTGACGCTCTGGCCATCGAGTGTCACTGGCGCTTTTTCTACGAACGCTTCGCCAATTTTGGCGTTCGGGGGGCAGAGTTGCGCGCCATCTCGGCCATTGATCTCGCTCTGTGGGATATCATGGGCCAGGTCTGCGATCAGCCGGTGTATCGCCTTCTGGGTGGTCCGGTGCGGGAGGCGGTGCCTGTTTACAACAGTTGTGGAAACCCGACCTACGGGCTGCGTACGGATGGGAAAATCGGTTGGCCGGGCTATGGCTCCTATGGGGAACCCGGCCCGCTACAGGATTCCTACAATTTTTTTCACAATCCGGTGGAGTTGGTGACGGAATTGAAAGAGGCGGGTTACAACGCGATGAAAACCTGGTGTTTTGACGAGGCGGCGCATCGGGATGGCGGGATGACGATTTCCAATGAATTTCTCGCCAAGGCGGTGCGGCCGCTGGAGAAGATCCGCGAAGCCCATGGGGACAGCTTCGAAATCATGATTGACGGGCATGGATTCTTTATGTTGCCCGCGGCGTTGCGGATTGCCGAGGCTCTGAAACCCTTTAAGCCGCTATGGCTGGAGGATGTGCTCAAGATGGACAACATCCGCACTTTGGCGGATTTTCGGCGTCAATGCGGGATGCCGGTGTCAGCCAGCGAGATGTTGTTGAGCCGGGCAGATTATTTGGACACTCTCATCCATCAGGCGGCGGATTACATTATGGTGGATCCGACCTGGGTGGGGGGCATCTCGGAGAGCGCGAGGCTGGCCCACATTGCCCAAGGCTTCAATATTCCCTGTACCATGCACGATTGCACCGGGCCGCTGACGGTGTTTGCCGGCGTTCACGTCAATGCCTCTGTGGCGGGATGTTGCTTTCAGGAGACGGTCCGGGCTCACATTCATACGTTTTATAAAGACCTCATTGATGAATTTTTACCGATTGCCGATGGGCATATTGCTCTTCCGACCCGTCCGGGATTGGGAGTGAAGCTGAATCCTGATCTCTTTACGGATCGGTTTGATTACCGGAAAACCGAACTTCCCCGAGCCTGACAGAAAATGCCTCACGCAAAGGATGGGAAGGTTGGAACGGACGGACTGGAAAACACAGAATAAGGATCATGGACAAACCGGCGTTTCAATTTTTAGACCTTAGAGGGAAAACTCTGCTTCTCACCGGGATGACTCGGGGAATCGGGCGGGCCATGTTGCCGGGACTGTTGGCCCAGGGCTTGCGTGTTTTAGCCGTCAGCCGGGGAATCGCTGCGATGGAAGCGATTCGCGAAGAAATCGGTGCCGATCCCTCCCGTCTGATACTGCGAGACTGCGATCTCGGAGATCCCGATGCGGTGGAATCCACCGGCCGCTGGCTTCTTGAGGAAACGGGACCCATCGACGGGGTCTTGCACAATGCGGCCATCGATCCCCGTAAGACGATGGAGGACGGCGATCAGGCACATTGGCTCAATGTCTTTCAGGTCAATCTCTTCTCAGCCGTCTCCCTGACCCGACACATCCTGCCTCGACTGAGAGAGAGTACCCAAGGGCGGATCATTTTTACCGGATCGGTCGTTTTTGAATTGGGAACCGCCTTCCTTACCACCTATGCGGCCAGTAAGGGGGCGGTGGTGGGGCTGACTCATTCTCTGGCTCATGAATTGAAGGGCAGTGGAATCACCGTCAATTGTGTGGCTCCCGGCGCGATTGAGGTGGAGAAGGAAAATCTTAACGAGGAATTGAACCAGAAGGTGATTGATTGGCAGTCGATCCCCCGGCGTCTCAATGCCAATGATATTCTGGCTCCGGTTTGTTTTCTTCTCAGTGGAGCTTCCGGCGGCATCACCGCTCAAACGCTTACGGTGGACGGAGGATTGATCCATCCCATCGCGGATGGGGTGGTCCAGGGTCGCTGGCTTGAGGAGGAAAAATAGAATGAATCGCGTCGGCATTCTTGGTATCCAGCACGAGAGCAATACGTTTTTGCCCGAGCCAACCACGCTCCGGCATTTTCAGGAGAGTGTCTTTTTGCGCGGGGAGGAGATTCGGGCTCACTACGTCGACGCTCACCATGAAGTCGGAGGATTTTTTGAAGGCTTGGCTGCGGCTGGCGTCGAGGCGGTGCCACTGTTTGCCACCTTTGCCATGCCGACCGGAGCGGTGACTGATGACGCGCTGGCCGAGCTTTGGAAAATTGCCGAAAAAGAGTTGGAGAAAGCCGGGCCGCTGGATGGGATGTTGGTCAACCCCCATGGAGCGGCGGTTAATGTCTCCCGATCGGACATGGATGGTTGGTGGTTGGGCGAGTTGCGTCGAGTGGTCGGCCCCGGGGTTCCAATCATCGGGGTCATCGATCCCCATGCCAACTTGACGCCGGCCATGGTGGCCGCCACCGATGCCATGATGGCCTACAGGGAAAACCCTCATATCGATCAAAGGCAGCGGGGTCGTGAGGCCGCGGACTTAATGGCGGCCACCCTACGGGGGGAAATTCGCCCTGTGGTGGCGGGAGCATTTACGGACGTGGCAATTAATATTGAGCGACAGCTCACCACCGCGGAGCCGATTCTGTCGATTGTCGGCGAATTGGAGCGGGTCCGGGCCAGGCCTGGTATCCTCTCGGCCAGCCTCGTGATGGGCTATCCCTATGCCGATGTGCCGGAGATGGGAACCTCGTTTCTGGTCGTGTCCGATGGGGACAGTGATCTGGCGATCCGACTTGCCGCAGAACTGAAAAGCTGGCTTTGGGAAAACCGGGAGCAATTCCGGGGTCGGATGATTTCTCCAGACGAAGCTCTTTGTGATGCGGAATCCCTCGCCAAGCCGGTGGCCCTGCTCGACATGGGGGACAATATGGGCGGGGGCGGCACGGCGGACTCGACCGTTCTCGCCGCCTTGTGCCACGCCCGGGCAGATGGAAGGTCAACCTATGAATGTCTGCACGATCCAGAGAGTGTGCGTGGAGCTGAGGCGATGGGAGTCGGTGGTCAGGGGACCCTGCGGATGGGAGGCAAGGACCCGGCGTCTCCGGCGCCTCCCTTGGAGGCTGCGGTCACGGTGCTGGGTCTTTACGGCGGAAAATATGGAGAGAGCCAGCCCCGACATGGCGGGCAAATGGAATTTGACCTTGGAGCCACTGCCGTGGTGAAGACCGCCACCAACCTGACGATCATGCTCACGACCCGCCGGGCCTTTCCTGCCAGCGCCAATCAATTGCTGGCCTTCGATCTCGACCCGGCAGCCTTCGACCGGATCATTCTCAAGGGCGTTCATTCCCCGGTGGCCGGGTTTGCGGAACATTGTCCTTCCATGATCAGGGTCAATACCCCGGGCGTCACCACTGCGGATATGGAAACTCTTCCGTACGCCCACCGCCGTAAACCGCTTTTTCCCTTTGAATGAAAGAACTACCTATGAATCAAAAATTGCCATACGACGAAGCTGAAGCGAGGGCCTTTTGGACCCTAAAAATGGATGAAGCCCTGGAGTTTCAGGAAACGATGCGGACCTATCCGGTGGAAGATTGCGGCGAGCCTCTGGTTTCTCTTCGCGATGCGGCGGACGGGTTGGACGTGGAGTTTTCCACCAGCATGATCAACGATTGTCACCCCCGGGTGTATTTTTGCCGGGAGGGCTTGATCGCGTCTTTTCAGGCGGTGGCGAGAGCCATGAATGAGCGGGGCTGGATGCTCAAGGTGGAGGATGGCTATCGCTCGCCAACGATGCAGCGCGCTCAATCCCACAACCCCAAGCACTTTGATCTGGTCCTGAAGATGGCCATGTGGGAGTTGGGAGGGGCGGTACCCGAACCTGAGTTTCTCCTCCGGCGGATGAGTGCCGTCATTGCCACCCGTTGCCGGGTGGGCACCCATGTGTCGGGATCAGCCATCGACATTTCGGTCTTTGATCGTTCGACCCGCCAGGAGCTTCCGCGGGGTGGTCGTGGCCCAACCTATGTCGAAATCTCGGAGCGCACGCCGATGGATTCTCCGTTTATTACCGCAGATGAGCGTGAAAACCGGGTGAAAATCACCACCCTTTTTCAGGAACACGGATGGAAGGAATACCCCTGGGAATTCTGGCACTATTCGCAGGGCGATTGTTATGTCGAATATCTCACAAAATCGGGGAAGCCTTCCCGCTATGGTCCCATTGATTTCGACGGCACAAATTCAACACCGATCGATTTGGTTGAGGCGGACAAGCTGCTGGAATCGGTGGCGTTCTACGAGAAACAGATGACGGCGGCATTGGCGCGATTGCAGGTCGTGTAAATAGCAACGGGAGAAGGTCTCCAGGAGCGAAAGATGGTCGCTTACTTTCAGTTCAGTTCAGGATCGTCGGGGGCCTCGGCGAGCAGTCGCAACACTGGACTGGCCGAGCGCATGAAATCGAGCCAGGCACCTTCCGGGTCACTCATTTCGATGCGTTCCTGGGTGGGGGGTTGGATGATCCAGGAACTCTCGGCAATTTCTGACTCAAGTTGCCCTTGGCTCCATCCGGCATGGCCAAGAAATCCCCGGAGGCCCGGCGTCCAATCCTGATCGATTTCCAATTCGCCGTCCGGATTGGGAGGGAAAGCGCGAAAGGCGACCGTGGAGGAGCTCTGCAGCCATTGCAGGCTGACGACCGTGAGGTGACTCTCCGCAACCGGGCCTCCTTGAAAAAGCGGAATTCCGTTCAAAACGCTTGCGGGATCGCCTTCCGCCAACTCGGCGAGCGATTTTTGAATGGGACGATTCAGAATGATTCCGATGGCACCATCTTCCAGGCTGTGGCGGGGAAGGAAGAGAATCGTCCGGCGGAAGTTCGGGTCGAGAAGCCCCGGGTGGGCGAAAAGAAGCGAGCCTGTGAGGTCATCGGTTCCTGACGAACTCATGGAGTCATTAGTTTGAGTTTGGGGAAATAGGTTTGATAATATCCGCGATCTCGCGTCAGCAAGGTGTCGGCTTGATGCAAGGCATGGGCGGCGATGAGAAAATCCGCCAGCATTCTTTCCTTCGGTTTGCTGCTGCGTCGTTTGTAGCGGATAAAGGCCGTTCCTGCGGCATGGGCATCCTCCAGTGAAAAATCCGAAACCGATATTTGCATGGCCTTGAGTACCGTCTGCAAATGCGACGGACTGGAAAAATGTCCGCTAATTTCTGCAGCGACTACCGGACAGATGAACAAGGCTCCGGCCAAACGCGCCCGATCAAGGCATGCGATCGA
>CALBXK010000165.1 GCA_937890535.1 uncultured Spartobacteria bacterium
GCATGGATCCCCAGATAGGCGGCATCCCCCCCTTTGCGATCTCCCATCCGCCGCAGAGCGTAGGCCCACCAGAACAGGAGGAAGACGAGCGGAATCCAAAGACCTCCCATAAATCGATCTCCCCGCCCAATCGGAAAATACCATCCGTAGAGACCCAGATACAGTCCTCCCCCCACAAGTAAAAATACAGCGAAGGCTAGGTTCCCTGACTCAGCCAAACGGGAAGCGAGCGTCCGACGCACCGGCCAGGCCAGCCCGATGCAGAGGAGAGCCAACCCACAGAGATAGATCCCACGTTGAGCCAGCGGTTGGCTCCATTTTTTTCCGGACTCCCGCCAAAAAACCGCCGAGGCCTTCAATTTCGGTTCGGGGAAAAGAAATCTCGTGGCAACCTCATTGGACCCGCTCCATCCGCGGACCCAGGCCTCTCCGAAAGTGTGCCTTTGAAAATACGAAGTGACCGAAGGGATCTCATCGGCCGTGAGGGTCTCCAACTGCACTCGCCCGGGAAATTTCTTTTGAAAAGGCCAGGCTTCGTTATGAAAATCATCCATCCACATCCACATCTTCGTGTAATTAAAAAAGGGAGTGCCAAATGCGTCCGCGCTGAAACGCCCCAGCGGGATCAGCATCACAGCGAACACCGCCAGCGCCGTCAAAAGCCCAAGGACATTTTTCCCAACGGGCCATCCCTCTTCCCTTCGCAGACCAGATAGAATCGCCCGAAGCCCAAAGGCGCTTCCAAAGGAGAGTAGGAAGGGCAACAGGGAAGGCTTAGACAAAAAGGCCAGGGCGCAAACACCACCGAACACCGGATAGGTCCAGAACGCGGAACCTCGCAGAAGCCTCCAGGCAAACACCCCGGACAGAAAGGACAGAATATAGTACAGCGGTTCGGGTTGAAAATAGGTTCCCCGCACTAAAAGAATGCCCAGGCTGATGAGCGTGAGCAAATTGATCGTGGCCAGCGGATCCAGCCAGCGAGTCACCGCAATTCCAAGAAGACACAAAAAGCCGAGACAAAGTGCGGTATTCAACCCTTTGCCCCGGACGAAAAACGCCTCTGCATCCTCGGTGTAAAGATGCCGCGCCATCCACGACCAGAGGGGATGCCTGACGCCATCCGTGCGCTGCGGAAACATGTCATCCCGCGAAGTGGCCGCCAGCCACATCTCGGCTCCCTGATCCGACTTCACCGAATCCTGATTCGAGTGCCGAATCGTCACCACCGCGAAAATTAAATGGATTCCAACCAGGATTGGCAACGTCACCGTCAGCATCCGCCAACGATGGACATCGAGCCAGCCCAACACCGCCACGGCCCTATCGCCCGCAGCTTCCTTGGATTGCGACCAACCGCTATTTTCCGCTGATAATTTCAAAAAAGTAAAACGACTCGGTCAGATCGATGTCCGTCCACGCCAGGAATGCTGACACCACCACCACCGCCAAAGTGCAAAGGATGACCCAGGGACTGCGAAGCAAATGCTCGGGCTCCAGCCGGGCCTCGGACTCGCTCATGGCCAGATTCAAATAGACCGCGATGGCGAGCACCACGAGCGGAAAAACAAACACCAGATTGGGACGATAGACCGCGATGGCGATCCCCATACAGAAACAGAAAAAATTTGCATGGGTAACCATCGAGAGGATGAGAGACTTTTCGGTATAGACTTTGAAGGAACGGCGGTATTGCCCGCTGCGCTCGGCGTCTCCGATGAACCGAAACTCCGCATATCGCTTGCCCGCCATGAGCAGGGCCCCAAAGAACCACCACGCCAAGATGATGGACAACGGCGGAAAAGAATTTGATGGCAACAGTGCGTACCACCCGAGCCAAAGTCGGATCGGGTTGTTGAATGACTCCGCAATGACGTCCAAAAAGGCCCGATCCTTCAGACGAATCGGCTCCACATTGTAGACAAATCCGCTGAGCAACAACAACCCCAGGGCCACAAAATATCCGAGATTGAACCACAGGGCCGCGAGCCCAAAGGCGACAATCGTGATCACCGCCATGATGGCCCAGAGGATGGGGATGCTCACCGTGCCGGCCGGGACGGGCCGCAGGCACTTCGTCGGATGCATGCGGTCGAAGGGCGCATCCAGAATTTCGTTGATGATGTAGTTGGCCGACGCGACCAGGCAGGCCGGAATCAAAGAGAGAAGAATCCGCAGTCCGAGCTCAAATTTATCCTGGGGCACGTCCCCGGGAAGCAGGGCAATGGCCACGACAGAGCCAAACAGAATAAAGACATTTTTCAGCCAATGATCCGGTCGGAGGACTTTCAAATATTCAACCATTGCGGGAGTCTCACCAGCCACCGCCACAAATCAAGCCACAGTTGCCATCCGGTTGCCGAGATTCCAACAATCTTTTTGATTCGCTTCGCGAAATATCGGGCTGACAGGATTATCCCGCCTTCGGCGGGCTCTGCACTTTGTGGGGCTTTGCCCCTTTGATCTACTCTCCGGCCCTGCCGGACTGGCAGTCGAACTCCGTTCAGCATCCTGTGGCCTTTTTTTGATTCGCTTCGCGAAATATCGGGCTGACAGGATTATCCCGCCTTTGGCGGGCTCTGCACTTTGTGGGGCTTCGCCCCTTTGCTCTACTGTCCGGCCCTGCCGGACTGGCAGTCGAACTCCGTTCAGCATCCTGTGGGCTTATTTTTTGATTCGCTTCGCGAAATATCGGGCTGACAGGATTCGAACCTGCGACCTCCTGGACCCCATCCAGGCGCACTACCAAGCTATGCTACAGCCCGTTTTCGAGAAGCGGACCTTCCCTCAATTGTCAAAAGGTTTCAAGAAGGAAGATTTTCCGGTTCTATATTTCTGCGACCCCCGATAGGTTTCTCTCATCATGACTGAAGTCGCCATCATCGGGGCAAATGGATATTCTGGGGAGGAGCTATGTGCCATCCTCGCCCAACATCCCCAGGCCCGAATTACCGCTCTCACCTCGCGGCAACACGCCGGAAAGCCTCTCGCCTCGGTCCTGCCCCGGTTGGCCGGGCTTCCCTCCCTCGCCGATTTGAAGTTTGCCGACTCTCAAATTTCCTCGGTCCTGGCTTCTCACGCCGAATATGTTTTCCTGGCGCTCCCCCATGGTTTGGCCAGCGAATTTGCCATCCCCCTTCTTGAGGCAGGAAAGAGAATTATCGACCTGAGTGCGGATTTTCGACTGCAGGACCCGGCGATCTACGAGGAATTTTATGGAGGCAAACACCCGGCTCCCGGTCTTTTGGCCGACGCGGTCTATGGTCTGCCGGAGCTTCATCGGGCGGCTATTGCCGACGCCCGGTTGGTGGCCTCCGCCGGATGTTATCCCACCAGTATTCTTATCCCTCTCGTCCCACTTTTAAAGGCAGGACTCATCAAGCCGGCTTCGATCATTGCAAGTTGCGCCAGCGGCACGAGCGGAGCCGGGCGGAAAGCGACCGAGAGCCTTCTTCATGCCGAATGCAACGAAGCTCTTCATGCCTATAGTCTGCCAAAACATCGCCACCTTTCGGAAATTGAACAAGAGTTGAGCCTCGCCGCCGGAGAGAGCACCCGGATCACTTTTGTCCCCCACCTCGCCCCCATGACCCGCGGCCTCCATGCCACGATCTTTGTTGCTCCCTCGGACGACAAACATCAGGCGGACATCGAAGCCTGCTGGCGAGCTGTCTATGAGAACGAACCCTTCGTGCGTTTGTCGTCCACTCTCCCGGACGTTAAAAACGTCACCGCGACAAATTTCTGCGATATCGCTGTGCGCGAGGATACCCGGACCGGACGGATGGTGATCCTCAGCGCCGAAGACAACCTCGGCAAAGGGGCTGCCGGCCAGGCGGTGCAGAATTTTAACCTCATGGCTGGTTTCCCTGAAACCGACGGACTTCTATGATTGAGCAAATTCGAGGTGGCCTCACCGCTCCCCTTGGCTTTCGCTGCGGGACGGCTTGCTCCGGGATCAAAAATCCTAAGGCCACCCGGTTGGATACCGCCCTCATCGTTTCGGACGCACCCTGCGCGTCCGCGGCAACCTTTACGTCCAATGCAGTCAAAGCCGCCCCCGTTCGCCTTTCAATGACCCATCTCAAGGCGGGAAAAATCCAGGCCGTTGTCCTCAATAGTGGCAATGCCAACGCCTGCACCGGTCCGATGGGAATGGAGATCGCCCGTCGCATGGCGGAAGCCGCCGGCGACCGGGTGGGATTGAAGGCCCGCCAGGTCTTGGTCTGTTCCACCGGCCGCATCGGCATCCCGCTTCCGCTGCCCCGCATCGAGAAAGGATTGAAGGCGCTCACGCTCGGGCGAACCTCCAGCCGGAAATGCGCCAGGTCGATCATGACCAGTGATACATTTCCCAAAGAAATCTCCTGTTTGGTCAGCACCGCAAACGGGGCGTTCCGCATTGGGGCCATCGCCAAGGGTGCCGGAATGATCGATCCCAACATGGCGACGATGCTCTGCGTCATTACCACCGACGCCGTCGTTTCCCAGCCCGTCTTGCGCAAACTCCTGCGCACCGCCGTCGAATCTTCCTTTAACCGGATTACCATCGACGGGGACATGAGCACAAATGACACCGTCATTGCGCTGGCCAACGGCGCATCCGGGGTGACACCACAACCTGAGGATCTGCTTGAGGCCCTCGACGCCGTCACCCAAACCCTGGCCCGGCAGATCGTTCTGGATGGCGAGGGGGTTACCAAATTCATCGCCATCGAAGTGCAGGGAGCTCGCACCGCCAGGGATGCTCGTCGGGCCGCCGAGGCGGTGGCAAATTCGACCCTGGTCAAATGTGCCTGGGCCGGGGGGGACCCGAATTGGGGTCGCATCATGGATGCCCTCGGATATTCGGGCGCCAAGCTCCAGGAGGATCGGGTCCAAATCTCCTACGAGAATCTTCCCCTCGTGCAAGACGGCCTGGCGGCGATAACCCCTTGGAAAAAACTCAAATCCATCGCAGCGCGCAAGGAATTTACCATCACCATTGACCTGGCTCTCGGCTCGGGCACCCACACGGTTTGGACAACGGATCTCACCCAGGAATTCGTCCGTCTCAATCTCAGCGAATAATTTTCCATGAGCCATTCCTTAACCCCGGAGGCCCGTCTCGAAAGCCTCATCGAAGCCCTCCCCTACATCCAGCGATTTCGCGGCCAAACCTTTGTTATCAAATACGGCGGGGCCGCCATGGAGGATGATCAAATTGTCGAACTTTTTCTGCGGGACGTCGTTTTTCTAGAAGCCGTCGGGATCAACCCCGTCCTCGTCCATGGCGGAGGCAAGGCCATCACGGCCCGGATGCGGGCGGCAGGGCAAGCTGCCCGCTTCGTGAACGGTCTCCGGGTGACCGACTCCCAAGCCATCACCATCGTGGAATCGACCCTCGATCATGAGATTAATCCGTCCATCGTCCGCAACATCATCAAATATGGGGGCAAGGCCGCCGGATTTCCGGGACGGGATATTTTTCGCGCTCGCCGGCTTGGCCCCCAGACCTCGGAAAATGGCTCCTTGGAAGAGATCGGATTCGTAGGCGAGGCCATCGGAATCAATGCGGAATTGGTCAGCGCGGCCGTCCATGACGAGATCGTCCCCGTCATCAGTCCGATCGGTGCCGCAGAGGATGGCACAGTCTTGAATATCAACGCTGATGTGGCCGCCGGAGCCCTCGCAGCGGCCTTGAACGCCTCCAAGCTCATCTATGTGAGTGATGTCACCGGCATCATGCATAACCCCAACGACCCGGAAACACTGATTCCGTCCGTCACCGCTGAACAAATCGACCAGCTGATCAAGCGCAATATCATCGTCGGGGGAATGATTCCCAAGGTCCAATCGGCCACCGCCGCGTTGACCAATGGTGTGGAAAAGGTCCACTTCATCGGTGGACGCATCCCCCATTCCCTTTTGTTGGAAATCTTCACCGATTCCGGCATCGGCACCGAAATCCGCAAGACGATCGCTCCCGACTGATAAAAGATACCTCCGCCTGAGCAAACGCCGTCCCCCGGGGGTTCCCGCATTGACATCGCCCACCCGGCAACCCTTTCATGCCGGTTGACACTGCACCATGAGTTCCACACCTCTCCTTCTCCTAATCAATGGCGCTCGCGGCCGCATGGGACGCGCCCTCATCGACTGCGCCGCCGCCGATACGTCGCTCGCCGTCTCCGCCCAAATTGACGCCGGTGATGATTTCGCCGCCGCCCTGCCTTCGTGCGATGTCGTCATTGACTTCACCCAGGCCGAACTCACGTCCCATGTCGTCAGTGCCTGCGAAAGCGCCGGCAAGGTGCTCGTCATCGGCACCACCGGACAGGACGAACCCTCCCGCAACCGAATTCGCGAGGCCTCCCGCTCGATCCCCATCATCTTTGCCCCCAACTACAGCGTCGGAGTGAATACCCTCTTCTGGCTGACCCGCAAAGCGACGCAGATCCTCGGACCCAAATTTGACCTCGAAGTCGTGGAAATGCATCACCGCCACAAAAAAGATGCCCCCAGTGGCACCGCCCGACGCCTCGCAGAGATCCTGGCCGAGGAGCGTAACCTCCAATATCTGACCGATGTCCGGCACGGTCGCGAAGGCCTCGTCGGCGAGCGAACCCCAACCGAAATTGGCATGCATGCCCTTCGCGGGGGGGATGTGGTGGGAGATCACACGGTCGTCTATGCCGACACTGGCGAACGTATCGAACTCACCCATAAGGCCTCCAGCCGGGACACTTTTGCCAAAGGTGCCCTCCGCGCCGCCCAGTGGGCGGCCGCCGACAGACCACCCGGGCTCTATGACATGCAGGATGTCCTCGGACTCAAATAGCGGAATTGCCATGACGGCAGGCATCGCCCTAGGCTCCAATATCGAACCCCGCCTGCAATACCTGCAACGCGCCAGCCAACACCTCCGGAATCTCGCCATCCCCGAGAGCCCCTTCCTCACCTCCCACGTTTATGAAACCTCGCCTATTGATTGCCCCCAAGGGTCACCCCCCTTCCTCAACGCTGCCCTCGAACTCTCCACCTCCCTCTCCCCACTCACCCTCCTGGCCGAACTCCTTCGCATCGAGTCCCTCCTCGGACGCCCTACTCTCCATGCCAGAAATTCCCCCCGTCCCCTCGATCTCGATCTCCTCTATTGTGACACTGTGACACTGAACTCTCCCGAGCTCATCCTCCCGCATCCCCGCCTGACTTCCAGACGTTTTGTCCTCCAGCCCCTCTCCGATATCCGCCCCGACCTCACCTTTGATACGAAAACTGTGGAACAATGGCTCGAATCCAGCAATCCCTCGGAAGAGGTAAAGATAATCAGTGATTATAATCTGATATCAGGATAACCATAAGTAGTTTATATATGTTTTTTACAATTTTATAATAAAATGATTTCACTTCTTGAAAGCTTTAAAACCAAGAAAAAGTCGGGCCATAGACTTGCCTCCTTGACGGCCTACGACTATCCTATGGGCCGCCTGCTCGACGGTTTGGGCCTGGATTTTATCTTGGTGGGAGATTCCTTGGGGATGGTCATTTTGGGCCATGCTGACACAACATCAGTGACCATGGACGACATGCAGTACCACACCGCTGCGGTCGCACGAGGGGTCTCTCAAACCCCGCTCATTGCCGACTTGCCTATTCATGCCTTGGACACTCCGGAGCTTGCGGTCGAGAATGCCCGGCAACTCCTCCGTGCCGGGGCCGTGGCGGTGAAGGCGGAGGGTGGTCGCGAGGTTCTCCCTGCCATTCAATCGATATTGAGCGAAGGGATGCCGGTCATGGGACATCTCGGCATGCTGCCGCAGCGGGTACGGGAGGAAGGCGGTTACCGGATGAAGGGCAAGCTCCCCGCTCAGGCTGAGGAAATCCGCCTGGATGCCCTGGCTCTGGATGCCGCGGGAGTCTTCGCCATCGTGCTGGAACTCGTCTCCCCTCCCCTGGCGATCCAGATTTCAAAGGCGATTTCAGCGCCAACCATTGGGATTGGCAGCGGTCCGGACTGTGACGGGCAAATTCTCGTGACCCATGACTTATTGGGACTCTTCCCCTGGTTTACGCCGGGCTTTGTGAAGCCGAAAGTGCAACTGGCGGATCAGATCGAAAACGCGGTGTCGGAATTTGTCGCCGGGATTCGGGAAGGTTCAGAGAAACCAGACTCCGAGATTCTTCCCTGAACCGGACAAAGGCGAATAAAACCCAAATAAATTTTTCCAATCCGCAGGCGGGGTGACTCCGATTGACCCGTTGTCGGGCGACGACCGACTAACTCTCTTCGGCAAGCCGGATCACCTGCATCGCGACCAGGCAAACGTCATCCTCCAAGGTCTCCAACCCAGAAAAACTCCGGGCTTCGCCAAGCAGCGCCTCAAGCAGGATCGTCGGTGATTGTCCGGCATTATCGTGAATGACCTCGTCCATTCGCCGGTCCATAAAAAATTCTCCGGTGGCCGATTGCGCCTCCGCGAGGCCATCCGTGTAAAGAAGCAACCTGTCATCCGGCTTGAGCATGATCCCGGAGGTGGCGAAGCGGGCATCTTCCAAAATCCCGAGGGCGGCCGATTGTCCTTCGGAGGATTTCAGTTGATGAATCTCGGTTCCATGAGGCCGCAGAAGATAGGGAGCGGGATGACTGGCGTTGGCATATTTCAATTCACCGGTCTGGGTATCCATAACCGCGTAAAACGCAGTGGCGAAGGTCATATCCACACCCAGGCGGCGGAAAATGGTGGTGAAATTCTTATTGAGCTGGGTCAGGAGCGCCCCGGGGTCCCGGGCCAGGGGTCTCAGTTCCTCGAGCAGCCCGCGAATCGTTGCCACCACCAGAGCGGAACGCACTCCATGACCCATCACGTCAACGATGAAGAGTGAGGCTTCCGTTTCAGAAAGCTCCCGGATGTGGCAAAAATCACCTCCAATGCGTCCGTTAGGACAATAGAGATGGTGAAGATGGAGCAAGGTACCTGCTTCGTCTGCCCCGCTCGGGAGGACTCGAAATTTGGCGGGGAGCAGGGCCACCTGCAATTCGCCCGCCATGTCCATTTCCTCCTGCATTTGGGAGTTCCGCAATCGCAGGGTCGCGGCAAATTCCTCAAGCTGACGTTGGGCCTTTTTCTGGCTGGTGGTATCGAGCACCGACACGACGATTCCCGCCGGTTTCCCGTCCGCGTCCAGGTTCGCGATAATGGACGCCTGGGCATGGAACAGATCGTCGTCGGCTCGTTCCAATTCAAAATCCCCTTCCCACGTCTGCCCTCTCGCCGTCTGCTCCAGAATCTCGTCGATGCGTCCCGGAGCTCGAATCAGTTCGCGCAAATCCAGTCCGGCAGCCGTCGCGGTGTCAGGCAATCCGAAAAAATTTGCGAAGGCCGGGTTGCAAAATTCGATCCGGCCGCGGATATCTGCAATCGCAATCCCGCTGCTGGAATTCTGGATGGCGGTGTTGCCTGCACTGAGTTTTTCTTCCCGCTCTTTGCGCAGAGTCACGTCGCGCATGAAAAAACTCATTCGGTCCTGACCCTCTAGTTGGAGTGGATTGACGGAAATTTCGGTTGGAAAAATAGTCCCATCCACCCGGCGGCAATAGGCCTGCATAAGCACGAAGCGATTGCTCTTGAGGGTGTCGCGAATCGACTCCAGAAGGGATTCATCCGCCCCGCAGATCAGGGTCAGGATATTGGTATGACAGAGCTGGCCAAACTCGGCCTGAAAGGCGCTGTCGGCGCGGGGGTTGGCCATTAGAATTTCACCCTCTTGATCGGTGATAAAAGCCGAGTCGTAGAGATTCTGGAGGAGTTGCTGAAAATCCGCGCCTGACTTTGAAGCTGAGGCCCGGGAACTGATGACGCGACTTATTGGCTCCGTCACGTTTCCACCCTGTCGTCCGGGAACATCCTTCGGGCGGTTGCCTAACTCGGAAGGAAGAACGATGCGCATCGTCACGCCAAACGAGGGAGTTCGAGTCTCGGACGGCGGAGAGGAATCGTCAGGCATGGGGGAAAGCAAGAAATTGAGATGGGCCGGGCCCAATCGATAGCTTACGACACAACTCCCTAGGATGTCGCGCATTTTTGGACTGCACATTCGGTTTGCGGCGCATTCTGAACGCGTTCTAAAACCGATCCCTCGGGCATTATTGTTATTTTTATGAAAACCTCCCCTCTCGCCCTGAATCTATTTCCTGCTGGGGTGATCGAACCTGTCACCCAAAAAGTGATCGCGAAATATCAGTCCCTGAATGGCTTCCCCGCCACGGGCCAGATCAACGTAGCGATGCTGAAGTCGCTGAATATCATGTGATTTGACCTGCCGGAATTTCAGTGCCACCGCAGCGCTGATCCTCGCGGGCGGACGAACATTTAAGGGTGATCCGAAGGGGGAACTCGAAGTTTTTTTGATCTCGAACAAGAATTTCCTTGAGCTTTACCCGTCCCTGCGGGGAAGGTTTCGCATGGAAGACCTCTCCGCTTTTTTCCCGGCCGCCGATAAATTCTTCCCGTCCAATCTGCCCATCGGGCTTACTTTCGACGATCTTTCGCTTGCGACCGGGTACTCGGACATCCTGCCCCGCGACGCCAATCTCGCAGTTTCTCTCTCGCCGTCGTTGCACCTACAGATCCCGATTCTCTCGGCGGACATGGATACGGTCACCGAATCAGCCATGGCGATCCGGATGGCCCTCAATGGGGGACTCGGCCTGATTCATTACAATATGACCGACGAGGTGCAGGTCAAAGAGGTGGCCCGGGTGAAAAACCACATCCACGGTTTCATTCGCGAACCCATCACGGTCACGGCCGATCAAAAGATTAGCGATGTCCTGGACCGCATCGCTCGAAAAAAATTCCGCTTCAGCACCTTTCCGGTCGTGGACGACGCCGGACATCTCCTGGGCCTTCTGCCTGGAAGTTGCGTCAAGGAACGCTACCGGGAACATGCCGTGCGCGAAGCGATGACCCCGCGATCCGAGGTCTATGCCGTGCAGGAAAACGCCATTCAGAAGGATCCCATCGAAGCGGCCGACCGCTTCTTCACCGAGCACATTGGGATCAATAAGTTGCTCATTGTCGATGGACAGGATTGCCTCTGCGGACTCTTTACACTCAGCGATATCGAACGCATTGAGGACGAGGCCACCCGGATCGTCAAACCGGCCCGCGACGAGCGCTTTCGTCTCATGTGCGGTGCCGCTATTGCATCGCATCGCAATCCGGACGGCACCCTCGATGCGGACCGCATCGTTCGCCATGTCGGGCGACTCGTCGATGAGGGTGTGGATGCCGTGGCGGTCTCCACCGCCCACGGTTTCTCCCTGGGTGTGGGGGATTGCATCCGCCTCCTCCGCGAGCAATTTGCGGATCTGACGATTATCGCCGGCAACGTCACCAGCGCCGAAGGGGTTGAATTTCTGGCCAAGGCCGGAGCGAATTGCATTAAGATCGGTCAGGGTCCGGGTTCAATCTGCACCACTCGCATCGTAGCGGGCGTGGGGATTCCGCAAATGACAGCTCTTTATGTGGCCTCTCGCGAGGCAGCAAAACACAATGTCACCGTTTTGGCCGATGGGGGCATCGCCAAATCAGGCGATATGGTCAAGGCCCTCACCCTGGCCGACGGTCTCATCTGTGGTGGTCTGCTGGCTGGCTGTGACGAAGCCCCTGGACGTATCCTGGAGATCAATGGCAAGATCTATAAACAATACCGTGGCATGGGCAGCCGCGACGCCATGAAGGAGGGATCCGCAGCAAGGTATGGCCATGACAAAAAGGACGCCGTATCGAAGGCCGCCCCGGAAGGCATCGAAGCCTTGAAGGAATCCGTGGGTCCACTCGACGATGTATTGCGCGAACTGATCGGAGGGATCCAGTCCGGCATGGGGTACCTCGGGGCGGAGAACCTGTCCACCCTTCGTGCCAACGCCCGATATATCCGGGTCAGTCCCGCAGGGCAGAAAGAGGCGGCTCCGCACGACGTCATTACCGTCAAAGCCTCCACAAGCCCATCCAACGAATAATTTCGCCAACTCCCTCTCATGCTTACTCCTTTTTCCAGCCTCCTCATTGCCGACACCGGCATCTCCACCGGTGACGAAGGCAAGGGCCGCCTCATTCTCGAAATTATCGACGAACTTCGGGAATCCACCGGCAACCCGAAGGCCGTAGCCGCCGTCATGAAAGTCAATGGCGGTTCCAACTCCGGGCACACGGTCGGTGACGTAAAACTCAACCTCATTCCTGGCGGAGTGGTCGATGCCACCGTCCCCCATCTCCTCATCGGCAGTGGGGTCGTGGCCGACCCGCGCAAATTTCTCTGGGAAGCCGCCTATGCCGAACTTCACGGTCACGCGGCACTTTCCCGTCTCTGCATTGATGAGCGGACTCTCGTCTCCGACCTCTCACACCGCCTGCTGGACTTGGCCTGGGAGGACTATCGGGTCCACATCCTTAAGGAAGAAGCCCGGGGATCCACCGGGCGGGGCATCACGCCCGCCTACACCGATGAAATCACCCAGATGCAAATCACCTACGCCGACTTCCGGGCAGAGAAATCCCTCTTCGCGCGAAAGCTGCAGCAGCGTATCGACCGCGCTCTCCTCACCATTGAACATGTCTGCCAACTCCGTCCCGAACGCTGGCCAGAGCTTTTCAATACCCTGAGCAACGCTGAGACCCTCGCAAATCATGAAACCGTGGACGCTGGAATCTTCCCCGCCTCCGAGTTCGATTTTCGCACCTTCCTCGGCAAGGGCCCCTTCCAACTCGACTCGAAGCTTCTTATCGACACCTATTGGAATGCCGGCCAAAAACTCCTGCCTTGCATCACCGACATCCGTGAGATCGTCCTCAAAAGTCTCGAGTCCGGGCGCAGTATCATTGGCGAATTCGGTCAGGCCTATTGGCTCGACAAGCGCCATGGTTTTCCACCCAACGTCACCGCCTCGCACACCTTCACTCCGGAGTTTTTTCAGTCCGCCGGCATTCCCGCTCAACCGGTCCACACCATCGGATGCTGCAAGGCCTACGACACCAAGGTCGGCACTCACGTGTTTCTTACCGAACTGACGGATGAGCACCCGCTTGGCCGCACCCTCCGGCGCATCGAATTTGGTTCCACCACGGGCCGACAACGAATGGTGGGCTGGTTCGATGCCGTCGAAAAAGGCGATGCGTTGCGCTATGGTGGTTACCAGGATCTCGTTCTCAACAAATTGGATGCCCTCTCCTACAATCAAGACTGGCCATCCGGCGACCTCGCCATTTGTGTGGCCTACGAGGCACCCGACGGCACTCGCATCGCGCATGTACCCAGGGACGACGCTTTTCGTCGCACCCTCAAACCGGTGTACAAAGCTCTACCGGGCTGGAGCGAAAACCTCTCGGAGATTCGGCAATTTTTCGATCTTCCCCTCAATGCCCGGCATTATGTCGCCGAGGTGATGGCGGCGATCATTGCCATTGCCTATGGCGACAAACGTCCCATAGTACTTCCGAACCTTCGCTACATCGGGGTCGGGCCCCTACGAAGCCAGATCATCAAAGACGTGCCCGCAACCGATGAATTGCTGAAGGAATTTCTGCTGAAGACTTAAGTGCTCCGATTCCCTCTCCGGTATTTTCAATAAGCGGCATAAGGGAGAAAAAACTCCCCTCAGGAGCGAGAATGCCCTCCTTCCTTGGCGGTGAGGATTTGAAAAAACG
>CALBXK010000166.1 GCA_937890535.1 uncultured Spartobacteria bacterium
TCCCCTCAGGAGCGAGAATGCCCTCCTTCCTTGGCGGTGAGGATTTGAAAAAACGTTCGCATCAGCAACCAGATGCCGAGCAAGTTGAGAGGAAGATAGACTCCGTATTCCAGAATCATGATCACCCAGTGTTGGTTGGCAACAAACGTCATAAGCTTATCCACCACCTCAATGAACAAACCGAGAACGAGGAGATGAAAGCCGAAAAATTCGCAATCAAAATTTAGAGTTCCGAATTTGGATTCGCCCTCTCGTTTACCGGCAAATTTTCGGGTCCAAAGTTCCCGCCCTTCCAGCAAAACGCCCAACCCGACCAGGAGAACCCCAACAGTTTCCTCCTCGTCCATGATCGCAACCGCATGGAGGCCGTCTTTGCCGAGGAGAATCAGAATTTCACGGACGGTAAGTCCTAGGATAACCAAGGCGGAAGCGAATACCAAGGTCGCCAGGAAATATCGATTGGCCAAGAGGCGGGAAATCTGACGGGATGCATCCATAAATAGTGATCAAAAGGGATTTGAAGAGAGCTCAAAATTGAAGCTTCGTTTAAGGATGATGGAATGCATCAAGCCGTCTTGGCGAGGGAAAATTATCTTAGGATTCATCAAGAGATGCTTTGGGAGTATTTCGAAGCGGCCCGACCTCGGTCGTCGCCGACGGAGCCTGTTCGGAGGAAACCCGGCGACGCGGCCGGGTGATCTTGTAGCGACCATCCCCGACGCTGAGCACCTCAATGCGCACTGGGGCCAAGCCCTCGCCGTGGAAGCCGAGCTTTTTGGCTACCGGGCCGGTCACATCCAGATTCCGTCCGGCAATGAACGGTCCGCGATCGTTGAGTCGAATCACCGTGCTCCTCCCGTTGCGGAGATTGGTCACCCGAACCCGGCACGGGAGCGGCAGGGTCTTATGGGCACCGCTCGAACTCCAATCCCAACTCTTTTCACCCAGTGCGGTCCGGCCCGGAAAGATCAACCAACTCTCGCGGTAATGCGAAGCCACCCCTTCCTCAACGTAGCCCGGCGCCTCACCAGGCTCCATCGGCACATAGCCAACCCCCTTCACCGAATACGGTCGCCACTTGTATCCGGAATAATCCCCCTGGCTACATCCCATCAAAAGGGCAATCCACACGGTGGAAACACACAAAGGCCGCATCACATCCCGCAGGTTGCAGGGAGAGTTATGGATGTCGAGGGCGATCTACCATCCAAGCGGAACCCAGAAAGGAAATGTGCTTGCCAGATTCGAGCCCGGGGACATTCTCAAGTCTACTTTTTCCACTTTTATGTCCACGACCACCATCACTGCCATTGCCGCCCGCCAAATTCTCGACTCCCGTGGAAATCCTACCGTTGAAGCCGACGTCGAACTTTCTGGAGGCGCCATTGGCCGCGCGGCCGTGCCCAGCGGCGCATCCACCGGGGAACATGAAGCCGTCGAGCTTCGCGACAACTTAAAATCCCAATATCTGGGCAAGGGTGTCACCAAAGCGGTAAAAAATGTCGTCCGGATGGCCCCGGAAATCGTCGGCCTCGACGCCCTCGATCAAATCACGGTTGACAAGACAATGCTCGCCTTTGACGGCACCGCCACAAAACGGAAGATTGGAGCCAACGCCATCCTTGCCGTGTCGCTCGCCGCCGCCAAGGCCGCAGCCGCCCAGATTGGACAACCCCTTTTTCGCTACATCGGCGGCCCCAATGCCAAGGTCCTTCCCGTTCCCATGATGAACATCATCAATGGAGGTGCCCATAGCGATGCCCCCATCGACTTCCAGGAGTTCATGATCGTGCCCAAAGACTTTCCCACATTTTCCGAGGCGCTTCGTGCCGGAACAGAAATTTTTCACGCTCTCAAAGGAGAATTGAAAAAACGCGGCCTTTCCACAGCCATCGGTGACGAAGGCGGCTTCGCGCCTGCCTTCACCTCAGTCGAAGATGCCATCGAGACCATTGCCAAATCCGTCAAAGCCGCCGGCTACAAATTCGGGCAGCAAGTTTTCCTCGCCCTCGATTGCGCCTCCAGCGAATTTTACGACTCCACCAAGAAGCGCTATATTTTCAAAAAAGGAGACGGCTCCCGCTACACCGCGGCCGAGCTCGTTTCCTACTACCAGACCCTCACCTCCAAATACCCCATCATTTCCATTGAAGATGGATGTGACGAAAATGATTGGGCTGGCTGGAAATTGCTCACCGATGCCTTGGGCGACAAAGTCCAACTCGTGGGCGATGATCTCTTTGTCACCAATGTCGCCTTCCTCCAAAAAGGGATCGATCTCGGAGTCGGCAATTCCATTTTGGTCAAGGTCAACCAAATTGGCTCCCTCACCGAAACCCTCGACGCCATCGAACTCGCCAAGGAAAACAACTACACCGCCGTCATCAGTCACCGTTCCGGAGAGACCGAAGACACAACCATCGCCGACATCGCGGTGGCGACCAATGCCGGGCAGATCAAGACCGGATCCCTTTGTCGCACCGACCGGGTGGCGAAATACAACGAGCTTCTGCGTATCGAAGAGCGACTCGGAGGCAATGCCATCTATGGCGGCAAGATGGGTTAGTTCCCAAACGAACATCCAAAGGATGAAAGCCTCCCAGACCAAACGTCGAAAAGATCCAGCGTTCTGGAACGCGCTCAACCGCGTCCTCGTTCTGCTGATCGCCACACTTATCGTCGTAGGCGTTGTGTTATGGTTCTCCCCTGAACTCATTCGCCGCAAGGCGATGAGTAAGAATCTCGATCTGCAGAAGTCCGAACTCGCCGCCCAGCAGTTGCTCCTAGAAAAGCGCGAACGCGAAGTTTTCCTCCTGGAGAATGATACCTTCTATATCGAGACCATCGCCCGCGATAAACTTGACCTCATGAAAGAAGGCGAAACCATTTTTCGCCTCGACTCGCTCCCTCCCCCGCAGCCGTCACCGGAAAAGAAATAGCTGAGAGTTCTCCGGGCTGTCGAAATCGCCTCCTCCAATAACAAAAGTCGTTACGGGATGCCGATTCCACTGAACCAATCTCCAACGGTAATTCGTTTCATAGCGCTGATCTTTTCTATATTGGCGGCCCTCTACTTGCTCTTCGCGTCCTACGCGGCAATTTCAAGCGTGGTGAGCGGTGAGGCAATTTATCACTCAGGACCTCGCGGTATTATCAGCGAGAATGTGTCGAGAACCGAACACCCAGAAAAATTCCACGAAGCAATGATCTACGCTTGGTTTCCGGTTCTCTTCTCTGCGTTGATCGCATGGATTTGTTTTAGGTTCTTTCGTAAACTCTCGAATTGAGAGGTCACTTTACCAAACAAAGAAATTTGCGCGTTGCATGCCCGCATCCCCCACCCCTACACTCCCGCCCGCACCCATGATTGAAGAACTTGAACTGATTGATGCCTCTGCAGTTTCCGCGCGCCTCGCCGAACTGCGGAGGTTCCTTTGACGTCCCTGCCCTGACCCAACGCCTCACTGAAGTGGAGGCCCGCATGGCGGAACCAGACTTCTGGAATAACCGCGAAGACGCCCAGCGTAATGTCGAACAGGTTTCGAGCCTGAGGGGAAAACTCCAGCCCTTCCAAGCCTTGGCGGCACGCAGTGGGGACCTTGACCTTCTCAAGGAACTCGCCGCCGGGGAATCTCCGTCCAATCAACCCAGCGCCATCGCTGAAGTCCGCTCGGAGTACGAGGCGATTCTGCAGGATCTGGAAAAATTTGAACTTCAGACCTTGCTTTCCGGCGAGTTTGACAAAAGCCCCGCGTTCATCACCATCCACGCTGGAGCCGGAGGGACAGAATCCTGCGATTGGGCAGACCTTCTTTTGCGCATGTACACTCGTTGGATGGAACGTCGAGGTCTCAAGGCAGAAACTGTCGATATTCAAACCGGTGACGAGGCCGGGATTAAATCCGTGACCCTACGCGTTTCGGGAGATCATCCCTACGGCTATTTGAAAAACGAGATTGGCGTCCACCGCCTCGTCCGTATCTCGCCCTTCGACTCCGCCAAACGACGCCACACCTCCTTCGCCAGCGTGGACGTCGTCCCCGAGGTCGATGACATCCCGATCGAAATCAACGAAGATGATTTAAGGACCGATACCTACCGCTCCGGCGGTAAAGGGGGTCAGAATGTCAACAAGGTCGAAACCGCTGTCCGCATCACCCATATTCCCACCGGCCTGGTGGTGGCCTGTCAGGCTGAGCGCAGCCAGGGTCGGAACCGCGAACTTGCGATGCGAATGCTCATGGCCAAACTCTTTCAACTCGATGCCGATAAAAAGCGGGCCGAGATCGAACGTCAATATGGCGAAAAGGGAGATATCGCCTGGGGCAATCAGATTCGCTCCTACGTTTTTCAACCCTATCAAATGGTGAAGGATCTGCGCACCGGCGTGCAATCCACGGATATTCAAGCCGTGATGGACGGAGAAATCGATGCCTTCATCGAGGGCAAACTCCGCGGCCTGACCTACAAAAAAGGCGCCCAGAACGACGAGGAGTAGCCTTTCGCGTCGAAGATCCAAGGGCTCATCTCCTCATCTTTCAGACTTCCGGCTTCTATCTTTTCGCTTTTCGCTTTCGCCTTCCTACTGCTCCGGGCTCATCAAGGCGGCCAAGCGGCATTTCAGCCTGAAGAAAAATCCCGCTTTCTCAAATTTCGCTTCCAAATCCTCCGGGAGGCTGCGGACAAAATCCGCTTCAAACATTTCCTCCACTTCCCGGGCAAACCCAGGACTCCGCACCGCCGTGGCCAGTTCAAAATTGAGCATGAACGAGCGGTAATCGAGATTCACCGAACCGACGATCGCCAGATCGTCGTCGGCCAGGAGAACCTTTTGGTGCATAAACCCGGGCTGGTATCGCCAGATCTTCACTCCGGCCGCACGCATTTGAGGGTAGTAAGTATAGGACGACAACCAGGGCATGAGGTGATCGATCCCCTGCGGCAGGATGATGCGCACGTCCACACCCCGCAGGGCGGCATGAGCCAGGGCTCCGCGAAGCATTGGATCTGGAACAAAGTACGGACTGGCAATCCAGAGCCGCTTCCGCACATCGTGAATGATCTCGCAGTAGACTGCGGAGGTCACCCCCCACCACTCGGCGGGTCCAGAGGCGAAAACCAGCGCTTCTTCACTCCCCGCTTCCACCGGCTGAATCGGCAGGACGGGAACGGTATGATCGGCATAATACCAGTCTTCCAGGAAGGAAACCTGCAAGGCCAGCACGGCCGGCCCGGCAATCATCATGTGGGTGTCTCGCCATGCGCCCAACGGTCCTTTCCCCATGTACTCATCTCCAACATTCAAACCTCCCAAAAAGCCCTTCTTTCCGTCCACGATCACCACTTTGCGATGGTTTCGAAAATTCATCTGAAAGCGTCGGCCGATCTGACGGTTGGTCACAAAGGCCCTCACCTGAATCC
>CALBXK010000167.1 GCA_937890535.1 uncultured Spartobacteria bacterium
ATTATTGCCAGTCACATATAGATGATGAGAATTTGGCTTTTCCACCAACCCCTTAAACACATCCATCGATTCTGCCGCGGGTATCCTGTTAGGAAATGAATTGAATAGATGACGTATTACTTTGACCTTCAAATACTGGTGTATCCAGATTTGTTCATAATTCTTTCTTTCTAAGCAAATGTCACCTTGATCGTCAATCACTTCCTTATCAGTCAGATTTTGTCTGCTCAGCATCCCTCTGCATCGGCAAAACAGCAATCCGCCAATATCTTTTCCATCAGTTGGTGACAACCACTGATGGATTTTTTTGATTTTTTTGATATCGAGCCAAATCGGATACTTGTCGTCTATACACCAATAGATCATTTCTTCATCATCCAAAGCGTCAAGTAGCGTCAAAACCGTTCCCTTAATGTCCGCTGGACATTTATGATATTGAACTCTACTTGATTGCAAGGTGGGAGGTATTTCTTGATATGGGACTTGAAATATATAGGGATGCTTAGGCCACAGCTTTTCGTAACAAAAAATCATATGATCCGTTAAACTACGATGTCTATCATAGGTTAATACAATTGCTTTGGTTAGTTTCATAGGCCTGCCTTTCTACTAACATTCAAGGTAATAAATAGGCGGTCGATGACACAACCCCCGGCCGGTAGAGGAACAGCAAAGAACAGAGTGGGGCGGAGGAAGATCGTTAAGTAAGTTGTGTCGCGATGGCTAGAAAAGCCCCGGGGCCTTGTTGCGCGAAGATCTTCAGACTTCCAGATGAGCCTCACCTCCATGCCGCCCAATCGAAAGGTGATTCCCGGCACTTGGTCGATCGCCACGTCCTCATTTCTAGTCCATGGCTTGGTAAAACCCGCCATGCAAGCGGCACTCGCTGCCGCGGCATTAATTGTCATTTGGATTCGTTTCTCGTCGAGTATTTCCAGCACGGCCACGCAGGCTCGGCCAATGAAATCAGAATCGTAGGCCGTGCGAAAGTAATTCCAGTCATGTTGACAGAAGCAGCAATTTCCAACGCATTCCAGATAAACGACCACCTTCCCGGTGGCCATTCCCTCCATCGCGGGCAGGAAGAATCCCTCCTGCGCTAGCGGGAGAGTGACCGCGATCCGGGGTCCGGGGCGAGCAAATCGAGAAATTCGTTTCTCGGCAGGAGTTTGACCAAACCCACTGGATCCATTCCCTCGTCCCGGATCCTGTCCGCAACGGACTCGGCAAGTCGCGAATTCTTCAGGCCCGCTGCTGACGGGAGAAATTTCCCCACATCGATTCCAGAGGGTTTCGAACAACGGCCGATGCCTCGGTATACTCACAAACTGTAGCGAGAGAAGGCTCACGCGAAGTCCCGAAGAAGAGAGCTCCCGAAGAATCGACGCCGTTTCCGTCAGCTTCAGGGCCTGTTTCGTCAGGGAGGCGATAGGATTGTCGCGAAGGCAGAGACCTGCACTTGAAGAATTCCTGAAATTAATTTTTCTCCGATTGCCCAACCCTTCCCAACCTTTGCATCCTTTGCGTGAGGTATTTCAACTGCCTTTTGTGATGACCAACTCGGCACGTCCATGGCTCGATTTGGCGTGAGTTCTTCCGCGACTGGTGAGAGAACTCCCCAGAATTTCACCGCATGCCGTCAGTCGATTCCATTTTTCAACGCCATTTCAGTGCGGCCACTGGATATTTCGAACTGGGAATATATGATGAAGCCGTTCGCGAGTTGGAGGAACTTCCCCGCGAAGACGCCGAGCGAACGGAGGTGCTCGCGCTCCGACTGGTGCTCAGTTCCGCATTGCAAAACTGGGAGGAAGCCGCGGGATGGGGGGAAATGATCGTCAAGGTGGCCCCCGAAGTGGTGGCCTTCTGGTTGCAATATGCATACGCGGCACGAAGAGCCCGGTCGGTCGAGGCTGCAGAAAAAATTCTCCTGCACGCCGTGGAGAGTCATCCCAGGGAGGCGACTATCCGGTACAATCTGGGGTGTTACGCCTGTGTTTCTGGGCGACTCCCTGAGGCGAAAGAGCGACTTGAGGAGGCATTTACGATGGAGAAGTCGCTGCGGCAGCTCGCGCTCAGTGACGACGACCTGGAATCCCTCCGGGATTTTGTCAAAAATGGAGCCTGAGGCGGGAGAGTTTGCAACCGTAGCTTGAAGAAGCGGTCCAAACCGAGTATCTAGGAAAGCTCAAAGTGCCCGTAGCTCAGTGGATAGAGCACCGGTCTTCTAAACCGATGGTCGCTGGTTCGATCCCAGCCGGGCGCGC
>CALBXK010000168.1 GCA_937890535.1 uncultured Spartobacteria bacterium
ACTTCAATTCCCTTCAAGCCAATTTCATCCCACCCACTCAAAACGTCGAAATGCCTCAATTTCTTAGACTAACGTCCGGCGAAATCTGCTAAAGATGACCGAGAAGCCCATGGCAGCCAGCGCTAGTGCCGCAGTGCTTGGCTCGGGCACCACAGGGGCATATGCTCCCTCATCGGTCCACGCGATGTTATCCCAGTTTGATTTGCCAAAAAACGCACCCGCCGAGTAATCACCAAATACTACTTTATTTACGCTGGCCGAAGACGCACCCAAGATTGATCCAGATGACCAAGCCGCCGTAGTATTTCCGTCGAAATACAAGTTCCACTTGTCGCTGCTCAAGGAACCATCATACGTCACTCGATAGGTTCTATCTACCGACATATCCAAGCTGCCGACACTGCCAATCTCACTCCCACCCTGCGTTATTGATACTCCGGTCGACTTCATATCGAAGTTCAATACTCGGTCATTGGCCCAGACGATCACGCCTCCCACACCGAATGAATCGGAAGAAACGCTGGTGTCCACATTTGCCAGCCATTCGACCGTCATGAGTGAACTCGTTGTCATTCCAAAAGTATTCGACCAGCTTTGCCTTTGGGCGACAGTTGTCGTCGTTATGGTAAAAATACCTCCCGAGGTGCTTGTACTGCCTCCACTCACGTCAAAAGTAGACCACGCAGGGGTCGTTCCCGTCGGCGGAGTTCCCGCAGTAGTCAATGCAGTGGTGTCCCCCTCAAAGCTTCCCTCCCACAGTACGCCGTTGCGAGTAAAATTGGTCAGCGCGTGGGCCGGGATCGTACAAGCGATTGAGAAGAGTGCCATGGTTGAAAACAGGGAATGCCAAGAAGGAATGCCCCGGAGGTGATTTCTATATGTAGTTTTCGATGTGGTTTTCATTGGGTTTAATTTATTCAAGGTGAATATAAATACTCGCAGTGGTTTTTGTCAATTGATTTTTTTTGATTTTTTTCACTGAATATTCCCGCATGCGTTCAAGAACGTCGGCCCCGGAGCCGATCAGATTGTCGTCAAAATTCGAGTGATCGTAATATTACGCACTTAACACATTGTGGTTCTGTATGATACTTATTCTATTATTTCGGAAATCATGACATTTTTGATGACTTTAGTAACGGAATCTTCTTGCGATCAAATCCGATTTTGCCGCAAAAATACTCCAGACAAAATTGATTTTTGTGTCGGAAGAAATTTAAATTATTTTATACAACTCGTATAATATCTACAATTCGATTCCAGATCAACGGATCACATGTCTCCGAATGGACGCTTGAGAGATTTCCGGTGCGGTCAGTTGGGTGCCCGCCCTGATGCATTCAAGTCACACTGGCCAACCCCCATGTTTATGTTCTTCCGAGTCTTCTCGACGGATTAGTTATTAAGGGCGGCCTGGTAAGAACGAATTTTGTCGAGTGGCTGATAAGCGCGGAATGATCGCGGCGTGACATCCCGACATATTGACATAATTCGCTAGCGTTTTTTTCGAGGCCCACATCGTTTTTCAACGGCTTGCATGTAATTTCGGAATTGAGAGCCCATCTCTCTCTTGTAGTGGTTTTTCCACTAGCGGGCGGAATGCTTGGTCAGGCTACCTCTGCGGCAACCATCGCTTGGCGGGAGCGAGCACGCCGGGCAGCCACCCAAAGGTTGCGGGCTAGGACAGCCCAATCCACCTGAGGATCCCATTCTTGAAGCCTTCGTGCTCATCGAGCAGACACCTGGGATTTGGCAAAGGTGCGCCTAGCCTCCGACGATATCGAGCGCGGCGCAAAGGTAGTCCCATTTCTGCAGGGTCACCACGAAAAGCACCCTTCGTCGCCCAAAACCGCCACAACTCTGTGTGCAGACCGAATCAAGCATCATTCAATGCTTGACCCGACGAGCAGACGGTAGGGCTATCGTTCCCAATCAATCCCACAATAGCCACGCTCCAACCCGCTCACTCTCAAAATCCCATCCGTCCGCTCCAGAGGCTGCTTCTGCTCCTGAGTAATCCCGGCATCCCAAAACTTTCGGAGGGGCTGGACGCTAATTGTCTTGAATCGGTGTCGTTTTGCTCATCGAAGTGTTGAGTTTTGCTCGGCGACAAAATTATGACCTCTCAATTTCGGGCAGGGCAGCGTTTCCCGCTGCTCTTGCCGAACTATTTTTAACCGCCCTCCCTTGGCCCGTCTATCTCCCCGCTCACTGGACAGGCTCCTTTTTAGGGTGAGCCTCCGCAGCCCTTTGGGCGGAAACACCGGCTTTGATCGCTGGCCACATATCCAATTCGCTAATCGAATCTCCCCGGTAAATCGTCACCTCATCGGCACCGCCGGCAATCGATGCTTCGATGCCTTTGGCCAGCAACTCCGGGGTATTGAGGTTGCCACCATAGCAGGCTATGAAGCTGTTGATTTTGACACGATCCGGTGCGGCTTCACGCACGCGCCGGACCGCCGTATAAATCTGGTCGATGTCCCGGGTGTACCAAGCCACGATAAGCTCATCGATGATGCCCATGCGAGCCCAGGTCTTCCAATCCTGCATCGCATGTTTAAGATACAGGTCTGGTGCCGGATCGTCACCGGCGAGATAGACGGAAATTTCAATATAGCGATCAGGAATTTCCGTCGCAAGCTTTCTGCGCAACTCCACGATGAATTGGGTGACGAAATCCGCACGATATTGCATCCACCGCTGATCATCCTGAGGAAGCGTCAGGGGATCGACTCCGTATTTTTTGAAGAAGCCGTCAACCGCAGCCGGATCATAACCGTAGTCCGTGCCTAGGTAGCGGATGTAATCAAGCATGATGCCGGTGACACCACTGGCCTTGACTTGAGCAACGATATGATCGGCCCGGAAGCTTCGCGCCTCGGGGTTCGACCAGCCGAGGATCGTTTTCATCGGCTCGGTTGCATCTTTTTTCCATAAGCACCAGTCGGGATGCTTTTCATAAACGTCGGAATTTGTAATGCCCTGCCCGAAGGGGAGACAGGCGACAGAAGGATGAATCTTAACTCCCTGCGACATGGCCTTCGCGACCGTCTGATCAATATTCCAGTCGCGGTATTGATATTCCATCGAGGGATAAATGACACCGACCCCCGCCTCTTTAGCCTCCTTGATCGTGACGTCGTCGATCCCTGCGTACACACTAAAGCGGACCGGATCGCGGGGGGCGCGCTTCACGATCTGTGGCGGCTTCCATTTCAAAATTTCCTCCACCATCGGCCGACCCCAAGTGGCGAGAAATTTGCCCGTCTTGTCGAGCTTCAAAAGCCGATTATTTTTCCAATCGGTGACGATCAACTCGCCTGTCGAGGCTTCGGCGATGCCGACCGGATTATTGAAATGGCTGCCGCTGTTTCCTTCCCCGGGGGCCCAAGTGTCTTTGAGTTTGCCATCGAGAGTAAATATGACCATACGGCTCTCGAAGGTGTCCGGGCAGTAAAGCAGGTCGTCGATGACGGCCAGACCGTATCCTTCATCGAGCTCACCATCCCCGCCACCGCGGCGGCTGAACGTGGCGACGTATTCCCCGTCCTCGGTGTATTTCTGGATTTTGCCGCCATCAAATTCCCGGACATAAACGTACCCCTTGTTATCGACGCTGATATTGGCCAGATAACCATTATGCACATATTCCCCCGGCCCGCTGCCAACCTTACCCCAAGTCTTGATGAATTTTCCGTCCGGGGCGAATTTTTGGATACGCGCGTTGAATGTATCACTGACGAACAACTCGCCCTTGTCATTAAAGGTCAGAAAATGCGGTTCGGCAAAATCACCGAGCGCGTTTCCCCTTTTTTTGCCCTCGCCAATAGCAAAGAGGAGTTTTTCGTTGGCATCCAAGACTAGGATTCGGTGATTGCGAGTATCCGCAATCGCAATGCGATCATTGGGTCCAATGGCGACCGCGAAGGGGCCCATGAGAGGACCGTAACCTTCAACCTCCTTGATCTCGCCCAAGGGCTGACCATCCAAGCTGAACTTTGCAATTCGTTTCGCTCCAAGTTCAGCGACGAAGATGACGTCCTTGCTATTAATGGCAACTCCAAAAGGGGCATCGATAAGTGGCTGTTCTGCAGCAAAACCGGGCACTGGAATTAACAGCATCAGCGCAACCAAACGAACAAATACCGAGCTGAGCGAACTGCGCTTTTTCCTGGGAAGCGGCACCTGGTCCGTCGGCTTATTGCCGTCATGTATTGCTTTCCCCACGCCAAATTTGATAGCTGATAGGAAATCGCTTTCGGCCCTCCGGGGCGTTGGCCCGGAGTTTGAAGC
>CALBXK010000169.1 GCA_937890535.1 uncultured Spartobacteria bacterium
TTTGCAATCTCTGTTCGAATTTCCCGATTCAGTCGGTCGCAACATTGCGTATCTCCCTGTGGGTTTCGGCGAAGACTGCCGCCATTGCGTTCCGCGCAAATTGGAAATCGCAAATCTAAAATCGCAAATCGTTTTCATTGCTTTTCATTCATGATTCCAAGCGGTTGGCGGTTTATTCGTCTCAAATCAGCATTCAACGCACTATGGCAGCTGGCAACAACACAGACGCTCAAACACTCCGTAATCTCGAGAAACAGATGCAGTGCGATCGAACGGGCCATCACTTCAACGCAAATGGCCGTCGTCTTAGAGCTTCGCTCGGGAGATCCGGCAAGACTTGTATGCCAACCGCGCGAGCTACGGTAGTCGTCTTTTCATGCGACACGGGAAACAAAGAGAATCAGCGGCCGACCGAATTTTCCGATCCGTGGAATGGAAATGGGGAACTCAAGACTTTGCGACCTTTTAGCTCCTCGTGGATGCACCCTGCAGGTAGTAGGCCACCGCTTCGCGCGAGGTCGTTACGTGCAGTTTCTCATAAATGCGCCGCAGGTGTTCCCGCACCGTGTTGATGCTGCACGAGAACGCCTCAGCCACCTCTTTGTAACGGTATCCCTTGACCAACAATTGAAGAATTTCCTGCTCGCGAGGCGAGAGATGGACCGGTGGAACCGGTGCCACGGAAGGTGTTTTTGAATCGCTCGAATGAAAGTGCGCCACCACCATTCGGGCAATGCCACTGGACATCGGCGAGCCTCCCTGGTGCGCGTCGCGTATGGCCTCCAGAATCTCCGCCGGCGGCGTGTCCTTTCTGAGAAACCCTACCGCACCTGCTCGGAGGGCATCAAAGACGCATTCTTCGTCCAGGTACACGGTAAGGATAATGATCTGCGTGCGGGGCGACTGCGGTTTGAGCTTTCGCACACACTCGATACCCGAAAGCTTCGGAAGCTGAACATCCATGAGCACGACATCGGGCGAAGTCTTGGGAAGACTCTCCAAAGCGGATTCCGCATCAGAATAACTGCCGATCAGATCAAATCCGGCGGACCCACCCACGAGCATCGCGAGACTGCCCCGCACACGTTCGTCGTCCTCCACTAAAGCCACTCGGATTGCCATGATTCAATTGCTTACGGTCGGCTATTCCACCATAAAACTGACGCTCTCCACAAGTCGCATATCCATGCGACTGTCAGATTGACAGGTTCTCCTTTTTGAAAGCTCAACTGGTGTCCCGGATCGGAGGTTCGGATTCGGTTTCCCTTCTCTGGGCTCTCCCGGTCCTCCTGTCGGGAACGACTGCCGTTTTCCCTTCTATTTTTTGGAAAACTGCAATCGGGCATGGACTTTCGTGCCCTGCCCCTTGGCGCTCTCGATTCGCAGGTCTCCGCCCAAATCACGCAGCCGCTGTCGCATGTTTATCAGCCCGTGACACTCAGCCGCCACCTGGTTCATCAAAAAGCCCTCGCCGTCATCCTCGATGCCGAGGTGTAATTCCTGACCCGACACTTCCAACGTGATTCGAAGTTCGGAAGCATTCGCGTGTTTCGCCACATTATTCAGCGCTTCCTTGGTGACCGTGAGCAGGGCGCTGCGGTGTTCCGTGGGGAGAGCCACATCAGGAATCTTCTCCGGAACCTCAAACCGCAGCCGAAGGGTGCTGTCGGCGAAATAACGTTCGGCATAACCACTGATGAACAACGCGAAACTGCGGAGAGTGTCCTTGTCCGGATCCGTCGCCCAAATGATTTCGCCCATTGTTCGCGTCAATTCGCGGGCAGACGCTGTCAGCCGATTGGCGAGCATTTCAACTGCGCCCGGTTGAGCGGCCTGCCTGCGGACCAAGTCACCCACCATCGCCAGGTGCGTCAACCCTGCGCCCAGATGGTCATGCAGATCCCGGGAGATGCGGACCCGTTCCCGCAAAACGGCCGCCTCCCGGCTTTTCCGCTGATACAGCGCCCGGGCTACGAAGGCCCAGACGAATAACCCGCCAAATGCAAGAACACTTGGTGTCAGAATCCAGGCGTTGGCATGCCAGGGAACCGTCACCCGCATCTTCACCCGGGCAGGTTCGGAGTAATTGAGATCCCGATCGATCGACTGAACTTCAAAGCTGTAGGTCCCGCGCTTTTGTGGCGTCCACTCAAATCGCCGATCCCTGACCACGGAGGAAAACACGATTTCACCGGATTGGTTCAGCAGCCGATACCAGAACTGCCGTTTTTCTGGATG
>CALBXK010000170.1 GCA_937890535.1 uncultured Spartobacteria bacterium
CGTAGGCGGGAGTCCACCGCAAGGAGGACATCCCTTAAGTAAGTGCCATTCCCCTTCCGGGGTGAGGAGATTATTGACGATGGGAAGAAAAACGCGCTGCGGAAGAATGTGGGCATTGCGATAGCTGAATATGGCCTGCAACTGTTCGACCGGACGGAGGGCTCCCCACATTCCCGCGGCCAGACCGGTGAAACACACCGGCTTGGCTTCGAAACTCTCGGGGAATTCCAACATGCTCCACAGCTCGAATCCTATCCCAACTGAAACTCGCAGCGGTAATTCCCGCCTTCTCCGCTTTGCTGACGTCGCACCGGGATTCCGAGAATTTTTTGAAACATCTCCCTCTCCAGTTCCGCCACCCGCGGAATGCTGGCGATGAGCGCCTGCATGGGATGATGATTTTCGACAATGAGGAGAGGTGGTCCTTCCCGGAGATCGGCCATGTACCCTTCGCGCTCCCGCATCCGCACGAGCCAGCGCGCCCGCTCTTCCGCCGTCTCCCCCCGGATCCGGTCCAAGTAATCCTGGGTCCGGTCCTGAAAATAAAGAAAGAGCATTTTCTCCGGGGCCCCGGCCCCATAGAGTTTTCGGGCCTGCTCCAGCAGGGAGAGGGAGAGGGCATTGTCGGCTTGGGGAAACAAATCCCTGGCTTTGCCCGTGAGTCGATAGAGTATCTCAGGTCGTCCCACCCCCCGATGGTTTCGAAAGGTGTCGAGATAGCCATCCCGCTCCAGATCGAGACAGATTTGCTTCACCCCCATGTAACTCATCTTCAGCCGCTCGGCCAGAAACCGAACCGCCAGGCCCTCTGGCGCCCGTTTGATCAGATTGAGAACGGCCAGCCTTTGACTTCGACCGATTTGGGAAAGGAGACGTTGCATGACGGGTTACCAGATTATGAAGAATGGATTCACAATCCTCAACTCCCAAACCTGCGTCATTTTTCGGTCAGTCTTTGAGAATGGCGAATGTCTTCTGACCCCCGCGATCGATCAGAATCAGAACCCCGCGCCGGGAATCACCTTTGGCCAGGGCGGCTTCCAATCCTTGTCGTGTCGTGATGGCCTGTCCAGCCACGTCGACGATGACATCTCCGGCCCGCACCCCCGCCGCCGCCGCCGCACTATCCGGGGCGACTTCCGCCACCCGAACCCCTGCGGACTTGCTGGCGGATTCCTCCAACTGCATGCCATGAAAATCGCCCGATGGCGCTTGGCGGGATTCCGGACCAGATTCCGAGCGCGAACGAGCCGCGGTGCGGATGAATTTCTCCGGTTGTTCGCCTGTACTTATGCTGAGGGTCGAGATCCGTCCTTGCCGCCAATACTCCACCTCCACCGCCTCGCCAATCGCCTTGCTCAGAATCTCTCGCTGGAGATCCCGGGAACGTCCGACAGCTTTTCCATCGATTTTCAAGATGACATCCCCAGCTTGGAGATCGCTGTTAAAGGCCGGGGTGTCCTCTTGGATCCCTCGCACCAATACACCGCTTTCCAACCCCGGAAAGTGGGCCCGGGCCGCGGCGCTTTCCTCCAGACCAAGAATCCCAATCCCCAGCCAGGGGCGGGACACCCGACCGTTGGTCATGAGCTGGCTGGCCACATCCCGAGCAAGATTGATCGGCACCGCAAATCCCAATCCCCGATTGATCCCGTTGATCATGGTGTTAACGCCAACGACCTTTCCGTCCAAATCGCACAAGGGCCCCCCGCTGTTCCCGGGATGAATGGCGGCATCCGTTTGAAGGAATTCCTGATAGATTTCGGTAGGGAGATCATCCCGACCCTTGGCGCTGATCACGCCAGCCGTAAAGGTGTAAGGCAAATCGTAGGGAGCTCCGATGGCAAAGGCAAAATGGCCGACCCGCGCTTTGTCACTATCGCCCAATTCGACAGTCGGGAGGTCTTTGGCGTCGATCTTGATCACCGCAATATCGGACTTCCGGTCCGCTCCGATCACGGCGGCGGGAAAGGCGCGTCCATCCTGAAGACGAACGGAGATTTCTCCCGTCACTCCAGACTCCACCACATGATAATTCGTCATGATGTATCCATCCGGCGAAATAATGAACCCAGATCCCTCCGTGGGACGCACCGGCATCGGGCGGCCGTCCGGCCCCCGAAAATAGAATTCCAGACCTTCGGGAAGACCTTGCAGGGCCACGTCAGCCGTGGCCTGTACTTTAATCACGACCACCGCCGGTGCCACTTTTTCGAAAACACCGGCG
The DNA here is from genome assembly GCA_937890535.1 of uncultured Spartobacteria bacterium. Classification (GTDB taxonomy): domain Bacteria; phylum Verrucomicrobiota; class Verrucomicrobiia; order Chthoniobacterales; family Terrimicrobiaceae; genus CAMASH01. Next base: position 2,228 of record CALBXK010000170.1, read on the forward strand.
AAGGCGTCATTGAGCTGGCTGGCCAGGGGATGCGAGGTGGGGGCTGGAGTCTGAGCGATCACCGGAACAGTGAGGCTAAACAGAGCCAGAAGGAAGGTTCTCAATTTCATGGCAAAAAGTTACGACAATTTTTCTCATTTTCAAGAGACGGGGAAAAATTTACGGTTGCCAGCCCTGGGAGGCTATGGTTCAAGTCCTTGCCAGCCAGCGACACCTCATGAGCTCGAAACCCGAAGACGCCCCGCGAAAATCTCCCCGCGTATCGCCGCCGTCTTCAGCGGCTGGTGCCAAATCTGCCCGGGCTGGGAAAAAGCGGCCCGCCCGGACCCCCGGCATCAATCTTGATCAATTGGGCCAACTCCCCCGCAGCCAGGGAACCGATCGCATTTTTCTCGTCGCCCGGGACCCACACCGTCTCTATTGCTATTGGGACATTGATATTTCGCGCCATCCTGGCGGCCAGACCTTCCTGCGAGTATATGCCGGGGACGAAAAATCTCCAAAATCTCCTGAATCCGAGTTCGAGGTTTCTTTTGAATCACGAAATCACGACCTTCCGGCCCACCACGCCGCCTCCCGCTATGCGGTCGAGATCGGCTATTATCGCGGCTCCACCTGGCATGGCCTCGCCCGCTCCGGCACCATCGAGACTCCATCCGACCGCATGGACGATACGCCCGGAACCGTTTTTACCACC
>CALBXK010000171.1 GCA_937890535.1 uncultured Spartobacteria bacterium
CCATTCGTTTCCGTCTCCATTTGGGCGAAATCTTTCAGATTCAAGAGGGAGAATCCGCCAAGGGCCTGGCGGCGAGACTGGAAGACTATTTTCGCAGTCACCTCGTGAACGGCGGCGCCGCCATCCGCCTCAGCAACCCCCTGCCTTGACCTCGGACTCCCTCCCGCCGGATGTCTCCCGCCTGGTCATCCTTCCCAGCTACAACAGTGGACGATTGCTTCGCGAGACCGCCCTCGCCGTCCTTGCGGTCTGGAGCCCGGTCTGGGTGATTCTCGATGGCACCACAGACTCCAGTGGAAAAGAGATCAAGGAACTGGCCGCCAAGCACACTGACCTAAGAGTCCTCCATCTCCCAAAAAATGTCGGCAAGGGCGGCGCCGTCCTTGCCGCCATGCAGGAAGCGTCCGCCGCAGGATTCACTCACACCCTGATCATGGATGCCGACGGCCAACATCCCACTGAGGCCATCGCCCCCTTCATGGCCCTATCTCAGAAATACCCCGAAGCCATGATTCTGGGCGTACCGGTCTTTGGCGAAGACGCCCCCGCCGAACGGGTACACGGACGCCGCATCGGCAATGCCTTCGCCAATTTTGAAACTCTCGGAGGCGGAATCCTCGATTCGCTCTTTGGGTTTCGCCTCTACCCGATCGCCCCCGCCCTCGCCATTTTAACCACGATCCGCACCGCCCGGCGCTTTGACTTCGACACCGAACTCGCGGTGCGCCTGTTTTGGCAGGGGGTTCGTCCCATCAACCGTCCGGTTCCGGTCCACTATCCCTCCCAGACCACTGGAGGAATCACTCACTTTCGCTACCTTCGGGATAATTTGTTGCTTGTAGGAACCCACACGAGATTGTGTCTATTATTGCTTCCCCGTTTGATGCGGGTTTGGAAACTTCGAAAAAAATGGCTCTCACTCAGCGACACCTCTTGGCAGCCGGACGCCTCGCCGCCGCCTCCGGCGCGTTGACCCTCCGGGGGCGGGCCCGCTTCGCCTCCTGGCTGGTACATGATTTTCTTTGGCTCTATCCGACCCTCCGTCGGAATTGTGACTGGCACGGAGAAGTCGTCACCCGCTTTTCCACCACGGAACGAGAGGTTTGCCTCACCATTGACGACGGACCCGATCCGCGTGACACCCCGGAGATGCTCGACCTCCTCGCCCGCCACCAGGCCCGGGCAGCATTTTTTGTCATCGGAGAAAAAGCCGAACGCCATCGCTCCCTTTGCCGTCGCATTCTCGCCGAAGGACATCGCTTGGGAAATCACACCCACTCACACCCCGCATCCCGATGGTGGGCGCTCCCCGGCCCGCAAGTCCACCGCGAGATTGCCCGCGGCAATGATACCATCATGACGGCCACCGGAACGCTCCCCCTCTGGTTTCGGCCGCCCGTAGGGATGTGTAATTTTTCCGTGCATCGTGCGACCCGACGGAACGGCTTGAGAGTCATCGGCTGGAGCGCGACAGGAGGCGACGGTTGCCCAGCCGCACCCTCGCAAATCGTCACTCGAATCCACTCCGGCTTACAGCCCGGCGCCATCATCCTCCTCCACGAAAGCGGCTCATCCCCCCGTAGGGTACTGACCCTCGCCCGACTTCTGGAAACCCTCACGGAAGACGGATATCGCTGTGTCCTCCCTCCCGAAAGCTCACTTCTCTGATCCGCCTGTGAACCGACCCCATACTGAACGATGGGCTTATAAAGCGCTCTACCGGGACAATATTTTCGCCCTCACCAGCCGGATGTACCCATGGGTCGGTCGGTCGGGAGCCCGCCTTTTGTGCCGCTCCATCGCATGGACCTACGCCCGTACCCAGCCCGCCATCCGCGAAGTCGTTCGCAAGAATCTCTCCCTCCTCCAAAGTGAACCGGTCACGGACCGGGATGCCATGAAGGTGTTTCTCAATTTTGGGGAGACGCTCGCTGATTACGTCGGCGTCGGCCTGAAGACGCCCGAAGAAGCGCAACTCCTGTTTGGCGGACACATCGGTATCGAGCACCTGCGACGGGCCACCGAAAAAGGAAGAGGTGTCATTCTTGCCACCGGGCATTATGGATTTTTCGAGTTCGGTTCGGTTATCCTGGCCGATTTGGGTTACCCGATGGCCGTGGCCACCCTGCCGGAACCCACCACCGAATTAACCCAATGGCGGGCGGATTGGCGCCTCCGCTGGGGCGGAAAAACCATTCCCGTCGGTCAGGACCCTTTTTCTTCACTCCAAGTGGCCAAAGCCATCACGGAAGGCCATTGCATGGCTCTGCTGGCCGATCGGCCATTCGGCGAACGCAACCTTCCTTTTGACCTCCCCAACGGAAGAATTCCGATGTCCCTCTCTCCCGCTCTCCTGGGATGGATGACCGGTTGCGACATCCTGCCCGCCGTCATCAAGCGACTCCCTGACAAACGCTACCAAATCATCACCAAGCCTCCCATCACCGTCCAGCGCGTACCTCATGCGGAACGCGACCAGGAAATTGCCCGCGGCACCCGGGCCATCGCCGACTCGCTCTTCGAAGAGATCCGCCGGGACCCGCAACAATGGTATCAGTTCGTACCGGTGGGAATCACAGAAGACGACGAGTGAATAGGCACAAACTCACCTCTCCACCATTCCAAACTGGAAATCTTCGCCGGTTCATGGCAGGTTTCCCTTATGAAGTCCCTCCGCTGTCTGCTTCTGATGATTCTCCCCCTTCTGGCATGGGCGCCAGAAGTTGAGGCCGCTCCGATCATTCGTGACCCCGGAGCTATCTATTTGTCCGATTTCGGACTCGATCCGCTCAAGATCAAACTCCTCCAAGCCGCCCCCTGTTACTTCGACATCGGAATGACCCGCTATGCTGGCACGCTCCGCTTTCCACAGATTATTCAAGTCGAAGCCCTCGCCGACAAGATGTGTCGGATCCGGGGGAATGCCCAGCAAGGCGGCGTCGCCGCCTGGGTGTCCTACGCGGAACTTGAACCGCTCCCGGAGGGTCTGCTCGCCAACCTGAAAAAAAGCGAGGAACGCCGCAAGGTCGTGGACGTGTTAATTGCAAAGAAAGAGGTCGCCATAGGAATGACATTGGATGAAGTCCGACAAAGCCTCGGCAAACCTCAAAAAACCACCCGGAGGGCCGACACGGAAGGCACCCAGGAAATTTGGGAATTCATCAAATACGACCTCGTACCCCAGACCACCTACGCACCCGGCTACAACCAAACCCTTGTCAAAAAACCCGGCGGCGTCATCGTGCAAAGCGGAGGAAGCGGCTACTACGCAAATACAATCTACATCAAGGTTCCGGTAGGCACTTTGACCATAACCTTCCAGGAAAGCATCGTCACCGCCCTTGATCAAACCGAAGGCACCACGGCCGGCGGGCAAGTTTCCATTGTCACTCCGCCTCTGACACGATATTGGTGAAGCTTCTCAGTGCGGCGGGATAGCCAAGTGGTAAGGCGGAGCTCTGCAAAAGCTCCATGCGTCGGTTCGATTCCGACTCCCGCCTCTCCCCCCAATATCGGTCTCTCCACCAAACAATGGGGATGCCATTTAGGCTCACGCTCGCCGGAGCAAATTCCCTAATTCCCTTACGCTCCGAGGAACCAGGTCAGATTGCCCTCGGTCGGTCGCACCGAGGCACAAGGAAACGCCGAATGGCCGCTGAAGACTTCTTTCAAAACCTCATCCTTACCCTTGCTGTTGACCAGGAAGCACACATGCCGGGCGGCATTCAACAAAGGATACGTCATGGTGATCCTATGGGTGTTGAATTTGGGCACAAAATTCTCCACCACCCAACGGTCAGTCACTGTGAGAGCGTCGGTTTCTGGAAATAGCGATGCGGTGTGGCCGTCATCGCCCATCCCCAGCAACAACAAATCATGCCGATAGATCGACTGTCCACCCGCCCTCTGGCGCAGGGTGTCTTCGTACTCCCTGGCCGCGTCCGCTGGATCCGCCTCACCACGAACGCGGAGGATATTCTCGGTCGGAATGGGCACCTTGTCGAAGAGAGCCTCCTTGGCCATCCGGAAGTTGCTCTCGGCACTCTCTGGCGGCACACAGCGCTCATCGCCAAAGGTGAAAACCCACTTTCCCCAAGCATCCCGATGCTTGGCCAGCGCCTCATAGACCGGACGGGGGGTGTTCCCTCCGCTGAGAGCGAGGCGAAATTCCCCGCGTTCAAAGATGGCAATGTCGGCCTCGCGCTCAATCATCGCCACGGCATCGTTGACGAAGTTTTTCGAATGAATGATTTCAGGTGTCATGAGTTTTACATCAGGCGCGCGGGCACAAAAAATTGCAAGCATCCTCCGCCCGCTTGGAGAATGGGCAGGTCAATCCCGGTCAGGGAAGCCTTGCGGACGCGTAGCGCGTCGCTCTCGGGGAGCCCGAGCAAACCCGAAATCGCATTGCTAAAGTCCGGTTCATGACCGACGAGCATCACCGAACCCATTTGGGCATAGGCCCCCAACTCTTCCAGGCAGGTCTCAAGCGACATCCCGCAGGATAGCCAGGCCGCTTCAATCATGCCCGGGCTACCAACACTCTTGACGACGATTTTTGCCGTCTGCCGGGCTCGCACCAAGGGACTGCTAATGACGACGTCCGGCACCAATCCGTATCGCGCCAAAAACGCTCCCGCCTTATTGGACTGTTCCAGCCCTTTGGCGGTTAGCATCCGGAGAGAGTCGTTCCCACGAGCGGATTCGGCCTCAGCGTGACGAAGAAAATAGACATGCATGGTGGCAAAAAAAGGTTTCTCCCACTGTGTGATGTGCCGTCCCGGAGGTCAATCGAATCATCTTTGAAAAACAGAAGCGGGCACCCGAAAGTTGCAAACTGAGATCCTGACCGGGAGGGCGAGGCTCCGTCCGAGCCGAAATATATGGGCTC
>CALBXK010000172.1 GCA_937890535.1 uncultured Spartobacteria bacterium
TTATGGGCGAATCTTCGAAAATAGCAATTCAGAGGAGGCCCGATCATAAAAAATTCCCTTGCTGGAGGATACGTCCTTGGTGAGGATGGACGGGCTTTGCCGGGTTCACTCTCCACTTTTGGCTTCAAGGTTTTTCTGATTCTTTGGACGCTGGGCGTTCCGGTGTTTGCCGCGCCAGCGGGCAGCGAGTATCCCATGCGCCGGGTGGCGGATATTTTCCAGCCGCTGTCGCGTCCGGCGGAGATGATCCACGAGGCGACCGTGTTGGTCTTGATGATCTGTGCGGCCGTCTTCATCGTGGTCACAGGGTTGCTGGTCTTCATCGTGGTGAAATTCCGCAGGCGGGCGGATGACGATGGACAGGAACCGCCCCAGATCTATGGCAGCACCCAGATTGAGCTGGCCTGGACGGTGATTCCCATCCTCATCGTCGTGGTTCTCATTCTGGTGGCAAGCCGGACGATTGGAGAGATCCAGAATATGAAGATGCCCGAGGACGCCTTGAAAGTGAGGGTGGTGGGACATCAATGGTGGTGGGAAATCCATTATCCGGAGCTGGGCATCGTTACGGCCAACGAACTGCACATTCCGGTGAGCGACCGCGACCCGGAAAAAGCCACCCCCACCCATTTACTTTTGCAGTCTGCGGATGTGATTCACAGCTACTGGGTGCCACAACTGGCCGGAAAGACCGACTTGGTGCCGAACAAGGACAATGAATTGTGGTTTGATCCGTATGAGACCGGGGTCTATTTCGGCAACTGCGCCGAGTATTGCGGCACCCAGCATGCCAACATGCTCATCCGGGTCATCGTGCATACGCCGGAAGGATTTGCCCGATGGGTGGCCCAGCAAAAGGCTCCCGTGCCCGCTCCCCAAACCTTGGAAGAAATCGAGGGACATCGGCTCTTTTTTGCCAACGCCTGTATGAGTTGCCACACCGTGGATGGCACGGTGGCCGAGGGGGTCTTTGGACCGGACCTGACAAAATTGATGACCCGCCAAACCCTGGGGGCCGGCGTGGCTCCGATCACCGATAAAAATCTTTGGTCCTGGGTGAAGGACCCTCAGGTTCTGAAAGTCGGATGCTTAATGCCCGATATGCAACTCCTCGACCCCGAGGTCGATGCTGTCGTAGCTTACCTGAAAACCCTGAAATGAAGTCGGAACACGGAAATCGAAAGTGGAATGTGATTCTGCAAACACCGGACAAGAGTTCGCGGCGAATCTTATTTGACTTCCCCGTTCCGACATCCCACCTCCGACTTTCCTAAAAAAACGATGTCCAGCGAAACGATCATTGACGACAACTTCAAGGCCCCGCCTCCCGAGCGAGTGGGCGAGGAGAGTGGTTCCCTGACCCGGATCGTCCAGGAACTCGTTTTTACGGTGGATCACAAGAAACTCGGCCTGCTCTACATCGGCTCCGGGCTTCTCTTCTTCGTCGTGGCCGGGCTCATGGCGACGATGATCCGGCTCCAGCTTTTCTTTCCCCACCACGAGCTGCTGACTCCGGACGTTTTCAACCGCTTCTTCACCATGCACGGCACGACGATGATCTTTTTCGTGGCGATGCCTTGGGTGTTCGGGTTCGCGAACTATCTCGTGCCCCTTATGATTGGAGCCCGGGACATGGCCTTTCCCCGGCTCAATGCCTTTGGCTTCTGGGTCTTCCTTTTCAGCGGGATTTTCCTGTTTTCAAGTTACCTCACCGCCCCCGGGTTGTACGATGCGGGTTCCGCGCCGGACGTGGGATGGTTCGCTTATTCGCCTTTGACATCGAAGGCATTTTCGCGAGGACACAGCACCGACTATTGGACCCTTTCGCTTTTGATGAGCGGCATCTCCAGTATTGCCACCGCGATCAATCTCATCGTCACCATCGTCTGCCTGCGTTGCAAGGGTATGACTCTGGGGCGGATGCCGCTCTTTGTCTGGCTCATCCTCGTGATGGCGTTTCTCGTCGTCATTGCGATGCCGCCCTTCTCCGCCTGTCAGATCATGTTGTGCCTTGACCGCTACCTTGGGGCCGCCTTTTTCGACACCCAGGCGGGGGGCTCGGCTGTCCTCTGGCAGCACTTCTTTTGGATTTTTGGACACCCGGAGGTGTACATCTTGGTATTGCCCGCTTTCGCCATCGCCTCCGAGGTGATCCCGGTCTTTTCCCGCAAGCCGATTTTTGGTTATCCCATCATGGTGGCTGCCACGGTGATGATCGCCTTCATCAGCACCGCCGTCTGGGCTCACCACATGTTCACGGTGGGAATGACCTCAGTGGGCAATACGTTTTTTGCCATTTCCACCCTCGTCATCGCAGTGCCGACCGGGATCAAGATCTTCAACTGGCTGGCGACGATGTACGGGGGGAAAATTCGTTTCGATCTGCCGATGATGTTTTGCATCGGATTTCTGTTCCAGTTTCTCATTGCGGGTCTGACCGGGGTGATGTTGGGGGTGGCGCCCCTGGACTGGCAACTCAGCGACTCCTACTTTATCGTGGCCCATTTCCACTACGTGATTGTGGGCGGGATCGTTTTCTGCATTTTTGCGGGATTCTACTATTGGTACCCGAAGGTGTTCGGACGAATGATGAATGTGAAGCTCGGGCACTGGCATTTCTGGCTCTTTCTCATCGGGTTTCACCTCACTTTCGATCCCCAACACGTCTCGGGCGTCCTCGGTATGCCGCGACGAATTTTCACCTATGAAGCCGGGCGGGGCTGGGAGATCTGGAATCAGATCTCCACCATCGGCGTCCTTTTCCAGGGCGCTGGGGTCCTCTTTTTTGTCACCAATCTGATCTATTCCTATTTCAAGGGGAAGAAGGCTGGCGACGATCCCTGGGATGCCTGGACTCTCGAATGGGCCACCACCTCCCCGCCGGCTGAATACAATTTTGAAAAATTGCCTGAAGTGAAAAGCCGTCGTCCCCTGTGGGATTTGAAACACCCTGAGGACCCTGACTGGAAATTTGAATGAGTGCTGAACGACTCGCAAGCGGCGATCCCGCCCCGATGATCAATGACCCCGCCGCCACGGAAGAACCGTGGGTTCTGCCGTCGACCCGGAAGGTTGGGATCCTCTCCCTCATTCTGACCGAGTCGGCGCTCTTCACGATCTTTGTCGTGGCCTATGTCTTCTATATGGGCAAGAGCTTGAATCCGCCCTACCCAAAAGACGTGCTGGAGTTTCCGTGGCTCGGCACCATTGCGCTCTTGAGCAGCAGTTTTACGATTGTGGCGGCCGAGATCATGCTGCGCCGGTCTCATCGGTTGGGCTTCCTCCTCTGTTGGGGGATCACGATCGCACTGGGGGCGTATTTCGTGTACTTCACCGCCTTCGAGTGGTTGCACCTGATCACCGTGAAGAACCTCACCATCGATGTGAATGTCTTCGGAACGACCTTTTATTCACTGGTCGGCCTCCATCTCAGTCATGTCTTCATTGGGCTTCTCCTTCTGAGCATCGTCTGGCTCCTCACCTTCTTCGGAAAAATCCCCGCCGATCACCACGAACACATCGAGATGATCTCGTGGTATTGGCACTTTGTGGATGTGATTTGGATCGTGGTCGTTACGGTCGTCTATATCATCAGCGTGCGAGTCGGAATCAATTGAACATGGACAAAGAAACTTCCCATTCTCCAAAAACCATCGAGCTTCCCACTCCCTCGGGGTGGCCGATCATGGCGGCGTTCGGATTGTTGCTTTTGTTTTTCGGATTCGTAACCAATCCCGTCGTGTCGCTGGTCGGGCTCTTGGTCGGATTGGTCGCGGCGGTGGGATGGTTCCACGATGTCTTTCCCCATCCCAGACATGAGGCGGTGCCGATTCGCCCTGAGGCCGAGCAACCCCGTCCGATTCAAGCGGGGAAACGAGTGGTGCAGATTCTCGACACCGGGAGTGTGCCGCACCGGGCCCGCATTCCTGTCGAGGTGCATCCCTACTTTGCGGGAGTCTTTGGTGGGCTGGCGGGAGCCGGGACCATGGCCGTGCTGGCCTGTGTCTGGGGATATTTTTTCTATGGGAGCATTTGGTATCCGATCAACTTGCTGGCCGCAGCCGGTGTGCCGGAACTGGCCGAAGCGAGCCTCGAATCCCTGAAGAGCTTCAGCCTCGCGGGTCTGATTGTGGGCAGCATCGCCCACATCACGCTGTCCATTCTGGTTGGCCTCCTCTACGTCGTCCTCCTCCCCATGCTGCCGCGAAAATTCGAATGGCTCTGGGGCGGGATCGTGATACCCCTGATGTGGACAGGATTGGTTTTTGCGTCGCTTCGCTTCGTGAATCCCAAACTGGAATCGGCCATCGACTGGTTCTGGTTTATCATTTGTCAGGTCGCATTCGGAGCCGTGTGCGGCTTCGTCGTCTTCAAGTCCGGCCGGGTGGAAACCATGCAGACCTGGTCGTTGGCGGAAAAACTGGGCGTCGAGGCCCAGCATGAAACGGAGGACGAATCATGAAGCGAACCTTCTCCCTGGCCGTGATGGGAACCCTGGCACTGGCGTTGGCCGGTTGCGATTGGATGCCGGGGAAGCCCCTCCGCTCCGAAGAGATTGTGGCCCCGATGGCGGTGACGAATTTTCTGACCCTCTATAATCGCAATTGCGCCGGATGCCATGGGATCGACGGAAATATTGCCGGATCGTTTTCTTTGAATGATCCCACTTATCTGGCCTTTGTGCCCCGGGAAACCCTTCGCAAGATTATTGTCCACGGAGTGCCCAATACCCTCATGCCGGCGTTCTCCCTAGAGCAGGGGGGGCCGATGACCGACGAACAAATCAAGATCCTCATGGATGGCATCGAAGGCTGGAAGGAGCCGCCGGGCTTGGTGAGTCTACCTCCCTACAGTGCCCCCCCTGGCAATGCCGCCGCCGGGAAACCCCTTTACGAAACCTACGTTACGGCGCTGCGAGCCAGGAATGGGGACGCCATGTTCGGGGACAACTTCATGGCGAACGCCGCCTTCCTTGGCCTTTCCAGCGATCAGCACCTCCGCACCTTGCTCACCATTGGGCGTCCAGAGCTGGGGATTCCCAACTACCTTGAGGCGATCCCCGATCGTCCGCTCGGCGATCAGGATCTGGACGACATGGTCGCTTGGCTGATTTCCCAGCGGAAAAACGAGTTCGGACAACCCCTTTCTCCAACCCCGCCTGCCCCGGTTGCGCTCCCTGCGCCAGCCGCTTCCTCCACCTCGACCCAAGTAACACCCGATGAGTGACTCCAGCAATCAACCGGAAAAATGCGCCTGCGAGGGCGCGCCGAAAGCCAACCGTCGCGATTTCCTCCTTAAGGTCGGATTCGGTCTCAATGCCCTCGCCGGGGCCATGATTGGAATCCCGATCATCGGTTATGCGCTCTCCAGTTTCGTGCAGAAGTATCCGCTCAAGAAAATCTCGCTGGGCCCGGTGAGCAAATTCCCCGAGGGCACCACCCGTCTCGCCTCCTACCACAATCCCTACAGTCGGAAATGGGATGGCGACACCGCGGAGATTCCCTGTTGGGTGCGTCATATCGAAGCCGAAAAATTCCAGGTCTTTGCCATCAACTGTACCCACCTGGGATGTCCGGTCCGGTGGTTCGAGGAATCCAAGCTTTTCATGTGTCCCTGTCATGGCGGCGTTTACTATCAGGATGGTGCCCACGCGTCCGGTCCGCCGCCGCGTCGCCTCTACGATTACGAATGCTGGGTCGAAGATGGGGAGCTCTTCCTCAAGGGCGGCATTCTTCCCACCCTGGCTGATCCGAAAGTATGACCGAGATTTTCCGGAACATATGTCTTTGGGTCGACGACCGGCTGCATGTCAGCAAGTTGTTTGCCGCGACGGCGGGCCATCATGTTCCGAAGAGTTCGGGCAGTTGGTTTTATGTTTTTGGCAGCATGACGTTGCTGTGCTTCATGATCCAGGTGGTCACGGGAACGTTGTTGGCGTTTGTCTATGTGCCCTCGGGCTCGCAGGCCTATGAGACGCTCATGTATCTGAGCTTCCAGCAGCCGCTCGGATGGTATCTGCGGGGCCTGCATTTCTGGGGGTCGAATTTCATGGTGGGGATCATGTGCCTGCACATGACCCAGGTCTTTCTCTTTGGGGCCTACAAATACCCTCGCGAAGTGACCTGGATCTCCGGATGTATTTTGATGATCATCACTCTCGGTCTGGCTTTCACGGGGCAGGTCATGCGCTTTGATGAGGACGCCTATTGGGGGCTGGGCATCGGGGCGGCGATCATGGGGCGGGTTCCCTTCATTGGCGAACAACTCGTCCACCTCATGCTCGGCGGACCGATCATCAGCAGCGATACCCTTTCGCGGTTTTTCAGCCTTCACGTCTTCATCCTGCCGGGTTCTCTCATCGCCTTGGTGAGCCTGCATTTGCGCATGGTACTGACCAAGGGCATCAACGAATATCCGAAGCCCGGACAGTTGGTGCGCAAAGAAACTTACGAAAAAGAATACGCCGCCATCATCAAAAAAGAGGGCGTTCCGTTCTTTCCCAAGGCGATCAGCAAGGATCTGGTGGCCTCAGCGGTCCTCATCTTTGTGGTGATGTTTTGCGCCGCATATTTTGGGCCCAAAATGCCCAATGGTCTGGCCGATCCCACCCAGATCGACACCCTGCCGCGCCCGGATTTCTATTTTCTCTGGATCTTCGCCGTCGCTGCCCTGTTGCCGGACTACACCGAGACTTTTATCCTTCTGGTCAGCGGTCCGGTCATCCTGACGATCCTTTTCGCCCTGCCCTTTATCAATGCCACCGGCGAGAAAAGCTGGAGGCGGCGTCCCGTGGCCGTGATGACGGTCATCGTCATCTATGTGGTTCTGGGCATCCTCACTTATCTCGGGCACACCTCGCCGTGGTCGCCCCATATGGATGCGTGGTCGAGTGTCCCCACAGAAAGATCGCGGGTCGTGAATCGCACCCCGCTGGAGTTGCAGGGATTGGTTTTGCTGCAAAACAAGCAATGTCGGAATTGCCATGCCATTGACGGCATAGGAGGGCACCGCGGCCCCGACCTTATGGACGTCGGAGCCCGGCTCAATGCGCCGCAGCTTACCCGCCAGATCGTCCAAGGCGGTGGAAACATGCCCGCCTATGGCAACAAGCTCGTCCCCTATGAGATCGATGCTCTCGTCGCCTACATGGTTTCCCTACGTCCACCAGGTGTCCCAGCCGCCCGGATGTCGACCGTTCCGGGTGTCCCACCCAAACAGACGATCGATTCCGCGGTCCTGCCGGAGGCTCACAAAGGGCGCTGAAAACTTTTGGGTCTCAGAGGGTCTTGGACCCATAAGACTCATGGGACTTATGAGGCTCCTGTGATCCCATGACCGCTGGATCTGCCGTTCTTTTCTCCTGGGCCTTCGAGCCGTTGCCTCTGACCGGGCTCTTGGTCACGGCGGTCGTTTATTTTCTAGGTTGGCGAAAACTTCACCGGCAGGTGCCGGTCCGCTATCCAACCTGGCGGTTGGCGTGCTTTCTCGCCGGTCTGACGGCGGTTGCTGTCGCACTTATGTCGCCGCTCGATGCCTTTGCCTCATTTTTGCTCATTTCCCACATGGTGCAGCATTTGCTGCTGACCATGATCGCGCCGCCCCTAATTTGGATGGGGGCTCCCCAGCTTCCCATGCTGCGTGGGTTGCCTCGCCGATTTGTCAGCCAGGTTCTCGGGCCCTTCCTCCGCTGGCCAGTGGCGATGAAGACGGTGCACATCATCATGCATCCCGTGGTGTGTTGGAGCGCCTTTGTACTCAGCAACATCCTCTGGCATATCCCGGCGTTCTATGATCTGGCTCTGAGGTCATGGAGCTGGCACGAGATTGAGCATTTCTCCTTTTTGGGAACCGCTCTCATGTTCTGGTGGCACGTCGTATTGCCGTGGCCGGGCCGTTCCTATTGGTCGCGATGGGCCATGCTCCCCTATCTCCTGCTGGCGGGATTGCAAAACACCGCCCTCGCGAGCTTCATCTCCTTCTACGACCAGGTCCTCTATCCGACCTACGCGAAGGCTCCGCGTCTCACCGATTTCGATGCCTTAAGCGATCAGGCGGCGGCGGGTGCCATCATGTGGGTGCCGGGCGCGATCATCTTTTTGTTTCCGGCTGCTGCCATCGTGATCGGACAACTCTCTCCCCGCCGTCGGATTCCTCCGATTCCAAAGAAGCCCCCTCCCGAAAAACAGGAGGGCGCGCCCTCCGGTCCGCTCGATCTTTTTAAGGTGCCGGGTCTGGGAAAACTTTTGCGGGGAGGCTGGCCGCGCCGGGGAATGCAATGTGTGATGGTTCTTCTTGCCGCCGTCATCATCATCGACGGGCTGCTCGGGCCGCAGATCAGTCCGCTCAATCTGGCCGGGGTCCTGCCCTGGACCCATTGGCGGGCGGCCACCGTCATTGCCCTCCTCATTTTTGGAAACCTTTTTTGCATGGTGTGCCCGTTCACCTTCGTCCGCGATCTGGGGCGAAAGATTCTGCCGGCGCACCTGAGTTGGCCGCGGGCCTTGCGTTCGAAGTGGTTCGCGGTCGGACTGATCGCGATCTACCTCTGGGCCTATGAGGCGTTTGATCTCTGGGATCAACCGGCCGCCACCGCCTGGATCATTCTCGGATATTTTCTGGGAGCCTTGCTCGTGGACGGATTTTTTAAGGATGCGAGTTTTTGCAAGTTTGTCTGCCCGATCGGTCAGTTCCATTTCGTGCAGTCCCTGGTCTCACCCTTTGAAGTCAAAGTCCGCCGTCCTGACGTCTGCGCCTCCTGTCGGACCCTCGACTGCATCAAAGGAAACGACACCCAACGCGGCTGCGAACTGAAACTCTTCCAACCAAAGAAATCCGGCAACATGGATTGCACGTTTTGCATGGACTGTGTGCAGGCCTGTCCGCACGACAACGTCGGTCTTATTGCCGTGGCCCCCGGCGGGGATCTGATCTCTGATCGACCTCGATCCTCAGTGGGTCGTTATGCGAAGCGTCTGGATCTGGCCGCACTTGCGCTGGTCCTGACCTTTGGCGCCTTTGCCAATGCCGCCGGCATGGTGCGTCCGGTTCTCCAGGGAATCGCGGTTCTGTCGGAGCGATGGATATCCCTTGGCGAGTTGGGAATTGTCACTCTTTTGGCGGTTTTGGCACTGCTTGTCTTGCCACTAGTCACCGTAGGGATCGCGGCCCAGGCCAGCGTGGTTCTGTCTAAAGGGACTTCCTGGCGGGAGAACTTGACTCGATTTTCGCTCGCTCTTGTTCCCCTGGGTTTTGGCATGTGGCTGGCCCATTTTGTGTTTCATTTTTTCACGGCAGCCCTGACACCCTGGCCCGTCATTCAGCGCCTGGGAACTGACTGGGGGCTCTGGCCAACCGGGACAATCAACCAAGTCGCTTCCTGGGCCTTCCAGGATCTGCCGGGCTTGGAACTGCTCTTCCTCGATGCCGGGCTTCTCTTAACCCTTTTTGTGGCTTGGCGCATCGCCGGACAAATCGCTCCCCAAAAAGTCTTTCGGGCCTTTGCGCCCTGGGGGGTATTGGCGACGGGACTCTTCCTCGCGGGAGTCTGGATCGTTTTTCAACCCATGGAAATGCGCGGAACCCTGATGCCTTAATTTCTGAAGTCGCTCACCGAATGGCAAGAGATACCCCCACCATGATCTTTGGATAAGCCTCAATATCGGTTTGCGTGATGCAGGGATTCCTTCAGGAGGGGATGCCAGAGCGTCTTTTTTCAAATTCTACCGAATGATGGCTCTGCGATGGCCAACCTTGACGATGACTACGACGAGAATTTGGTCGTGAATTTC
>CALBXK010000173.1 GCA_937890535.1 uncultured Spartobacteria bacterium
AGTCCCGTTTCCCATCAGCAACAATAGCCAAGATTTACGGTTTTGAATTAAAGCGGATTTTGGTATCGTTGTTCTTACAAAACAATAAGCACAATGCCCAATTTTGAGCTAAACGGGTTCGAATTCTACGACGCCCCAAAGAATGGCGGCACGACTGTGCGTATGTGGCTCAAATATGCAGAAGGCGGTCTGCCCGCAGACTTTATCAGTGACGGATACTACACTTTGGCCGGACTTGGCGCTCCACGGCAATGGACCGACACGGTCATGGGGCAACAGCCGTTTTTTTCGCGCGGGGTTGCGGGGAATCGCCGCTGGTGCATCACCCGCGACCCGGTGGACCGTTTTATCAGCGCCTATACCGACAAGATTTTGCGAGAGGGCTTGGCGCATTGGGGCGTGAATGCCTGCCTTGATATGCTGGAGTCTGGGGAGCTGGAACAAATTGCCCGATCTCCGTTTCCTACACACGAGAAGCAGGCTGCCTGCCATCTGTTGGGCCAATGCACCTGGTTTGGCCGGGATAAGTCTTATTTCGACCACGTCTTCTGCGTTACCGAGATGGAGCGGGTGCGAGAGTTTTGCGAGAATGAGGTGTTCAAGATGCCGCTTCCGGCGCTTCACGGGCGAGATCAGTCCCGCTCTGGGATAAAACGGGTCACACTCTGCACCGATCAGCGAGACCGACTTGAACGGATTTACGCCGAGGATTACCAAGTCGGTTGGTGCTGCCCCGTTTTTAAAATGTGATACGAGATGAGTGAGCCGATAATCGTGACTTTCGCCAATGCGGCCGATAGGCGGACGTGTCCAAACTACAGGGTGTCCCATACGCCTTCAAAGCACGTGAGCGTGATGGGTTGTTGCCGCTTTGCCCGGTGTGTCTCCGAACTCGACCTGGCTCGGCCTCTCCACAGCCCGCTGGACTTCTTTCTCGGCGACGAAACTGGCCGATGGCTGGTCGAGGAGGTTCTCTTTTTCGAGAACCTCAACGTCGAGGTGCCGCGCCTGCTTTTGACGCTGGGATTGTCCGGGGCCGTCATGTCAAGCTCAACGAATCCCGCTATCACCTTTTCTGCCGCCGCTATTACAACCCGCGCTCTAGGGATTCCGTTGCCTCGCTTTACGCCGAAGATATCCGGCGATTCGGCTACGCTTTCTGAATTTTCGCCGCGCGCTGCTCCCTGCCCATGGACCACATCATTAGCCCGTTGACGGGACGTCCCCGTGTCCGCGTCCTGCGCGAATACGCGTGTGACCAACTGTGCGACGAATGGCTTGCAGCTTTCGGCATTGATATCCGTTCCCAACTGGAAGGCGTCGACCGAATCCTGCAGTGCCGCTGCCTCGAGTCATCACTTGTTTTCTACGAGCCTAATTGCGTCACCGGAACTTCCGGACTGTATGCCCAACTTTGCTGTTTCGACTGGTATTACCCGCAACAAAAGTGGGAACACGATGTTGCTCTGCGATTTTGCCGAGGCCGCCGCAACCTTCTCGAGATCGGCTGCGGATCGGGCAACTTCCTGCGCCGTGCCGTGCGGGAGGATTCCGGGCTTCGAGCCGTCGGGTTGGAGATCAACGAGGCAATCGGCTCGCCGCAAAGCGAGGAATCGTTCGAGCTGATACACAAAAAGTTCGAAACCTTCGCCGCGGCACACGAGGGGGAGTTTGATGTGGTCTGCGCCTTCCAGGTTCTCGAGCATGTGGCCGATCCGCTGGATTTTCTGGATCTTTGTTGCCGTGCAGCGAAGCCGGGCGGGCTTTTGCTCCTCGGAACACCAGATGCCGACAGCTTCATCAAGGACTCCCACAATCTCTTGGATCTTCCGCCGCACCACATGTCGGGCTGGAACAAGCGTGCCTACGAGTTTCTCCCCAGAATTCTTCCGCTGCGTCTGAGGGAAGTCTTGCCGGAACCGCTTGCGCCATACCACGTGGACTATTACCTGCAGACGTGCCTAAATCGGTTTGCGGAAAATTCCGATCCGAGGAAGTTTTTCTTTCAGGGATATCCAAGGCAGATGCTTCGCCGTCTTTTGCTCGCCGGTTTAAGGCGCTTGGTCAGGGGCCAGTCAATGCTTGCCGTGTATGAAAAAATTTAGCCTTTTTGCGCGCCGCAGAGGAACTCCAAGCATGGGGTATCGTCGTCGCCGTGAAGGGTCTATTGGCCGAGACCCTACCGCGCATGAGGGAAGAGTTGGGGGCGCGGAACGCGGATGGCAATTTTCCATCAGCGAAATCGACTCCACCGGAGTTTGGCTCCGGAAACCGGAAGCTTATTCGGTAGCACCCGGGAAACATCACCCCATCGATTGGCCCTGTTGAGACTTGCTAATATCGGCTGCGGAGCAACCGTTCACCCGGCATGGGACAACTATGATCTTGTCCCAGCCGTCCCCGGAGTTCGCCAAATCGATCTCCTCCGTCCTCTGCCGTTTCCCGTGGCGCATTACGATGCAATCTATTGCTCGCACGTGCTCGAGCATATACCGCGGCAGCGTGTTGCGGGTGTCCTCGGGGAGTTCCGTCGTGCTCTGCGGGACGGAGGCATATTGCGGGTCGTGGTTCCCGATCTCGAGGTTATCGCCGAACTCTACCTCAGAGAGTTGAGGGCTGCCTTGGGTGGTGACCGTTCAGCCGAGCAGCGCCATGAATGGATGTGCATGGAATTGCTCGACCAGTTGACGCGAGTGTTCCCGGGGGGATTCATGGGCCGTCTCCTCGCCTGTCGGCCCTTGGGTTCGCGCCAATTCGTGGAGAGTCGGATTGGTCAGGAAGGACGCACCTGGCTTGAGGCTGCGGACCAGTCACCATCCATCGGCCCAGAGTCGGTTTATCTGGTCTCGGACACGCCCGAAAAAGACGAAGCAAGATTCCGGAGATCGGGCGAGATCCACCGCTGGATGTACGATCAGCTCTCACTGGGCAGGTTGCTGAGCGAGGCGGGTTTCGACCAGACTCGTGTGTGCAAACCGGATGAGTCAGCCATTCGCGGGTTTTCCGGTTTCCTGCTCGATACCGACGAGACTGGTGCCGTCCGCAAACCTGACTCCCTCTTCATGGAAGCCACGACTTCAAGTGACAGCGCTGCCGTTTTAACTGGAGGATAACGCCTCTAGGAAATGAACTTCTGTACCAAATTCGACCACCACTACCTCGATCGTGGGCTGGCACTTTACGAGTCTCTGCAGCGCTGGGCGCCGGGGTCGCGGTTGCATGTCCTGGCTCTTTCGCATCAATGCGCCCACTTTCTCATGGCTTTGGATCTTCCACATGTGCGCGTGCTGCGCACGGAGGATCTTTGCCGGATCGAGCCAAGACTGACGGCAGCAAAAGCCGACCGGAATGCGGCTGCATATGTTTTCACGCAAACGCCGTTTTTGGTGTTGGCTGCGCTGCAGGATCTTTCGGAGGGTCAACATCTGGTTTATATCGACGCGGACACTTGTTTTTTTTCCTCTCCTGCCAATGTCGTTGATACCGCTCGGGAATACGACGTTTGCTTGACGCGCCATAACTTCGCGGCCCACTCGCAGCCGGCCGAGCTATACGGTGAGTTTAACACCGGCTGGGTGGGGTTCACCCGCACCCCGGCAGCCATGAGGTGTGCTGGCTGGTGGGCGGAGCGCTGCTTGGAGTGGTGCCACGATCGTCCCGAGGGTGGGAAGTTCGCTGATCAGAAATATCTTGAGGCTTTTCCCCACATGAATGTAGGTGTCCAGACCCTAAGCAGCCCTGGGGTGAATTGCGCTCCCTGGAATGTGTCGGGTCGCCG
>CALBXK010000174.1 GCA_937890535.1 uncultured Spartobacteria bacterium
TGACGCGGTCGAAAATTTTCCCTATGGCTTCCTGGTATTGGCGGAAGACCGGGGCGTCTTGGAATTGGACGAGGGTGATGGCGGCAAAGCGCAGGGATTCGAGGTCGGATGTGCTGAGGTTGACGTCGTTGATAGAGTAGTCGGCGTCTTCATAGTGGTATCCGCGGTGGGTGGTGTTGTAGAGAATCGGCGCGTAATAGCCGAGATCTCCCTCGTTGCGCATCGCCCAAAGGTCTTTTTCGATGGTGCTAACAGAGAGCCGTTCGCCGCTGCTTCCGTAAAGTGCTTCTTCGCAGGCGACCCGCAAATCTTCTTTGGAAGGGTAGGGGCGCGTGGGGTGATTGATGCATCGATCGATCACGCGGTAGCGGAGAAGGGCGTATTTGTTTGCGGGCACGACACAAACATGGTGAAAACGTGGCGAAAATCACATTGAACATGGCGCGAAACGCGGTGAATCTTACCTTGCCGGCCGATGCAATTCGAACTTCATTCCAGCGCAGCCAAAGCGGGCTCTAAAAGTCCGGCCACTGGCGAGGCCCGGGCGGGCACTATCACTACAGGTCGCGGGAAAATTGAGACCCCGATTTTCATGCCCGTTGGCACATTGGCGTCGGTAAAAACGGTTCCGCAAGACGTATTGAAATCGCAAATTAACCCAGATATAATATTGGCCAATACCTATCATCTCTACCTCAGACCCGGAATGGAGACGATGGAAGCGGCTGGCGGCGTGCACAAATTCATGTCATGGGACGGGCCGATGTTGACCGATTCCGGCGGCTACCAGGTGTACAGCATGGCGGAGAACCGGAAGATCACTGAGGATGGCGTCACGTTTCGTTCGCACATCGATGGCAGCACGCACCTGTTCACGCCGGAAAGTTCGGTTGACATCCAGCGGACCATCGGCGCGGACATCGTGATGGCGTTCGACGAGTGCCCGCCATACCCCTGCGATCATGCGTATGCCAAGCAATCGATGGACATGACGCATCGATGGCTGGACCGTTGCATGGCACAAATGAAGGCAACCGAACCGAAATACGGCGTGGAGCAAAGCCTGTTTCCTATCGTGCAGGGCGGCACGTATAAAGATTTGCGTCGGGAGGCGGCGAAACAAGTGGCGGACCGCGGTGCGGACGGCAATGCGATCGGTGGACTTTCTGTGGGTGAGCCGCATGATATGATGTATGAGTCGGTGGGGCTTGTAAACGAATTTTTGCCCAAGGACAAGCCGCGCTACTTGATGGGGGTTGGCACGCCGGCAAATATTCTGGAGTGCATCGACTTAGGCGTCGACATGTTCGACTGCGTGATGCCCTCGCGCAACGCTCGCAACGGCATGCTCTTCACGCGACGAGGTACGATCAATATGCGCAACCTCAAGTGGGTCCGGGACTTCAGTCCGATCGATCCGGAGGGCACGGCCGATGTCGACATGCGCTACTCTAAAGCTTACTTGCGCCATCTGTTCCGCTCAGGCGAGTTGCTCGGCCTGCATATTGCCACCGTGCACAACCTGGCCTTCTACCTGTGGTTGGTGCGCGAGGCGCGCCGCCGCATCATCGACGGCACCTTTTCGGAATGGAAAGCCGCCATTGTTCCAGAGCTGACACGTCGCCTCTGATTTCTTGCCCGCTCCGCCCAGCTTGATGCGCCTACTCGATCGATATATCATCCGCCAATTCCTTGGGACCTTCGCGTTCATGATCGCGGTGTTTTGCGTGGTCGCGGTGGTTTTTGACGTGGCCGAGAACATCGATGATTTGATACACAGCGAGGCCAGCCTGTGGCGTATCCTCACGGATTACTACCTCAACTTCTGCCTAAATCTAGGCAATACGCTCAGCGCCTTCATCGTCTTTTTGACCATCATTTGGTTCACCAGCCGCCTGGCCCAGCGCAGCGAAATCATCGCGACCTTGGCTGCCGGGGTCTCCTTGGGGCGCCTCATGCGTCCCTACATGGTTGCCGCTACATTGCTGGTAGCCGGAAGTTTACTGCTCTCGCATGTCATCCTTCCCCGTGCCAATTCAACCAAGGTTGATTTCGAATTCGAGTTCATCCACAAGGATTTCTACATCGCCGAACAGAACATGTACCGCGAGGTTGCGCCCGGCACAATGGTTTACTTCCGTTCGATGGCACCCATGCGTTCGGTGGGCTACCGATTCGTCATGGACTGTTGGGTTGGCGGCTCGGCTACCAATGGAGGAGAGCGGCGTTTGGCTGAGAAATGGGTGGCGAGCAAGGCCAATTGGATCCCCGCTGACTCAACCTGGCGCCTTGCCAATGTTCGCGTCCGCACCATTGCCGAGGACGGCACCGAGGAGATTGCATTCCACGCTCGACTTGACACGGCCTTGGATATGCGCTTGGAGGATTTCGGCCGGCGAACAGAAGCCGTATCTACTTTGGACTTCCGCGCCCTTGATGCGCTGATCACTTCCGAGCGGGCGAAGGGGTCGAGCGGTGTGACAGCATTGGAGCTCGAGCGCCATGGGCGAACTTCGGGCCCCTTTTCTATTTTCGTGATGACCTTGATTGGAGTGAGCGTAGCATCGCGCAGGCGCCGGGGTGGCACCGGTATCCATATCTTGATCGCCGTGGTGATCGGATTTACCTTCGTGTTTAGTTCGAAGATCACTGCGGTTGCCGCCACCAATGCAGGCATTTCTCCTGCCTTGGCTGCCTGGTTGCCCAACCTGCTCTACGGTGCTTTGGGGCTGTGGATTTACCGAAAGGCTCCGCAGTGAGCGCCCGAGTTAAAGAGCGCCAGCCCACCAACGCCATGTCTCGGGCAGGTCAGTTGGGCGCGCTGGCCTTTGATCAAACAGGCCGAACACCGTGGAACCACTCCCGCTCATCATTGCCCACAGCGCCCCTTCGCGCTTGAGCATCTCGATGGCTCGCCCTATTTCTGGATGATGCCCCGAGACATGGGGCTGAAAGTCATTGGCGAGCTGCTCGCCCCATTCTGCAGCCGGCCCTTTCAAAGCCCCGCTCCATGTTTCGCTGGCAGCTTCAGCCGCATTAACAGTCCCAGCATCTTCGAAGGCCCTGGCATCTAAATCGGCGAAGGCCTCCGCCGTATTGACATGCACCCCAGGAAAAATAACAGCGACGAAACAGCCCGCAAGCCCGATCCGATCCTCCGTGTTCCATGGGCGCACTTCGTCGCCACGCCCCGATACCCAAGCCGGTCGATCTCCGATAAAAAAGGGGCAATCCGATCCGAGGACCCCGGCAAATTCAGCAAGCGCCTTTCGGTCCAGTCCCAGTCCATAAAGTGCATTCAGACCCATCAAGGCGTGCGCTCCATCTGAGGACCCGCCGCCCAGCCCTGCGCCCATCGGAATGGTCTTCACCAAGTGAAAGGCCGTCGCCGGCAAATCAAATTCAGCATCCAAAATCTCGTAGGCACGCACGACTAAATTCCCGCGATCACCACCTGGAATGGGCATGCCGAAACACGCAAGGTTCCATTTCTCTCCGCTCTCCAGACGCCCCTGCACCCGCTCGATCTCCAATGTGTCGTGCCATCCTATCGGAATCATCGCGGTCTCCAGGGCGTGAAATCCGTCTTCCCGACGCCCAAGAATTCGCAGCCCGAGATTCAACTTGGCTGGCGGAAACACCAAAGCCGACCTTCTGTCATTGACGATCATTCTCCCAATCAGTCCAAATACCCCATCGACTTAAGCTTCCGCTCGTCATCGCGCCAATTCGTGTCGACCTTCACAAAGACCTCCATGAACACCTTCTCATTGATGAAGGCCTCGATATCTCGGCGTGCATCCGTCGAAATTCTGCGGATCATCACGGCCCCCTTGCCGATCACTATTTTCTTCTGGCTTTCCCTGGCGACATTGATCACCGCTTGAATGCGCCGCAAGGGCTGTCCTTCTTTCGTTACGTCCGATGTGTATGACTCGACTACGACCTCGGCGCTGTAAGGCACCTCTTGCTTGCAATGTGTCAGAATTTTGTCGCGGATGATTTCAGAAATGAAGAAGCGCATCGGCTTGTCGGTCAGCTCGTCTTTGGGGAAATACGCGGGGTTTTCGGGCAATTTGGCCACGATCAAGTCCATCAGTGGGTCGACATTGAATCCGTGCAGGGCAGATACGGGGTGCACCTCGGCCCGTGGGATGAGTTCTTTCCAATGCGCAATCCGCACTTCGACCTCTTCCTGGCTGCTCAAGTCAACCTTGTTAATAAGGAGGATGACGGGCGTGTCCATTTTCTGAATCTTCTCCAGGGTGTCATCGTCCGCAATTGTGTCCTCTTCGTGATCAGTCACAAGCAAAAGCAAGTCCGCATCGGACAGCGCGGAGCGAACAAATCGCATCATGCCCTCCTGCAACTTATAGGCCGGGGTCAAAACGCCGGGCGTGTCGCTGTAAACTATTTGCCAATCCTCACCGCTGACAATGCCCATGATCCGGTGCCGGGTCGTTTGGGCCTTGCGGTTGATGATGCTGAGCCGTTCACCGACCAATTGGTTCATCAGCGTTGATTTCCCGACGTTTGGCGAGCCGATTATATTGACGAATCCCGCGCGGTGCGGGGTCTTTTCGGCGCTTGGGGCTGGTTTTGAATCCATACTGAAATATTTGCGAGACAAAGTTGCTTCGCGCTTGCAAAGAACGACGTTGTGATTATCTTTGCCGTCCGCTTTGGCGGAATAATGATCGCGGTGTGGAGCAGTTGGTAGCTCGTCGGGCTCATAACCCGAAGGTCGCAGGTTCGAGTCCTGCCACCGCAACTTCCCCGAATGGGATGACCGAAAAGGTCAAAAAAGGTTTAAAAGGCCGTTCTGATTTCAGAGCGGCCTTTTTCGTTGCGCACATTATTGCCCATTCCGAACCAAATTCTCGGCTTTTTTCCGGATTCATCCGCAAATCGGAAGAAAATTGCACCCGGAGTCAAGGAAATTTGTAAGCGTTGATGTCGGAGCCTCTAATTGCAGTATTGACTTTTCGTCTTATATATAGTCCTATTCATAGGCTTATAGTGCCTGATGGTGGGTCGGTATAAATATATTTACTCAGGCGGTACGGGCATTTTGGACACTTCAATGACGGGGTAATTATATAATTTCGACCAATAGGCACTTTTCGAGGGTGCTTAGGTGGAAGGTATTTGCCAATTTTACCTGGGTTCATGAAATGTCTATCTGACATGGCGTGACTCGACCAAATTAGTTTTAGAACCAAATCACTTAAGATGCGCTTCACCATCGCCCTTCTTTCCCTCCTTCTTTCAGCAGGGATTACCTCGGCCCAAAACCAGATTGCAGTCAACGCCGCTCCGGCTCCAGATGGCTATGGCCTGCGGGTCGACACCGTTTCATCCGAAATCGGTGAGCTAGCTGGCCCCCTTGGCACGACTGACCTGACTGGCTTCTCTTGTTACCGTGTTTATATCACCATGCTCAATGAGGCCGACTTTCTCTCCTCGAT
>CALBXK010000175.1 GCA_937890535.1 uncultured Spartobacteria bacterium
GATTTTGAACCCACCTTTCGCCGCCTCAAAGACCTTGGCTTCACCGAATGCTGGCGCGACGATTGGCTCTGGGGCCACCAGGCGTTTCTAAAAAGCTGAAAGGCTGAAACGCTAACAGGCTGAAATTGAATCTCGGTACCTCGCGGCCCATTCACTGATCGAGTTTCAGTATTTTAGCCAAGAAAGGAAATTTCCTCACGCCAAGGATGGAAAGGATGAGAAGGGGACGGAGAGAGGGAAATTTGGCTGCACTTGATTTCGTCGCGCCACTGCTTTGCGGAAAATACCAATGGGCATCCGCCACAAGGCGTGTCATATTGGATGATCGCGTACCCTCTGATTTATGAAACGTCTCCTTATTGGCGGGGGCCTTGCCCTCTTCTGTCTCGTCGCCTGTCAGAACGCCCGCACCCAAAGTGGACCCACTATCGTGGTGGTTCCTCCGGACGAAATGTCGCGGGCTCCTTCTCTGGGTCGTGCGACCACCGGCTCTCCGGCGGATGTTGCCAACCCGAGCTCTGACGCCCTCCCTGCCGCCAGCCCCGACGCTCCGGTCCCGGCCACCCAGCCGGCCGCCTATGCCGGCCTGCCGCCAGCCCTCCCTCCGGCTCCTACCCAGCATTCCTACAATTCCTGCAAGGTTGAGGGTTCCTATATCGCGATGACGTTTGACGACGGACCCAGTGCGGCTCTGACTCCCAAACTTCTCGACATGCTCAAAGCCCGGGGCATTAAGGCCACCTTTTTCGTGGTGGGACGCAATGCGGCCGAGTACCCGCAGATCATCCAGCGCATGGTGGATGAGGGCCATGAGATCGGAAACCATAGTTGGAGCCATCCCTCACTCACCGGCCTCGGCTCCAGCAGCCTACGCAAACAGTTGGACGACACCAACGCCGCCATCGAAAAAGGCGGCGCTCCGCGTCCGGTGGTCATGCGCCCCCCTTACGGGGCCACCAGTGCGCGGCTCAATAAGCTCTTCGACGAACAATACGGCATGAAGTCCATCCTCTGGTCGGTGGATCCCCTTGATTGGAAATATCGCAATGCCACCAAGGTCTATAATTCCATCGTCCAAAAAGCACATCCAGGCGCCATCATCCTCGCCCATGACATCCATCCTTCCACCGTGCGCGCGATGCCCGATGTTTTCGACACCTTGTTGGCCAAGGGCTATCAATTTGTCACCGTGTCCGAACTCATCGCCATGGAGAACCAAGCACCTCGCCTCGTCAAAAAAGAGGCACCGGCGCAAAGCGCCGGAAAGACGATTGACGATTGACGATTGACGATTGCTGATTGCTGATTGCTGATTGCTGATTGCTGATTGACGCAGGAGCGGTCAATCCGAAGTCCGCAATCCGCGTTCCGCAATCGAAATCGCTCCGATGCGACCGGCGTTTTCGAGGAGGAGAAGCAATTCGCGGAGGGCGGGGGAGATCCGGGCGGAGCGCCGGACGAGTGCCCCCAGGATGCGAAACATATCGCTTTCGGTGAAGCTGATGGCGACAAGGGTACCCGACTCGACCTCATGACGGACGGACGTCTCCGGCACGATGGAGACGGCATTTTCGGCTTCAACCGCCCGCTTCAGGGTCTCAATATTCTCGAACTCACGAATCCGGTTCACCTTCACTCCGGCGTGACGCAGCCTGCGATCGATCTCGCGGCGGGTCGGCAGGTCGGGCGCAAAGGCGACGAAGTTTTCCTCCTTCAACGTCGGGAGCGTCACCCGATCCCGACCCGCCAGATGGTGACCGGGGGGACAGATGAGGACCAATCGGTCGGTCCAGAAGGGAATCACTTTCATGCCCCGGCGCGGGGAGGGACAGGCCACCAGGCCGAGATCCGCCTGGCCTTCCAAAACGCGTCCATAGACCTCTGATGAACGCCGGTATTCGACCCGCACTTCCACCTCGGGAAATCGCTTGCGATAGAGCTTCAGCCAGGGAGGGAGTTCGTGCAGACCAATGCTGAAAACCGTCGCCAACCGCAACTCGCCAGCGACCAGATTTCGCAACTTATGGATCCGGGCGTCCAACCCGTTCAAGGTGGATAGGATCTCTTGGCTCGCCTCCAGAAAAACCCGGCCCTCCGGCGTGAGGGAAAAGTTTTTCCGGCCCCGCTCGACCAGCTTCACGTCATATCGTTGCTCCAGAGCCCGGATCTGTTGGCTCACCGCGCTTTGGGTGATGCTGTTGATCTCCGCCGCCCGCGAGAAACTTGCCGTCTCTGCAAGATCAGAAAATACCTTGAAGGATTGAATTTGCATTGAAAAATCAGTTCATAAGATAAACTAATACAAAGTTTGCGTAAATAAGAGATTTTCCCATGAACACCATTGCTGCCCGCCTAGAGATTATTCGCGACCGCATTTCTGCCGTAGCCCGCAAGGCAGGACGCGACCCGGCGGAAGTTGGTTTGGTGGCGGTTTCGAAGACACATCCGGCGGAGGCCGTTCGGGAGGCGATGGAGGCCGGACAGCGGGCGTTTGGCGAAAACCGGGTGCAGGAGTTTCTGGCCAAGGTCCCGCTTCTGCCTGACGCCGCGCAATGGCATTTCATCGGCCACCTCCAGAAAAACAAGATTCGCAAAGTTTTGCCTCTGGCAGGATTAATTCACGGGGTGGATTCCTCCGAACTCGCTCTCGCCATTGACCGTATCGCCGGGGAGGTGGGGCTTTTCCCCCGCGTATTGCTGGAGGTGAATGTGGCCGGTGAGGGCTCGAAATTTGGATTCACTCCCGACGACTTGCGAGCGGCCATTGACCCCCTCCTGTCTCTGCCTCGCGTGCAGGTCGAGGGATTGATGACTATCCCACCACCCGCCCGTGATCCCGAGGCGATCCGCCCCTACTTCGCACGGCTGCGCCAACTCCGCGACGACCTCGTCAGGGAAACGGCCACTCCGCTTCCGGTGCTTTCCATGGGGATGAGCGGTGATTTCGAAGTCGCCATCGAGGAAGGCGCGACCCTGGTTCGCGTCGGCACAGCCATTTTTGGCGAAAGAATGACGAGTGACGAGTGACGAGACGGTCAGGCTTTCAGTCGCAGGGGGCGAAGAGGGCTTGCTGTATTTAAAGCCTTTGAAAGCCTGGCCGTTGCTTCGGATGTGCCATATTCCTCCCCGAAATTCTCCCCTTCGGGCTTCTTCTAGCAGGCTATGTCCGCGGTTCCCACCGCTCCCGTTCCGTTGCAGCTCACCGCCTCCGCGCCTCCGCGCGATAATTTCTCCGCTGCACTTCAATTCCTGCTTCGGACTCACTTTTTCCGCGACGGGTTGATCATTTTTTGGAAAGCTTTTCTCCTATGGTTGTGGAGAAACCTTCCCTGGGGCCGGTTTATGGTCTGCTTGCGGCCGTCCTCTTTGGCATCAGCACCCCGTTTGCCAAGATTCTGTTGGACCACACCGGACCGGTGATGTTGGCGGGATTGCTCTATCTGGGATCCGGATTGGGCTTGGGGGCCTGGCGAATGTTCACCCGGGCAACTCGTGGAAAGGCTCAGGGCGAGGCCGGACTGGGGCGAGGCGATTGGCCCTGGCTGGGTGGGGCCATCCTCTGCGGAGGGGTTCTGGCGCCCGTCCTCCTTTTGTTCGGGCTTCGAGAGATGGATGCGTCGTCCGGGTCGCTTCTTCTCAATTTGGAAGCCGTCTTCACTGCCCTGTTGGCCTGGTTTCTTTTTCGGGAAAACTTTGACCGACGAATTTTCGCCGGGATGGTGGCCATCCTCGCCGGGGCGGTGCTCTTGGCGGGAGGTTCCAGAGGCCTTTCCTGGTCGCCAGGAGCGTTTCTGATTGCCGGAGCCTGCCTGGGCTGGGCCTTTGACAATAACCTCACCCGCCGGGTCGCGGCGGCGGATCCCGTGCAGATCGCAGGTTTGAAGGGTGCCGTGGCCGGGGTCGTCAACCTGATCCTCGCCTTCGCCCTGGGCGAACGCTTTCCGTCCGCAGCCGTGATCGGGGCCGCCTTGGTGCTTGGGCTCGTGTGCTATGGCGTCAGCCTCACCTGCTTTGTCCTCGCCCTGCGTCATCTGGGAACGGCACGGACCGGGGCCTATTTTTCCACCGCGCCCTTTGTGGGCGCCGGCCTGTCCTTGCTCATCTTTTGGGAGATGCCGGGGGGCATGTTCTGGCTGGCGGGGGGGCTCATGGCCCTTGGGGTTTGGTGGCACCTCTCCGAGCATCACGAACACGTACACACCCACGAACCGCTCGAACACAGCCACCGACACGTCCACGATGATCACCACCAACATTCCCACCAACCAGGAGATCCCCCCGGGGAACCCCACGTCCACCACCATGTCCATACCCGTCTCACCCACCGGCATCCCCACTACCCGGACATCCACCATAGGCACTGAAGAAAATTACGAATTACGAATTGCGAATTGCGAATGAAGAGCCGACCGCAGGGAACCGAGTCTTCGAGATCGCCGCAGGCAAACAGACTGGCTGGCGTCAGCCTGACAGCCCGAAGGGGAGCCGAAGGCGAATCAATTAAGGATGAAGAATTATGAGCCGACCGAAGGGTTCTTCGCTTCAATCCCTCCCTTTTCACCCGTCCCATCCTTGCTTCGCTGGCGCTTCGGTTGCCTCCCCAGGCGACACATCTTGTTGCCCTTCCCAGGTTGCGCTATCGCGCTGGTGTTGCCTGAGGCTCGGCCGGGGACGGCTTGAACCTCATCCGCTCACCGAGAGCACCCGGAGGTGAAACTCCCTTGCTTTGGCAATGTCAGGCAGCGACAGTAACCTCGTGATTTCTTACGCTGAACTGGAAGGGTTTTTCTCCGATCTGGTCGCTACGGCGCAGGCGCGTGGAATCCCTTGCGCGATCACCAGCGGGATGGCCTGCGTTCATTTTGGGGTCGCTGCCACGACCAAGGACTGCGATGTGCTCTGCGCCGCCGAAAATTCGGAAGAATTTCGAGAGTTGATCGCCGCTACCGGATTGCGAGGTCTTTTCCCTGGCTATCGCGGGAACATTTCCCCTCCGCTGGATGCTCGCTGGATGCAGGGAGGTTGGACCTCGCACTTCATCTGGAAAACGAAACCGGAAGAGGCTTGTCTCGACGTCTTCGGGAGAGCGCCACGCGGGAGTTCTCCATGGGAAAAGGATCTGCGTGGCCTTTACGCGCGGCCCAATGTGGTTGCGGAGATGAAGTGGACGAGCCGCGAAAAGGACTGGCCCTTCGCGACCGCTCTCGGCGGGTACATGCTCGATGAAGGCGATCTGGATGGCTGGCGGCATCTCTATGATGTCGATGTGTTGCGCCGTTACGCAAAACAGAATCCGCCCCCGGCACACGTTGTTGGCTTGCGTCCACTCCTCAACCTCGCTCCCTTTACAGATACCCTTCGGGTGAAGCGTTTGCTCCTTGCCGAGCGCGCCTTTTGGAGCGAATTGGATGAATTGCGCGTCAGAATTTATCAGAAGCCTCTTCATGCCTATACCACAGCGGTTCGACAGGGATCGCTTGGCGACAATCTGGCCGACTCTCATCAACTCCGGCTCGAATGCGCTCTGGCCCACCTGCCTCTTCAACCGCTCCGGGATTACGGCTTGGATCGCATGATCGCTGAAGCAAAAGCCAATGTGGGCGTGACCGTCGGCCCTGATGTTCTGGAATGGCTGCCGACGGCCGAAAATCACTTTTACGGCCTGTGAAATCCTCCGCTCCGCCAGCCACTCCCCCGCGCCAACGGAAGATGAGCAAGATCATGCGCGATTTCCATGTCCGTGCCTTCGGGGAAGAGATCGCCCGCATCAATTTTCTACCGGAACCCGCGCGGAAACAGGCCGTCGCGGAAATGATTGATCACGCCCGAAGCAAAGGCGTCAACCTCTCCCATCCGGCACGCGGCATCACTTCGTAGCTCCGCTGGAGGGCGGCGGTCCCTCGCCGCCCATTCCACCGGTTCGTAGGGAGTGATGATTGATGAGACGGCCAGGCTTTCAAACGCAAGGCGCGGAGGGACTAATCTAAAAACGGGAATAGACAGGATTAAC
>CALBXK010000176.1 GCA_937890535.1 uncultured Spartobacteria bacterium
GTGCGTTGATCATCATCGGCAGCTTGGCGTCCGGCTTGGCCCAGGACGGTCGGAGTCCCCATGTCAATTTCACCAGTTCTCGCCGCCCATCATCCTCACGTCGGATCACCGGGATCTTTGTCGAGGGCGCGACGTTGTAACTCGGTCGCCATTCAATCCGATTATCGTTGATCTCAAATAAAGAGAAAACTGCTGTTCCGTCCTTTCGCACGTATCGTCCGCACATTGAGGCAACATATCAGGTCCGTGACGGAGGATCCACAGCGGGGATCTTGGCGCTCAGTAGGCTCGCCCACGCTGCGATGTCACCTTTGAACCCATATTCCCGGGCCCTGGCGTAGGACTCATGCAGATTGGCGCGGAGGCTTTTCCCGGACTTTCCGCCATTGTCAACCCAGTGCCTATGGCTGCGACGGGCCTCGAAGAAGAATGCCATGAATGGGTCCCCACTCCTTTTGGCGTCCTCAAGCGCTGCCAGTAGCCCAGCAATGGAGTCCTGCGCCTGCTCAATGCGGCGGAAGAGATGTCCCGCGTTCACGAATCAAATAGTTTGGACTGCCCGGTGCCCTGGCCCCTGGAGGTATCCCCGGCGCCTACCAGATCGAGAATATCAACAATGTCTCGGCACCGGAGCAAGGCGGGCTCGGACACCCCCAACTCGCTGGCAAAATCTGCGGAGAACTCAATCAGCCCGGGGAGAGGTGCCCAGGATCCCACAAGGCGAATGTCCTCCCCGGTGATCCTTTGGGCGATGCGGTCGAGAGATTGCCTGGACGTCTTATCGTGTTATTACACGATTGCATTAATGGTGGGCAAGCCCGCGATTTCCGAATTTATGGAAGCAATCAGGGGTCAACAGATAGAGCGTTTTGATGGCAAATTGGGGTTGCAGACATGTGATCCAAGGCGCACGATGCTCCATGTTCCGGAAGGAAGGGCTCTGGATGATGTCGAGGCTCAATAACACTGACAGGCAATTGTAAAATTATGAAACCTACTCCGAAGAAAAAAGCAGCTACCCCAAAAAAGAAGATCACGAAGTCCAAGTCCAAACCGCTGGACAAGCGTATTCCATCCCCGGCGCAGGCGAGGAAAATTGTTGAAAAAGGCGCAAAGAAAATCACCGAAAAGGACATTGAGAAGGTGCATAAAAAGTCGAAAGAGATAGAAGACAAATTCACTAAAGGACCGCTTCGTGAATTCTTGGACAATGCCAGGCTTCTTCTTGATATTGTATCGGACTATTGGAGCGGCAAGTATCGTCAAATTCCATATTTTTCCCTCGCGGCGATTGTCTTCACATTGTTGTATGTATTGAGTCCAATAGACCTGATACCAGATTTTATACCGGTTATCGGTCTGCTCGATGACGCTGCCGTAGTGAGCATCTGTCTTTTCCTTGTCCTTCAAGATTTGCGTGAGTATGAGGCATGGAAGATCAATCAAGCCAAGAAGGGCAAAAAATGATGCCCAAGACGTTGCACCTAATCCGTAGCAGTCCGGGCGTCGAGACATACCCTCTGTTTCAGAAGTAATCGGGGATTGGGATTCAATTGACCGCGGCTCGATAAAAAGCATTCCATCGGGCATGCCTTCCATCAAAGCCCGATATGCGGCGGCGAATGCCGTGAAAGCCTTTTTGGCTGATGTTGCAGCGCATTACCTTGGCGGAAAGACCTACGATCACAAACGACCGGGCTGGGGGAAGACCGTATGGGAAAAGACACTCCAATACTTCGGAGATCGATGTGTTTATTGTAATGTGCCGAGAGACAAGTTCCCTTCTGGGGTAAGGATGACGATGGAGCACCTCATTGAGGAAAATCAATTTCAATGCGGCCTGCATCACCCCGCTAACACCGTGCCTGCCTGTAGCGAGTGCAATCAGAGTCGTGACAAGGCCGTTGATGGGTCACGCCTGACTTGGGAGCAACACCTAAAAAATATCGGTAATAAGAAGGGGTATAATCGCGCCACCATCGAGAAACGGCGGGTGGCAATTCTGACTTATTTCGAAGGCCTTGATTACCCGAAGCTCACTACGGAAGAATCCACCTATCTTCAGACGACCTCCCGGGAGCTTTATCAGGACATTTTGAAACGCTGCACGCTTGGGACCCGTGGGTTCCTATCCTTGAAAGGAAAGGAACCTGTTCAGCTGAAACTGCGAACACTATCTAAAATTTCATCAGCCACTGGGCGGAATCACAAGAAAATGAAAATTGAATAAAGGAGGCCGCCACCATGAAACGAAACCACAGACCGAGCCCATTTGGGCCGGTAAAATTACTTCTGCCGGAAAACCATCGGGTGGTGAGTATCCCGGCTTCGACCACGGTCACGATGGCCGTCCGGGAAATGATCGACGCTGGGTATTCCCAACTGCCGGTGCTGGATGAGTCGGGAAAGATTATTGGCATGTTTTCCTATCGGTCGCTCGGATTTCGCGTATTTGAATTGAAGGGCGGTAAGTTGATCGCCGACCTGCCAGTTGCGGAATGCCTCGAGCCCGCAAAGTTTCTCGATCCCGAGGACTTTATCGACACCACCTCTTCTGCTGACTTCCGCGATGATGACTGCGTCCTGGTGGGTTCGCCGGAAAATGTGATTGGGGTTTTAAGCATCTCGGATGTCTTCATACGGCTAAATGATTTTGCTGAGGCCTTCGTTCTTTTGCATGAAACTGAAGTGCGCCTGAGGAGATTGATCGAGGAGGTGCTGACACCAGAGGGAGTCCTTGCCGCGCTTGAGGTGATCAACACCAAACGCCGTGAAAAAGGTTCTTCCCAACGTCCACTTGCGAAACTGGCCGATTGCGAGTTTGGAAACTATAGCGCTCTTATTGCTAGCAAAGAAAGTTGGCAGAATTTTCAATCAGTGTTTCCCACGGCGAACCGCGAGTTACTTGATGCAGAGTTGAATCTTGTCAGGGACATTCGCAACGATGTGATGCACTTCCGGCGTCAGATCACCCGGGCGGACACCCAAGTTTTGAAGCGTTTTCGGGACCGGGTGAACCGGGCTTCCGTAACGAATGTTGACGGCGGGGACCAAGCTACGGTCTGATAATCTACGCGAAAATTCGTTGATTTGAGAGCCATCTCCATTCCGCCCGATGCCTGCGAGTGGGATCCTACGAGCACCTTGAGGGCGTGAAGGATGGCGGCATGGCCACGGATGCGTTTCGCGAGGCCATCGATCCAGAAACGTTACCAGAGCGTCGTGAACAAATTCGCCAAGAGGTTTTCTCCTACTGTTGCCTCGACACCCTGGCCATGATTGGCCTTTGGAAGTTCTTCCTTGGTCTGAAAGGGCCCGAACTGGTCGATCCAAAAATCGGTGAATAAATAGACCAGAGACCGCAGTTGTCCCTTCGGTTCGGTAGAATGGCGAAATGAAAGAACAAACAGATGACAAGGCTGGCAGCGAAGAGTCCCCCAAGGCGAGTGGGATGCCGAATGAGGGACAAGGAACCAATGTCGAAGGACCTCAGCGGGAACCCAAATCCATCATGGAGGCGGTTTATCGAGAGATGG
>CALBXK010000177.1 GCA_937890535.1 uncultured Spartobacteria bacterium
CATCCCACGGTTTTTCTTTTGATCTGCTTCGCAGTTTGGCGGAGGGGGTGGGATTCGAACCCACGGAGGCTTGCGCCTCTCCGGTTTTCAAGACCGGTGCAATAGACCACTCTACCACCCCTCCTCTCCGCTCTCAGCCGTAGTCTGATCTGAATGACTTTCAAGCAAAACCCGCGCCAAAATCCCAAATCCAACCCATCGACCGCTCGGATCGCGAGCCCAACGCCTCTCAGGGCGTTGCGCAAGCTGACTCCATTATTTGCGCGACGGGAAATCAGGAGTCCGTCAGACTTTTTTCCATGCGGATTCTCATCGCCCCCGATAAATTCAAAGGCTCCCTCAAAGCGGCCGAAGCGGCCACCGCCATTCGTGACGGATTTTCGCGAGTCTTCCCTCACGCTAACTTCGAACTCATCCCCATTGCGGACGGCGGAGAAGGCACAGCCACGCTCTTTCTGGATTCGATGCAGGGCGAGGAGGTTCGCTCCCCGGCTCATGATGCCCTTGGTCGTGCAATCTCCGCCACCTACGGCTGGTTCTCAAAGACAAAAACGGCAGTCATCGAAATGAGTGAGGCGTCTGGATTGTGGCGCCTGCATCCCTCGGAACACGATCCTCTTCAAACCACGACGTTTGGCACCGGAGAATTGATCCGAGATGCCAGGGAGCGAGGTGCCAGGAAAATTCTCGTCGCCCTTGGGGGCAGTGCGACCAATGATGCCGGGGTCGGAATGGCGGAGGCCTTGGGCTGGAAATTTCTCGACGCCTCCGAGAACGAAATGGCTCCCCGGGTGGGGAATTTTTCTAAAATTCAGCGGCTAATCCCGCCCCCACCCAGTGGGCAATGTGAGATTACAGCGCTTTGCGATGTCGTAAATCCACTCCTGGGTCCGCTGGGTGCGACTCACGTTTACAGCGTCCAAAAGGGAGCCACTCCGGCAATGATCCAAAATCTTGAGATGGGACTGACCCATCTGGCGGATCTTTGCCACCAGCAACTCCACGGCGACCATCGCAACGTCCCCGGTGCAGGGGCCGCCGGCGGATTGGGTTTCGGATTACTCACCTTTTGCGATGCCCAGATCGAACCTGGATTTCAGGCGGTGTCCAAAATGCTTGGCCTGTCCCAAAAGATTATATCCGCGGATTTGATCATCACGGGCGAGGGCCGGATCGATACCCAATCCGAGCATGGCAAGGGTCCGGTCGAGGTGGCCCGGCTCGCCCGAACTCATGGCAAGCCGGTCATTGCCTTTGCCGGATGCATTGCAGGCTCGACCAGCGCGTTTGATGCCTGTATCCCCATTGCCGATGGGCCGATCAGCAGGGAAGATTCCGAGCAACGGGCCGCCGAACTCCTGTGCGATGCCGCTGAGCGCTCCGCCCGACTCCTCTCAATTTCCTTATGAATATGAAAAAAATTGCACTCTTGTTTGCCGGCCAAGGCGCCCAGTCCGTCGGCATGGGGAAAGATCTCGTGGAAAAATCAACTGCGGCGGCCGCACTTTTCAAGGAAGCGGATCAGATTCTCGGATTTTCCCTCTCGCAGGTCATTTTCGAAGGCCCGGTCGAAGAACTGACCAAGACATCGATCTGTCAACCCGCGCTCTATGTTCACGGTCTCGCCTGTCTGGCCGCTTTGCGGGAGAAAGTGCCCGGAATCGAATTTGCCGCCACCGCTGGGCTTTCTCTGGGGGAATTTACCGCTCATGCGGCAGCAGGAACTTTTGATTTTGCCACCGGCCTTCGCCTGGTCAAACGCAGGGCCGATGCCATGCAGAAGGCCTGCGAGGAAACCGAAGGCGGCATGGCGGCTGTCATCGGCGGAGAAGAAAATCGGATTCGCGAACTGGCGGCAGCCGCCGACGTCGATGTGGCTAATCTCAACAGTCCCGGCCAAGTCGTTCTCTCTGGAGAATCCTCAAAGATTGCCCTGGCAGTTTCTCTGGCCAGGGAATACGGCGCCCGCAAGGCGGTCGAGTTGCAGGTCGCGGGAGCCTTTCATTCCCGCCTCATGGAGAGCGCCTACCAAAGTCTCGGAGCGGCGTTGGCCGAAACTCCCATGCTCACGCCGCAAATCCCGGTGGTCTGCAATGTCGATGCCCAGGCCGTCACCGATGCCGACGTCATTCGACGCTCCCTCGCCGATCAGGTCACAGGCAGCGTGCGGTGGACGGAAAGCGTCGAGTATCTTCTCGACCATCTCCACTGCACGGAATTTGTCGAACTTGGGCCCGGCGGTGTGATCGCGGGACTCGTTGGGCGTATCCGCAAAGGGACCCCAGTGATCTCGATCTCCAATGCCGCCAGCCTGGATGACGCCGTCAAGGCGCTGGCCTGATCCACGCGTCAGGAGCTGTAAATCAAGCCC
>CALBXK010000178.1 GCA_937890535.1 uncultured Spartobacteria bacterium
CAACAAAGCCGCCATCATCTGGGAGGGGGAACCCGGCGAACGCCGCGTCATCACCTATCAACACCTGCACCGCGAAGTCTGCATCTTTGCCAACATCCTCAAACGCAATGGCTGCAAAAAAGGCACCCGGGTCATTATTTACATGCCGCATGTGCCAGAGGCCGCCATTGCCATGCTGGCATGCGCCCGTATTGGTGCGGTCCACAGCGTCATCTTTGGCGGCTTCAGCAGCGCCAGCATCAAGGATCGGGTCGAAGACAGTGGAGCCACCATCATCGTCACCGCCGATGGCGGATTTCGCCGCGGCCAGGCCGTCACCCTCAAACAAAATGTCGATCACGCCCTCAAAGGCAACAAGAGTGTCAAGCGGGTCATTGTCCACCGCCGGGCCAACAACGAAATCCACATCAAGCCAGGCCGGGATGTCTGGTGGCACCGGGAGGCGGAGTACGTCGCCGCCGACTGCCCGGCGGAGCCGCTCGACAGCGAACACCCCCTTTTCATTCTCTACACCAGTGGTTCGACCGGGAAACCCAAGGGCATCCTTCATTCCACCGCCGGCTATCTGCTCGGGTCGGCCCTCTCCACCCAGCTTGTCTTCGATCTGAAGGAAACGGACACTTATTGGTGCACCGCTGATGTGGGATGGATCACCGGCCACAGCTACGTCGTCTACGGACCGCTGGCCTGCGGGGCCACCACCCTCATGTACGAGGGCGCACCCAACTGGCCGGAGCCGGACCGGTTCTGGAAAATTGTCGCCGACTACGGTGTGACGATCCTTTACACGGCACCGACAGCCATTCGTGCCTTCATGAAGTGGGGCGATGATTGGCCAAAAAAACATGACCTTTCCTCCCTCCGTCTGCTCGGCACCGTGGGTGAACCGATCAACCCTGAGGCTTGGATATGGTATCACAATCATATCGGCGGCGGACGTTGCCCGATTGTGGACACGTGGTGGCAAACCGAAACCGGTGCCATGATGATCACGCCGCTACCCGGCGCCACTCCGACCAAGCCCGGCACCGCCACCCTGCCCTTCTTCGGCATTGATGCAGCCGTGGTGGACGACAACGGCAAGGAAGTCGCCCCCAACGTGGGAGGCAAACTTGTGATTCGCCAGCCCTGGCCTTCCATGCTGCGCACCATCTACGGTGACAAGCGACGCTACCGACAGGCCTACTGGAGCGAGGTCAAAGGCTTCTATTTCACAGGAGATGGAGCCCGTCGTGACAAAGACGGCTACTTCTGGATCGTTGGACGTCTGGATGACGTTCTGAATGTCGCAGGTCACCGCCTCGGCACTGCCGAATTGGAAAGCGCCCTCGTCAGCCACCCTGATGTCGCTGAGGCGGCCGTAGTGGGTCGGCCGGACGAGATGAAGGGACAGGGCATCGTAGCCTTCGTCACCCTTCGCAACGGGATCAAATCCAGCAGAGAGCTCTCCGAGAAATTGCGCAAGCACGTGGCTGGCGCCATCGGTCCGATCGCCAAACCGGACGAGATCCGCTTCGCCGAAGCCCTACCCAAGACGCGCAGTGGTAAAATCATGCGGCGCCTTCTGAAAGAGATCGCGGCGGGTGCCACCATCACCGGGGACACCACAACCCTGGAAGATTTCGCCGTCCTGGCCAAGCTCAAAGGCAACGAATAGGGGCCCGCACACACCCCGCCCCAGCGGACGGAAACCATCGTCTCCATCGCGCAGTCCGTGAAAAATAGCTGCGCCGCAATATGCACCGACGGCCTCGGAGTCTATGACCTGAAACGCCGTTTTTAGGATAATCTCTTCGGTCGCTGACGACCGAGAAGGAAAACTAGGCCGGAGAGGCTTGTGAGAATGAGAAGGGAGCTGGACGGCTCGGGCACTGGGATGCCAGGCACATTGTAGGGGTTTAATTTTGGATCGAAATATTGACTAATTTCGGCCATGGCCAAGATGTCATTTGAGGAGGGAAAAACCCGGGTGCCCGTTAGCGTGGCGCTCTCCATCAGCGACGGGGTGAACAAATGTTCGCCTGCCCAGGTAAAAATCTCGGTCCCGGCGTAGTGCGAGGACACCGCCTCCGTGATGATGAGAGGGTGAATTGGTTCCCAGTCGGGCGGATCATTGGGAGGGCTGGGGTTGAATAACAAACCCATGCCATGACCAATTTCATGCATGGCGATGGTCAGGAGGTCCGATCGACCATAGGCGGGGCTTTCGGGCGCGGCCTGGTAAGTGAGGCCGGTATTGAGTTCCACCGTACCACTGGATGCATCGACGGACTGGTTGGTCACGGTTGGGCCGATGGTGAAGGCCGGATTGTTTGTCATCATGCCGGGGTTCGGATCCGCGAACCAGGAGAACTGATCCGAGTCGACGTGGTTAAATGTAATCGAGCCCGTCAGGATCCGATTGGGACTTCCGCCGACAGTTAAGGGGGTGAGCCGGGCGACCTGGTCCTCCCCCAGCACCCCCCAGTTGTAAGTCAGGTCGAGCGTCCAGGTTTGAGCCGGATCAGGGAACGCCATCTCCCAATAAGCGACGGCTTGATTAAAGATCGTCGTAATGTTGCCACCACCGATCATATTCGGGGACGGAGTCGAGATGTCCCCGGCCGTCGCGTTGATGATCAAACCCGCCTTGGCGGAAGTCCATCCACCCAGACCCGCCGCCAAAACAAAGCCGAAAAGAATCCGTCTGAGACGGGAGAGGATTGGGATGTGGGGACGTGAAATCATGGCTTGGCTAAAGATCGCGATCTCCTCGGACGGGACCTCGCTTCCTCAACGGTAGAGGATCAATGGGCGTCGTCAACCTCCCTCAGGATCTATTCTGAAATTTGAGGTCAGTCATGAATGGCACTAAGATAAGGCGCTTTTGGGATGCATCCCTTTATGGGCAAAACTCAATTTCTACGACCATACCCAGGGCGGCGTCTGCTTCGCAGTCATGCCCTGAGCTATGGGATGCTGGCCCCTTGGGGCTTAAGCTAGTGCCATTCCACCCTACCCCCATTTCCTGCCATTTTCTTCGCCGTCCTGGCCATGCTCAAAGGCAACGAATAGGGGGCCGGTTCAAGCCGTCCCGAAGGTCAGTCCACAGGCCCGGATGTACATTCGATAGGCGATGGCGAGACGATCCGAGGGAAGATGGAGTTCCTCTGCGAGGTCGAGCGGCAGCCGTTCCGGTCGTTGAGACGCCACGATTGGCTGATCCTCCGCAAAGATTTGACTCTGAAAGGCATCATCATCACATGAGGTCCTATTTAATCTCTCTCAACTTGCCCTTCGTCGAACGGACGATCGAACCCATCTCCTTTTTGTCCGGCCGCTTCATCTCGAATCCGATAAAGTTAAGCTGACAACCCTCGGGACCCTGAAGCGGTCCCTTCACAATCTCCTTGATGTCCTTCCAGGGGATATTTTTGCGTCCCGACTGAAAACTTGCATCGGAGATCAGAAAGATCACATCAGGCTGCATCTTGGCGGCAAGTTTCAACACTCCAATCAGACCGTCTGGATTTCGAGTGACGCTTTTCGCGCTTGAGGACATCGTCCCGGCCTCCACCCATTCGTCCTGCAGCCATTTTCCGGCGGCCTCCCGATTCGCATCCGTCGCCGGCACCAACTCCTGATTAAAGGGTTTGAAATTCTGAGTGAATTGAATGAGGCCAAACCGGGATGTGATGGGCAACTTGCTGATGAGCTTCTGGGTTTCATCGCGAATCTTGGTCAAGGGCACTCCGCTCTTGGCGGCCTTGTTGGTCACGCTGGAGGAGACATCGAAGAGAAGAAGAATGCGTTTCCCCTTGGATTGAATCCCCATGAAGCTGAAGCCGGTCCCGGTGCCGCCAAGGCCTCCGGTCCCCTCACCACCGCCGCCCTGTCCGGCCGTGCCCACCAAACTGGAGACCTGATCGGAAATAATCGCGCTGGGATCCAGTGG
Source organism: uncultured Spartobacteria bacterium (assembly GCA_937890535.1). Lineage (GTDB taxonomy): Bacteria > Verrucomicrobiota > Verrucomicrobiia > Chthoniobacterales > Terrimicrobiaceae > CAMASH01. Next base: position 3,935 of record CALBXK010000178.1, read on the forward strand.
CATCATTTGATCCATCGGCATCTTCGGAAGATCAGGCAATGAGAATGGGGCAGGACGCAGACTCTGCATCTTGTCGTTGAAGGTGGGCTTGGGGGTCATGGCGTCGAAGGCGGCCATGTTCATCTTATGCTCGCGCTGTTTGGCCGGCAGGCGGATGTCCCGCTGCACCTCAAAAACTGCCGGGGGGGGAATGAAATACTTGGCGATAACCCAAACTCCAGCCCCGAGGGCAAAAAGTACATGCAAGCCGACGGCAATGAGAATCAAGGTGATGACAAGCTTGCGGCGACGTTTCTTTGTCCATCCGTCCTCACTCACCATCACTTCAACATTGGCGGCCATAACCTAGATCTCCTCCTCAGTGTCGTCGGCAAAGGTGACGGCGGTGATTTTGGCCCGGGCGCAGACATTCAATACACTGACGATGCGCTGGTGTTTCGAGCCATCCTCGGGCGCAATCGTAATCAAAGCCTCGCTTTTGTTGGCGTCTGCGCTTTCCTTAAAACGCTTGAGAGTGGCGAACAGGGCGGGAAGCTCGGCGCTGGTGGGACTGTCCATCGGCTGCTCATTGAGCACCACCTGACCGTCCGCCCGTATGATGATGCGCTGTTCATCGGGGATATCCACCGTTTCCTCCTGCGCCACCGTACCGGGAAGGCCGATATCGATGTCACTCTCCTGCTTGATGGGTTTGGCCGTCACCATGAAAAACACCAGGAGCAAAAAAACCATGTCGATCATGGGCCCCATTTGCATCTCAACCGTCTGGGCATCTTTGCGTTTTATTTGCATGGCTTTTTGGAACGCAAAGGCGCGAAGGGGGCCGAGGTTGGAGAGGAGGACAACGGAAAATTATTCACTAGGCGATGAACTTCAATGGCACCGCCGATAGTGCCCCGGGAAATTTCATTCAAGTCCTCCGCATCCTTCGCCACCTTTTGCATCTCTGCGTTCATGATCAGTCCTGGTAAGTTCCAAAAATGACGTTGAGGGCCCCGGCCTCGCTAGCCATTTTCATCAACTCCTTAATCTGTTTGCCCGGAGTGTTCTTGTCCGCCCGCACATAGAGACGGAGGGGGGGGTAATTCTTGAAACGCTCCTTGAGATAGGCGGTAAGTTCCTTTTTTGTCATGGGCGTTTGGCCGGAAAAGTAGTTCCCCTGGCCGTCAATGCTGACGATGTCGCGCTCGGAGAGATTACTGGGAATGACGGCATTGCTGGCGGATGGCAATTTGATATCCATCTTGACCTGTTCCTTGGAGATCTTGGTGGTGACCATGAAGAAGACAAGGAGAAGGAACGTCATATCGATCATCGGCGCCAACTGGAAACCGACCTCATCCTCAATCTGCTTTTGCAATTTCATGGGAGCAAGAGCCGCAACAATCAGGCGGCGGGTGGGATTTCCTCCTCGGGCGCCGCTTGTTCGTATTCGGCGCTGGCGCTTTCAATTTTCAGTTCCCCGGAAAGCAAATCCAGCATGAAAGTCACCCGTTTCTGCACGTCGCCCATGTGAATCGCCAGGAGGTTGCGGAAGTAAAAATAGACGAACATCGCCGGAATGCCGACAAAGAGTCCCCCTGCGGTGGTGATCATGGCCTGGCCGATGCCTCCGGCGAGATCCGAGGGTTCGGATTTCCCGGCAGCGAGCATATCAAAGCTGATGATCATACCGGTGACCGTGCCCAACAATCCCAGCATCGGACCTATGGTGGCGAAGACATTGAGATAGTTCACCCAGAGATTGAGCTTCGTTTCCTCATTGGCCAGGGTTTCGCCGGCCGCCTGTTCCATGGAAGCTTTATTGGCATTATCCTTGTCAAAATTCACCTTAAGCAATGCGGCGGACATCGTATTGGCAAAAACACTGGGCTGGCTGTGGCAAAGCGAATAGGCGCTGCCGGCATCACGCGCCTGCATGTACTGACCCACCGCTTCGACCAGCGAGGGAGGCATCATTTTTTTGCTGTTGATATGGAGGAAACAATACGCCGCCACGGCGAGAGCACCGATGGAACAGAGCAGAATCGGGATCATCAACGGGCCGCCGGCATACACCGTGTCGAGAAGAGTTTTGTCCACCGGTGCCTTCTTTGCCGGAGCCTCAGCGGCGGGTGGCGTCACGGCGTCCTGGGCAAGAAGCGGGGTTGCGAAACTGAGGCCGACGGCAGCCAGACAGATGAGGGTGAGTTTATTTTTCATTGGTTTTGGGTGATTCGGTTTCTTGGGCATCCGCACGGGCGTCCCTCTCGGCATCCTGATCCTTCAGTTCGTCAGGCAGTTCATCGAGAAATTTCTGTGCCAGAGTGGCATATTTCGAGCCGGGATAGATCGTCACCAGATCGCGCGACACTTCGACTGCGGCAGGCATTTCGCCCGTGAATTGATAGATCCCGACCGCGCCCCAGAGCCCCCGGGCGGCGGGGACAGATTCGGAGCCAAAAAACAGCCCGGGATACAGATAGAGGTCGAGAGCTTCATTGTAGAGTCGATGGCGCTCCGGAATGACAAAGATGTCCTCAGTCCAGCGCGGGTTCTCCTCCACCAGTTCACGAAGCCCTTGGTCCGCCGCCGCCGCAAGGATGAACTTGGCCTCAATCAATACCGCAGGGTCCTCGGAAATTTTTGCCAATTCGGCCGCTTCCTGAACCGCCTCCACCGCCCGGCCGGTGGCAACCATGGCCCGAAGTCGTCCTTGTCGGGCTGCCATGTCGTCATCAGAACTCCAGGTCCCGGTCTCGATCTTCTGAAAGAGCGCGAGGGCCTTCGTGGCCTGAGCAGGATCGCCGCTGCGCAAAAGCAGGTCGCCATAGACGAACCCGATTTGGGCCGCCGAAGAGCGCTTGACCCCCAACCAAGGTGCCTCACGTTCCCACAACTCCGCAATTCTCGGCAAATCGGCCAGAGTGGCCGCCTTCAAGAAGGCTTCCCGATCGGGATTCGAAGCGAAAACGACATGGTCCACGCTATCGCGGGGAATCGTGACGGTCGCAAAAACCGGCGCCGCCCCAGGAAGAGCATTCGGTGGGGCAGGCAAGGGCTTCTCGAGACGATAGGAAGTTTTATCCAACCCCTTGAGACGTCCGACAACCTTCTCCCCCTTGACGAGAAATAAGGTATCCAGAGATTCCGAACTTTGGGCGGGTCCAGATGACATTGTTACCACCAATGCCGCCAAAGCCATGAAGAAGCTGGCCGCACTTATCTGCGGGGAGCGCATCCTTCCAGCGTGTGGGGTTCGGCATCTTGCCGAACCCATTTTTCCGGCAGGCCGACTCGCCGCCCCCATGTCTGTCATCTGCGCATTCATCCCTCGGCAGGTTCCTTTTCTTTAGGCACCGGACCGCCGAGAGCATTGAGTCGCTTCCGGGCAGCCTCGGTTTCCTCAAAATCTGCGAAATCCTCATTTTCCGTAAGTTCCTGATAAGTTCGCCTGGCACTCAGGTCATCCTCAAGTTTCTCGAAGGCTCCCCCGCTGGCGAGATAAGCCTTAACCACCCAAGGTCGCCAACGTCCATGCATAACATAAATGCGTTGAAAATAGGGCACCGCCAATTCCGGCTTTCCCTCCTTGAGATAGATTTCGCCAATAAGATACAAGGCCTCCGCTTTTTCTTTTCCACTCGAAAATTGATTTCCCAGGAGCCTCTCCAGCGACTTGCGGGCGTCGGCGTATTGGCCCCTCGCCTCCTGCAGGCGGGCTTTGGCCAGAAGGATTTTTCCAAACAAGACCGACCCGAGCGTTTCCCGCTCAAAGCGCTCAAACCAACCCAGGGCGGCTTTTTCATTTCCACGTTGAAGCTCCAACATCCCCAGGGCGGCAAAGGCACTGTCCTTCTGCGGCGCCCGGGGATTCCATTTCACCAGATCCCGCCACATCGCCTCACCCTCCTCCTCGCGACCGGCCGCAAGCAGCGCGGTGGCAAAGTCCGCCAACAAGAGGGGATTCGTCGATTGCACATTGGCAAGCTTCGCCGCTTCCAGAAAAATCGCCTGCGCCTGCTCCGGATCAGATTTCTTCAAAGCACCGGCCTGCGCCCAAACGGCGCGCATGGCCAGAGTCGGTTGATCTCTGCGGCCGGCCTCGGCCAGATCGCGAAGCCGGGCCTGATACTGGGCTCGTTCTTCCGGCCCCTTGTAGAGCCGGGCCACGGCGGGAAAGAGATCATCGACCGAACGGATCGAAGGATCCGCTCCGTATTTCGTGATCGCATCCCAATAGATATCGCGTGCCTTGTCCGGCTCCTCTCTCTGACGATACACCCACCCGATCTGATAGATGGCCTCGGCCACGCGGGCACTGCGCGGACTTTCGTCCGTGAATGTTTTCATATGCTCAAGAAGCTTGTCGTTTTCTTCCATCAACTTATAGGCCTTGCCGACTTTGAAGACCCCTTCTTCATAGAACCGAACATCCTGCTTCGAAATCCCGGCAAAGGAGGCAATCCCTTCCTCCATCCGCCCTTCATTCATCAGGGCATCACCCAACAACACCCTCGCCTCGCTGCTTTCCTCATGGCCGGGATATTTCTTCAGGAAGGCGGTGAGTTCTTTGATACTGGTTTGATAGTC
>CALBXK010000179.1 GCA_937890535.1 uncultured Spartobacteria bacterium
GAATTGTCGCCCCCGGTGCATTTGGTGAGAAAAATATGGGTGGCCCTCTTCAAGTTCCGGGGAGATTCCCGCAACGTGCCCCGCGGAAGCAGGTATTCATTGCCAAAGGGGGCCTGGCGATCAATGAGAGCCACCTCGATCCCACGGCGCATGCGGATGTATTGAAATCCATCGTCGAGCAACAAAGTGTCCGCTCCGAAATGTTCGATCGCGTAGAGCCCGGCTTTGATGCGGTCCCGGTCCACCAACACAAGCACCCCCCGCAAATTATTCGCGAGCATGAAGGGCTCGTCACCCGCGGTGCGCGAGTCCAGCAACAAGGACTGGCCGTCGGAAACGACGCGGGGCACAAACAGCGCTTTTCTCTTGAAGACTTTGTCCCAGATCCGCAGTGCCAGCGGCCGGGGAACGCTTTTATAACCCCGGCTGAGAATCGCCACCTTGCGACCTCCTGCCTGCAGAGCCCTCGCCAGCATCTCCACCACCGGCGTTTTTCCCGTGCCTCCCACGGTCAAATTTCCCACACTAATGACAAGACATCCCACGCTCCGGGGCCGATAAAACCTGTTCCCATACAAGGTCAAACGCAGCGCGACCGCCGCACGATATCCCCACGAAAACAAATTGAGAATCCCCCGCAGGAGATCCGCACGACGGCCGTATCGACGTTTCAGAATGACGTCGATGACAAACGTTTCGAGACCTTCCAGCCAACGTCTCATAATCAGGTTCGACGCAGCACCCGCACGCCATGATTATCGGCACGCACCACCACGCACCGCGCTCCGACGAGACCCGAGGCCCGATGCATTGCTTTTGCAACACGTTCCGCCGAGCCCTCTGTCAGACAGGCGATGGTGGATCCCGATCCGCTCAACCATCCTCCGAGGGCGCCCGCCTTTCTTCCCGCGTCCAGGACCGCATCCAAACAAGGCACAAGTTTCGCCCGGTAGGGCTGGTGCAGACGATCCACAAAACACCCGCTCAGCTCCGCATACCTTCGGCTGGCAAAGGCCCCCGCAATGGCAGCGGCATTGCCAAGAGACAGAGCCGCCTCTCGCAACGGAATCTTTGCTGGCAGCACCCGCCGGGCCTCGCTGGTTGAGACCGCAAAGGACGGAATCAAAAGTGCAAACTCCAAGTTCCGGCCCACCCGATGCTGCTGCACCGGCGCTCCAGCCCGGGCAATGGTAAATCCACCATACACCGCAGGAGCCGCATTGTCCGGGTGGCCCTCCAATTCTGCACAGAGGGAAAATATCGCATCTCGATCCAACGGCGAACCCGCCAATTCATTGAGACCGTGCAAGATGCCAAGCCGAACCGTCACGCTGCTCCCCAGACCCCGCGACCGGGGAACCTCCCCGGAGATCTCCCAAGAGATATCAAAAGCTCGTCCGCCGGCCCTTTGGAAAAAAGCCCGCGTCGCTGCCTGCACCAACCCGTCCGGTGTGCCGGCTCCCCTTCGGACTTTCACCATATTGTACATCTGCAGCGCAATACCCAGGCAATCGAATCCCGGCCCCAAATTGGCCGTGGTGGCGGGTACTTTTACCGAAACAACATTCATCCCCGACACTTGTAGGGAAGGTTCTTGTCCACGAAAAGTCCGATATTCATCCCGGCCTCCTTCTGACGGCATCGCAAGTCGAGGTTTCTCATTTTAGAAAAAACTCCCTATGCGTTCTTGATGACACCAATCCACAGCATCCTCACCCACCCCGGCGGGGCTCACAAAGACGAATTTCTTGCCTGCTGCGTCCTCCTCGCCCTCCACCCCGTTCCCATCCATCGTCGCGAACCCTCAGCCCAGGATCTCGCCACGCCAGAGATATGCGTGGTGGACGTTGGACACTGCCACGATGGACAGAAAAATAACTTCGACCACCACCAACTCCCCCGAGATCAAACCCCGACCTGTTCCCTCTCACTCCTCCTCCAGCATCTGGGACTCTACGACGACGCCCGGCAATTCTGTGACTGGCTCGAGCCTGCTGAGTGGTTCGACTGCCGCGGTCCCATCGCCACTGCCCAATGGCTGGGGATCGAACGCGAAGTGGTGAATCAACTCAATTCCCCCATCGACATCACCCTCCTGCGTCGTTTTGCCAGGGCCGAAACCCTTCAACCTGGCGAACCCCTGTGGGAGGTAATGCGCATGGTCGGCGAGGATTTGCTCGACTACGTCAAGACCCTCCAGGCCCGGCTCGACTATTTGGGTCAACACGCCCAGTTTTGGACCCTCGAAACGCCCACAGGCCCCCAGAAAGTGATCTTCCTCCCGCGCGCCAACCCTCCTCTCGACGAACCCTCCATGGGGTTGGAGGCCTTCATTGCTCGACGCGGCCTGACTGAAGAAATTGTCGGCATGGTCTATCCCGATCGGCGGGGCACCGGCTATGGACTCTCCCGATTCGAAGACAAACCCGCTTTGGATTTTTCCCGCATCGCGGATGCTCCCGAAGTCCACTTCGCCCATGCCCGGGGGTTTATTGCAAAAACCTCGGCGACCGATATTGAGACCTTGCAGAATCTGCTTTTGCGATCGGCCGCCAAACCAGCAGGCGATCTGGGCCAGATCGGATCGACAAACTCGTTTGCTCCGCCGCGAAAGAAATAAAAGAGAGCGAGCCACACTTGACCCGGCCCGGGTTTCCGTGTGTATTTTCAGTTCTTGGCATGGTGAGGTGGCTGAGTGGTCGAAAGCAGCGCTTTGCTAAAGCGCCGTACTCCAAAAGGGTACCGGGGGTTCGAATCCCCCCTTCACCGCCATTTTAATTGCGGATTTTCGATTGCGGATCGCGGATTGAACTTGCGCCGTCAAGTTTGATTTCGGAAGTTGGAAGTTACTTTCGCCGGAACCACGCGGGGGGATGAGAACGAAGCACCATCCCTTCCTGCAAAGCCACACTCGTAGAGCCCGCGCAGCGGGATAATTCCCCCTTCACCGCCAATTTAGAATCGGCTGCAACGGATCCGCAGCAACGGCCAGGCTTTCAAGTTTAATTTCGGAAGTTGGAAAACGTGGCAAATCGCACCGCGAAAACCGTAAATCCTTGATTTTCAACGTGGGTTGGGTGGGACTCGAACCCACAACCAATGCCTTAAAAGGG
>CALBXK010000180.1 GCA_937890535.1 uncultured Spartobacteria bacterium
GACGCCTCATGGCCATACCGCGGCCGGCGGAGATTCGATGACCAAAGGCATGCATGGATTGTGTAACTATGTTCGAAATGCCGTCAAAGCACAGGATCCCGATGCCATCATCACGGGAGAGGATTCGACGGAGAATATGATCGATGCGATTGATGGTGTGCTCTACCAGCGCACACTCAGGCCGGAGAACAAAGTTCCCTTGTTCGGCGCCGTCTATAACGACTACATTCCCAGATATGGCCTCGAACTTTCTGTAGATGCCGGGTGGGAGGGCCGATTTAAAGCATCGTGGCTTCCGGATGCCTTTTTCGTGGAATGTTCGTCTCTCTTTCTTGAGGGGGCGCAGGTTGGGATGGTGCGCCTGCGTCCGCGAGATATCTCGCTTTCCTTTCAGAATCCCGAACACAAGAAGATGATCGATTTTCTTGGACGGATCGTTGGATACTATAAACAGGATTTGGCAAAAAAATTCCTGGTGTATGGCCAGCTCCAACGTCCGCTTGATTTCTCCGAACCTGCGCCCGTGCCCATGCTGAAATATAGCAACTACGAGGTTAGCGGACATACGGATACTGGCGCATCACTTGGGGAAGCGCTGAATCCGGAATTTCCGGCGTTGATGAGTGGTGTTTTTCGTTCAGGAGACGGAGAATTGGGGATATTTGTTGTTAATGCGAGCACGGAGGAAATTGAGTTCAAAGCCGACGTGGATCCCACTCAGTACGGAGTTTCTTCCGGCACAACTGTTGACGTTGATTCCATTGCGCCAGACGGCTCTTCAGAGAAATTCCTCAGCGGCATTTCCGGACGTTTTGTGTTGGCTGGCACTCTGGCAGCTCATGGTATGACCCTGTTTCGTCTTACGCCAAATAAGTAGATTATTTGGCGCGAACGAAAGAACCTTCGCCCGGGATGGGTATGTCCTGACTAATACCAGGGCCTTCCGCTTCGAGGGGAATAAAGTCCAAAGCATCTCGGTAAAATGCCAAGGAACGCTCCAAATCCGTGCAAATGACATTAATTTCTCCGATAACGCACTTCATCACTTTTCCTTTCCAGCCCGATTCAGAGCTCTGCCCCTTCGCTGAACAAACAGTTTGTGGACCTATCTCACGCCTGAAGTGAGTGAGCGCCGAGACAACGAGAAAAATGGCAATGCTCAAGGAGCGATGCGTACTTTCAGCAAGCAATCAATCGGGACTGGCGAAGTGAAAATACTCTGGCGCTACCGGCACGGGAATGGCGGCAACATGACCGTCGTAAAAAACAACGTTCACAGCTTTACCGTTGAAATGGGGACGAGGATAACGTTTTGCGACAGAAGCTGGGAAGTTTTCTCCGTCTTCCGTCCATATTGCCTCGGAGTAGCCGAATAGAGGCAACAAGCTGGGACCTGTGTATGCGACACAGAAGAGCATTGGACAATTCATAGGACTGTCGATTTCTGACATAAGATACGGTATGTAATTTGATCTCCCATATCGCGTGGAAAGGGGGCCTGGTGTTACAGCAGCATATCGATACGTTCTGACTTGCCTGGGGGTTTTTGATGGATCAGCAGGGCAAAGAAATACGTTCGCTTGCGACTCAGTCCCGCTGAGTTGCAGATAGGGGGCGAGGTTTTGCATCCAATTGAGAGAAGGCTCAACATCAGGAATCGGTCCCACCCTATAGGGCAATAGGTTATTGTTTTCCGCGATGTACGAGCGGCCCGCTAGCGCAAATTGCCGGAGGTTCGACGTGCATTTAGCCTTTGCGCCGCCTTCGCGGACTTTAGTAACGCCTCCTAAAAGCAGCGCTGCGAGCACACAAATGATGGAGACGGAAACCAATAGTTCAACCAAGGTGAAGGCACTCCATAAGAGATTCCTGGATTCCGAAAGCTTACGCATCGTAAGGCTGCTCATATGTCATTTGACGCAGGTGGTCTGTTGACTGGAAGGAATCGCCCGCAAGGTTCGAAGCTGGGCATTCATCGCATCCAGCATGACCGTGATGTCGGCACCATTGAGGATCCAATTCATTCCAGCATTGAGGAAGCGTTTCAAGGTGCGGTCCTCGAGCGACAACAATTGCGTATGCAAGCCGACTCCGACCGAATGCTTCCGGCAACGAAGGATGACGTCTTCAACGGCGTCCAAAAATCTGGGATTTGCATAGTCTTCTGGTATGCCCATCGAGGTCGTGATGTCATGCGGTCCAAGAAAGACGCCGTCAACTTCCGCGCAGGTGATCAGCTCTTCGAGGGATTCCATGGCCGGCACGCTTTCCACGCCGATGATGAGGTAGTTGTTCTGGTTGAACCCCTTGAGAAAAGTGTGCGTTTCCTCGGGCAGCTTCGAGGGATCGGTCAGGGCGTCTTTCAGCAGCTTTCCCTTGAGGGGACGGTATCTGATCGCGGCTGAGGCCATTTTAACCTCGTCTACCGTTTCCACGTAAGGCACGACGATGCCTTCGGCGCCCGCATCGAGGACCATTCCGATAGCGGCCGCATCGGGACACGGAACGCGCACGATCGGGGAGACTCCATGCGCGGAATACAGATGGCAGAGGCGGCTGACCTCCGTGCGATCGATGGGCATATGCTCCGTGCAAATAAAAGCGAAATCCATTTCCATTTTCGCCGCTGCCATTGTGGCGGCGACTGGATTCATCAGGCTGGCGATATGCGTCCCGTAAGTGCGTTCGCCGTTGTGGAGTTTCTCTCGAATTGCGGAGCCTTTCATACGATTTCTGTGATTCTATGGAGGTGAAGTTGTTGACGGGGTTTCAAGGACGGGGAAAAGCTGAAAATGTGAACCCGCCTGCGCGCAGTGCTTCTGTTTTCGCTATCTCACGGCTGGGTCGACGGCGGCCAGAACAGTGCGGACAGCAGGAAGGATTGCGCTTCCCGGCTGAGGTGGCAATGGCGCTCGTGTTGATCACAGTGCTACTGTGGTGTTGAAAAAGTATGACAGCAACCGGCCACCACTGATCAGTTAAAGTTATCAGTGTATAGGGATGGCGTTTTTCTGGCGATGCAGTTGACTGTTGGTCGACCCATGAAACGAACCACAATCACTTTCGCTCCGTTATTCGCGGTGATTTCCGCTTCGTTCCTTTGCTCCGGTGTCCTGGGACAGATTGTAGCCGAGCATCAAGGCTCAAATGTTCCGGACGACGGTGAACAAACAACGCGTTGGGTCCGTGAAGCCGCGCCTTCGGGAGTGATCGAGGGGCCTGCCGGTGATGAGAAGACGCCGGCATGGAGAATCGAGCAATTTCAGGAAGGCGGTCCAATGGCCTATGATTTTGTTCCTTCGGAAGAGCAGCATCAAGCCGCTGAGGAACGCGGCTGGAAATTGAGCGTCAAACTGCGCGTGGACGAGGAAGGTATCGGCCCCAATTTCTGCGTATGCGCATATTATGCGGCGCCCGAGCAGGATATTCAATACACTCTTTCATTTGGGGCAACAGCTAAAGGGGAGCCCATCGTCGCCCTGAATACCGATGCTGCAGATGCTGATCAAAAGTTTGTTGTCACGGGAGGAACGCGTTCAGAGTTTCATTTATACGAGCTGATTTATGACCCGGTGGTGAAGCTCGCGAAGCTTGTGATTGACGGAAAGGAATTCGCTGAAGGGATTCGCCCTGATTCCAACCCGAACAAAGTGAGTCGCATTGGATGGGGATCGAGACACACTCATGCAACAGGAGCTGGCGAATATAATCTGGTCCGGTTTGAGATCCTGGACTGAATGAGCGGTCGCGCAGGAACTGAGGTGTGCGTGGCCGCTGCGGTGTGCCGGCAAATCCCCTCCGCTTGGGGGGAGCCTTTCCCTTCCGGAATCAGTCAGAAATACATCATTGTGCTTTTATGAAATATAGAAATATCGGTCGAACTGGAATTCAGGTTTCTCCACTCTGCCTCGGTACCATGACTTTTGGTAATGAGGCGGATGAAGTTGCATCCGCGGAGATGTTTTCAAAGTGTCGTGAGCGCGGAATTAATTTTCTCGATACGGCGGATGTTTACGCCAAGGGAAGGACGGAGGAAATCGTCGGAACACTTTTGCAGGATTGCCGGGATGAATGGGTTGTCTGCTCGAAGTTTCAGGGACGCATGGGGGACGGCCCGAACGACCGGGGATGCTCGCGCCGCCATCTCACACGAGCGATCGAGGGAACTTTGCGCCGCCTCAAGACGGACCGGATCGAATTTTATTTCATTCATAATTTCGATCCGCTTACGCCTTTGGAGGAAACCCTTTGCGCTTTGAACGACCTGGTTCGGCAAGGAAAAATCCTTTATCCGGCGATCAGCAATTCTGCGGCATGGCAGATTATGAAGGGGATCGGGATTTCCCAGAAATGTGGATATCAGAGGTTTGAGTGCGTCCAGCCCATGTACAACCTCGTCAAAAGGCAGGCGGAGGTGGAAATTCTGCCCCTGGCCCAAGCCGAGGAAGTCGGAGTCATTTCCTACAGCCCCATCGCCGCCGGGCTTCTGACGGGAAAATATCAGGCGGCGGCGCAAACGGAAGGGCGCATCGCGAACAATAAGTTCTACTCCGCGCGA
>CALBXK010000181.1 GCA_937890535.1 uncultured Spartobacteria bacterium
TCCCCAGTATTTTTCACTCCAAGTGGCGAGTGCTTATGGCCGGCATCGACGCAGATGAATTGGGATGGAAACGCCGAGCAGGGCATGCAGTCCATCGTGATGCGTTCTCCCGACAACGGAAAAACCTGGCCCTCTTGGAACGCGGTCATGGACGGACGTTCCGACGGAATCAGCCATTGGGAAATCAAATTTGTGGATCTCCGGGATGGACGACTGCTCGCGGTCTGCTGGACCCATGACAGCAAAACGGGCGCCGATCTGCCGATTCACTACGCGCTTTCCAGTGACGAAGGCCGCACGTTTTCATCTCCCGCCTCAACTGGCCTGAGAGGGCAAACCTGCACACCTTTAGTTTTGAACGACGGTCAGATTCTCTCCGTCTATCGGCGAAGTGATCGTCCAGGTTTGTGGGCTCAGATCTCGACGTTGGATGGCGAGACATGGGTCAACCATGGCGAGGAACTTCTGTGGGGCGGTGTCAGCCATGCGTCCGGTCCCAAAGATCCGAAATTCGCGACGACGACAATGAGCACGTTGCGATTCGGTCTTCCTACATCTGTGCTGCTGCACGATGGCACGGTTCTTGTCGCGTTCTGGTGCGTAGAGGATGCAGTTTCTGTAATTCGATATTTCAAAATAGATGTTCAAAACGAATCCCATTGATCAGTGCACTCATTTATGACAACCGCTCCTCCTCTCAATCTCATTGATCCCGATTTGCAATCCCGCATCCATAGCTGCTGGCTCGGAAAATCCATCGGCGGCACGCTCGGCCTTCCTGCCGAAGGCATGATGGAGCGGCTCCACTTTTCGTTTTATGATCCCGTGCCGACCATTGCTCCGCCGAATGACGATCTTGAGCTTCAACTGGTCTGGCTTCATCTGGTCGAGAAGACGGGGGCCTCGCTGACCCAAGCTGACTTTGCCAAGGCCTGGCGGGATCATCTTCATTACATGTGGGACGAATACGGTCGCACGCGGTGGAACCTCCGGCGCGGGGTTCCTATCGAGAACGTGGGCACGTTTGAAAATCATTTCCACGCTGGAATGGGATCGCCGATCCGCTCGGAAATCTGGGCCTGTCTGTTTGCCGGCGATCCCGACAGCGCGGCGCATTATGCGGCGCTGGATGCCTCGCTCGACCACGGCACTGAGGGCATTGCCGGGGAGGTATTATTTGCGGTCATGCAGAGTGAGGTTGCTGCCGGCAAAAACCTCGAAGAGGCGCTCCCCCTGGCAGTAAATTACATTCCGGCGAATAGCGAAATCGCTCAAGCGGTCGAGGAGATTCTCAAAAACCATCGCAGCGGAGTGCCCGCGTGGGATTGCTGGAAAGAACTGCTCAGTCGGCACGGGAACGAAAACTTCACCCATGCCCCTCTGAATGTCGCCCTCACGATTTGGGCCTTGTGGTACGGCGAAGGAGATTTTGAAAAAAGCATCCTGCTGGCTGTCAATGGCGGCTACGATACCGACTGCACAGCCGCCACGGTGGGCGCAACACTCGGCTTCATACTGGGGCCGGAAGGGATCCCCGCTCGATGGATTGCGCCAATCGGGGAAGGTGTTCTTGT
>CALBXK010000182.1 GCA_937890535.1 uncultured Spartobacteria bacterium
CGTCTTTACCCCGAAGCGATCGCCACCCTCACAACTCCGCAATCCCCAATCCGCGATCCCCAATCGTAATGGCTCGCTTTCGACTTTCTGATCTCAATCCCGAGCAGCTTGAGGCCGTTTATCACGAAACGGGTCCGATGCTCATCCTGGCAGGGGCGGGGACGGGAAAGACCCGCACCATCACGGCCCGCATCGCCTGGTTAATTTCGCAGGGCGAGGATCCCGCGAAGATGCTGGCGGTCACCTTCACCAACAAGGCCGCCCGGGAAATGAAGGAACGCATCGCCGGGATGGTGGATCCCGCCGAGGCCAGGGCGGTCACCGCATCGACCTTTCATGCCCTGTGTTTGCGGATCCTGCGGGCGGATGCCACTCGATTGGGCTACAAGGCGAATTTTTCAATATTTGATGAGGGGGATCAGATGGGATTGATCAAGAAGATCATCACCCGGGTCTCGGCCAAGGATGAAAAGCTCGATCCCAATCTTGCGAAGAACATGATCAGCAAAGCGAAGAACAATCGCTGGCCGGTTCCGGAGGATGAAGAGTCATTGGTCGGAACGGTCTATCGTCGCTACGAAGAGGAATTGCGGGCCTTGAACGCGATGGATTTCGACGATCTGTTGGGCAAGGCGGTGCTCTTATTGGACGACCATCCGGAGGTTCGTGAAAAATGGCGGGAGCGGGTGAAGTTCCTCATGGTGGATGAGTTTCAGGATACCAATGCATTGCAGCTTGATCTGGTTGGCCTGCTGGCCAGCGGGAGTCCGCCCAATGTCTGTGTGGTTGGGGACGATGACCAAAGTATCTACGGCTGGCGGGGGGCGGAGGTGTCGAATATCCTCGAATTCGAAAAACACTTTCCCGATCCCCGCATCATTCGATTGGAGCAAAATTATCGGAGCACCAACGCGATTCTCGGAGCCGCCAATCGGCTGATTAAGAACAACCCCCGTCGCCGGGGGAAGAACCTTTGGAGCCCCAAGGAGGGTGGGGAGCCGGTGCGGGTGATTGCGGTTCCGGATGATCGCAAGGAGGCGGAGTTTGTCGTTCAGGAAATCGCCGCGCATCGGGACTCGGACCGCGCTCCTTGGGAACATTTTGCCGTCATTTACCGGATGAACGCGCAGTCGCGATTGTTGGAAAGTAACCTCCGCCAACACAAAATTCCCTACCGCCTGGTGGGCGGGAAAAGTTTTTTCGAGCGGCGGGAGATCAAGGATATCACGGCCTATATGACCGTCCTGCTCAATCCGGAAGACGACCAGACCCTCCTCCGCATCGTCAACACCCCGCCGCGGGGAATTGGCGCCACCACCGTGGAGCTGGCGCTGGCCTTCAGCATCGAACGGGATCTGAGTCTCTTCGAAGCGCTCCGTCATCCGGATTATTTGGGGACGTGTACCCGCCGGGCCGCCGGGGCCATTGCGTCCTTTGTGGATGAGATCGGCGCGGCTCGAATCCGGGTCGGCACTCCAGGAGTTGATGCCGAGGCGATCGTTTCGGAGTTGTTGACGGAATGTGGCTATATCGAGGATCTCAAGCGCTCGTGCAAGACCCCGGAAGAGGCCCTCAATCGAGAGGGCAATGTGAAGGAAATGTTGCGGGCCCTGGGAGAACATTCCCGGCGTTCCGGGAATTCGAGCAATCCTCTGCAATCATTTCTCGATGAGATCAGCCTGGATCGCGAGCGTGAGGAGGATAAGGATGACGACAACCGTGGGGTCACCCTCATCACGATGCATGCCGCCAAGGGCTTGGAATTTCCGCATGTCTATCTCGTGGGTGTGGAAGATGGACTTCTGCCCCATGAGCGCTCAAAAACGGAGGGAACCGTGGATGAAGAGCGGAGGTTATTTTATGTCGGCATCACCCGGGCGATGAAATCCCTGGTGATCACGTGGTGTCGGAACCGGATGAAGTTTGGCAGCGCGATGCATTGCCGTCCCAGTCCGTTCCTGGATGAGCTTCAAGGCGAGAATGTGGAAATGGAAAACTACGAAGAAATCATGAGCCGCCCGATGGAGGAGGAGGATGTGGTGGCACAATTTGCCAAACTCAGGGCTCAGTTGGCCGGGAGCTGAACCAGTGCCCGGGAATCTTATGAGTCGTCCCGGGTCAGCGCCTTCATCCAGGTGCGAACCCGGTCGTGTTTTCCGGTTTCGTTATGGAGATCATAGACATAGAGGAAATTGGCAAGAATGCGGAGAATGATCTGGCGGGGGCGGGCGGCGAGAAAATAGCTGGGCCGGAGTTTGAGATTTTGCCGGGCGAGAATCTCTCCGCAATCGCTTCGGGTTAAAATGCGGCCCTTGTGGAAGGGGTCAAAGAGGACGTCGCCATGGCGGGCAATGAAATGGCCGGGGAGGTTGATCCCTTCGACATCCATGCCGGCGCGGCGAGCCACCATGATGTAGAGAAGAGTCAGGGTGATGGGGATGCCCATGCGCATATCGATCGCGGTGGGGAGGAGGGAATTTCTTTCGCAGTAGTAGTTGTCCGTATTGCCGCGAAAACACAATTCGCCGGCCATGAAGTCCGCCAGGGCCAATACCTTCTCACGATCGCTGACCGCCCCGGAGAGCGTGATGTGAAAACGGCGGCCCCACTGATCGATCTTGCGTTCATAGGGCGCGAGATCCGGGGTGGCTCCAAGGGCGCGTGAGATCATCCAATAGGCGTTTTCAAAATTACCTTCGTCCGGGAAAAAGTGGCAGAGGAGGAGGAGGTCTTCATCGGTTCCCGATACGGCGATTTCCGTCAAGATTTCACGGGCGTGGAGCGAGACACGTTCGTCGTCCATTCGGGCCAGATCCTGCAATCCCGGCACGAGAGTCTCGCCGCCCTGCGCAAGTTGCTCCTTCACCATGCGGACCGTATCCGGGTCATTGTCCTGAAGCAGTTTTACGATCGCCTCTTGTTGGGTGAGCATTTTCTCGGCGAGAGAGAGCTCCTCCTTCCCTGGCTCTCGTAAGGAGATGGGTTTTTGTTCGGTGAGCGGTTTTTCGGTCATGGGGGAGAGAATGTCATTGCCGGTGAGTCTTTGGCGCGGGCTAACCGGGTTCGACGTTGATCCCTTCCACCACGCCCGGATGGCAACGAATCGAGAGGGCAATCGGTCGGCAGCACACCGAGCAGTCTTCCGTCGTGGCGTAGGAACCCGCTTCGGTGTCGGCCTCGAGGGAAAAAGTTTCTCCGCAGTAAGGGCAGATCACTTCGATATTCTCAAGCAGGTTCATCGGTATTGCGTTTCCGATCTCAACCTACGCCGGATTTCCGGCATGGCAAATGGCATTCTCCGGGGCGGGATTTTTTCTGGGGGCCTAGGCGGCGACGGGGATCCGTTTCGCGTCGCTCCAGAGGTCTTCCAAGCCGTAGTGGGCTCGTTTTTCGGAGTGAAAGATGTGTACGATGACATCGCCGTAATCGAGGACGATCCAATGGCTGGCGGGGAAGCCGTCTTCCGCATGGGGTTTGCGTCCGAATTGGGTCCGCATTTCGTCGCGAATGGATTCTGCGATGGCTTTGAGCTGAGGCTCCGATTCCGCAGAGCAGACCATGAAAAATTCCGTAAAGGTCGAGATGTCGCGGAGGTCGAGTACGACAGGATCGACGGCCTTCCTATCCAAGGCGGCGGCGGCACATGCGCGGGCCAGCGTTTCGCCGTCAGTCATTGAGGTAGAGTCCAAGGTCGGTGATCAGGTTGCATACGGGTTCTGGAACCATATAGCGCACCGAAAGCCCGCGGGCAATGCGATTACGAATTTCGGTTGAGGAAAGTTCCAGGCTGCGGCGAATGGTCAGAAATTCTTCGGAACCCGGATGCCCTGCGCGTGTGAGCACGACGAGACGCGCTAGTTCGCGCAATGTTTCGATGTCCTTCCAAGTCTGGAGTTCGGGCAGGTTGTCGTCACCGATTAGATAGAAAAGTTCCGCGTCGGGGCATTTTTTCCGGTAGTGATGGATGGTGTCGATGGCGAACGAGGGGCCTTCACGGTGGATTTCGCAATCATCGACATCGAAGTGATCCTGACCGGCTAGCGCTGCCTGTACCATTTGACACCGGGCTGCGGGTGGGGCCGGGGGCCGGTCGAGTTTGTGCGGGGAGATGCGGGCGGGCAGAAAGACGACGCGATCCAACGCCAGTTGCTCCATGGCATCGCGGGCCAGGATGACATGGCCGACGTGAATGGGGTCAAAACTTCCGCCATAGAGGCCGATCTTTTCGTTGGGTTTCGCCACGGGGTTGTGTATTCACGCACTTATGTCATCTAGCGATGCGGGTCAACTCTTGCTCGTCGGTATTCCCGGCACGGAACTCACTGTCGAGGATGCCGCATTTTTCAAAGCCCTTCAACCCGGAGGGTACATTCTTTTTGGGAGGAACATCAAATCCCCAGGGCAACTTCGCCGGTTGATAGACGACTTGCGCGATCTCAGTGTCGTCGAACCCATCATCACCATCGATCAGGAGGGGGGCCGCGTTTCGCGCCTCCGGCTCCTGGGCAGCGAGCCTCCCAACGCCCAGCAACTTCGGGACCGCGACGACCCGGCTCTCATCACCCGTCACGGCGAATTGACTGCCCGCATCCTCCGGCTCTTTGGGTTCAACCTCGACCTCTGCCCGGTGCTCGACATTTCTTTCGATGATGAGGCGGACAATTCCCTGCGGGGGCGTTGCTATGGGCGCACCGCCGCCGAGGTCATGGCCAAGGCCGGCCTTTTCAACGATGCGTTGCGCGCCGGGGGAATTCTGAGTTGCGGCAAACATTTTCCCGGATACACCTGCGCCGGAGATGACCCTCACCACGTGTTGCCCGTCATTGAGCGTTCCCGCGAGGAAATGGAAACCCACGAGCTCGCCGTTTTTCGGCACTTTGTCGACAAGGTGGACAGCATGATGATCGGTCACATTTCTTTCACCGGCTTGGAAAAGGGCGGGCCCCCGGCCTCCCTTTCCCCCGCGATGATCCAGGGGCTTTTGCGGGACGAGATGGGATTTTCCGGGCTGGTCATGACGGACGATCTCGACATGGGTGCGATCCTGCATCACTACGAATTCGATGAGACCATGCGCCTCGGAGTTGCCGCCGGAAATGACATGCTCATGATTTGCCATCGGGTCGAACTTGCCGCCCAGGCGCGCACGGTTCTGGAAGCTCTGCCCGCATCCGCGCTGGATCCTGCTCTCAGCCGCCTGACCGACTTCAAAAGCCGTATGGCCCCCCCAACCACATTTAGCGAAGAGGCCTTCCGGGCGGCTGACTCTGCCATTCAGGATCTCCGTGTGGCCACCCTCGGTGCCGCCGCCGCCGCCGAACAGAGCTCGGAAGACGGCAAACGTTCTCCGGTGGAACTTTACTGAGGGTCTGGCTGGCTCGGCTCCAGTGCCGCCTCCGGCAACATCAGCAGGGATCCCACGAGGAATCCGAGTGCGCCGATCAGGGTGAATCCGACGGAAATTGTTGGAAATCCCGGTGACTGCGAGGGCACAAAGGCGAAGACCGCCGAGATCATAAAGCCCACACAGCCCAGCAAATTAACCAAGGTCACCCACCAGGACAGGCTGGTCGGCTGCCAGGCCCCATGCGCGTGAGAGGTTTCGACAAAGGCCAGATAGCCGGACACCAGAAAGAGAATTGATCCCCCGAAATCGGGTGCCCAGATCAGCCAGTCCTGTCGAAGCCAGTCCAATCCTGGAAGCATGGCGTCGAAGGTATTGAGGTTGAACAGAAGTGTTCCGACAAATTGGAGGGCGCAGCTCAGCCAGCCAATTTCGCTTGGTCGCCATCCGAACAGTGTGAAGCGTCGCGAGGCCGACCTTTGGAGCGATGAGAAGGAGGGAGCGTTCGCCGTCTGAAAAAGTTGCAGATAGCCAGCGGTCGTAAAGGGGATCGAGCCCGCGAAATAAATGGCATTGACCGCAGTCGTATCGAGCGACCAGTCCCGGGCCAGTGTCGGAGAGAGACTGAGCGCGGCACCCAACGCAAAGAGAATTGAACCGAGGGCGAAAATGCTTCCGATCCACCAGTTCAACCGCCCCGGCATCCACAGACAACGCCGCAGCGTCGCCATCGTGAGGAGGAACTCGCCCGGCTCCGGTAGAAACAGCCCCTTGCGGTGATGCCGCGAGTGCAGGACGACGCGAACACCGTCGGGTCGTAAGAAGGTTTTGCGAGAAATGAACGGCCAGGGCCCGATCTCTTCGATCAGTCTGGCCTCGCTGACGAGTTCGTCGAACACGTCACCCACGCGGGAGCCCGTTGTCTTTTCGGTCAATGATGGAATCCGGAAGCCTCTTCAGCCGTCATGGCGGACTGGACAGGATGAGATCGGAAGTGTTGCCGGGCTTCCCGTTCCGTTTTTGGAAATTTGGACTTTGGGATGAGCGTTTCAAGGTCGGCGGACCCATCCATCTCGTCGTCAATGTTCTTTTGAGGTGGATCTTTTTTGTGCTGCGGCATGATTTTTTAACGGGATAGGGGATCGAGCTTGCAATCTTACCCGCCGATACAGGCACCGGTCAACAATGCCGCCGCAAATCTCCTCGAACCTCTTCAGGGAGGGGACGTGCTATTCTTCCGCCCCGAAATAATGCGTGGTCAGCGGCCGGTCCGATCCCTGATGGTAGGCCAGTACCTTGGACTCGATTTCCTGGTCCTCCATTGTCGTCCGGTCATGTTGCAGGAGGTGTTCGCCCCAGGAGTCGAGACGGAAAATTTCCAGAAAGCGCTGCGGATTTTGCGCATCGCGATAGAGCCGCCAGCGTCGGGCTCCATCGCGGAGTCGTCTCTCCCGCATTTGCCGCATGAGGAGGCGGAAATTGTCGACGTTCTCAGGAGCGACGAGGAACTCCCTGGTGACGAGAATTGGTCCGTCCTGGGGATCGGCATCGAAGCTGTCGTGAATTTCCGGCCACGGGGGGGAGGGAGTCAGATCCACCCCTTCGGAGGAGTTGAGGGGAAAGAATCGTATAAAGGCGAGTCCGGCGACGAGCCCGAGACTCGCCAGAGTAAAGCATTGAGAGATGCCGATGACCCCAGCCAACCAGCCCCACAAAATCCCGTTGAGGGCCAGAGCCCCTTGGAAGGCAAGGAGGTAGAAGGCGAGAGCCCGCCCGCGCACCCAGGCGGGAACTGAAGTTTGCACCGCGACGTTGAAATTCACCAGAACGCCCACCCAGGCGATGCCGGCTAAAAAGAGGCAGACCCCGGCGTGCCACGGGGCGTGGGAAAAGCTGAGGCCGAAGAGCGATAGAGCGGCTAGAATGGTTCCCAAGGCTATAATTCCCTCCAGGGCAAACCGGCTTCGCAAGTGCGGTAGGAACACACCAGCAAGGATCGAACCCGCTCCGAATGTGCCAAGAAGGACCCCGTAGCCGCTGGCCGTGGTGTGGAGGACATCCCGGGCTAGAAGCGGCAGCAAGGTCCAGACCGCAGCAGCACAGAGATTGAAAGTGACTGCCCGGATGATGGGCGCCTGCAGGCGGGGGGCATGGAGCAGGTAGCGGAACCCGGATCGGATGGCGCCTAGAATGTCTTCGCTGGGTCGCGGGGCGATTGGTGTTTCCGGTTTCCAGGTTTTCACGGCCAAAAGAACGGCGAAAAATGAGGCGGCGTTGGCCAGAAAGGCAAAGCCAGCCCCGGCGGCGGCGACCAACAATCCTCCCAGAGCCGGGCCCACGGCCCTCGCAGCATTGAAGGAAATGCTGTTTAAGGAAACTGCGGAGGGCACCAGTGGTTTGGGAACCAAGTCCTGCACGGTGGCCTGCCAGGCAGGAATACTCATCGCGCCACCGAGACCGATGGCAAAGGTCAGTCCCAGCAACACGACGGGCGAGGTCCAATCCGCGAGCGTGAGCAGGCCCAGAATGGTCGCCATGCTCATCATCCAGGCCTGCGACCAGAAGAGCAGTTTCTTGCGATCCGCGAGGTCCGCCAGGGCTCCGGCAAGAAGCCCCACCAGAAAGACTGGCAGGGTGGCCGCCGTTTGCACCAAGCCGACGAGCAGGGTCGACTCAGTCAGACTGGTCATGAGCCAGGCCGCTCCGACGCCCTGCATCATGGTCCCAACATTGGAGACGATATTGGCGCTCCAAAGGGAGCGAAAGGCCGGCACCGCCAATGGCGCGGTCAGAGAAACCTGGTCCGCCTTCCTCACCAGAAAAAACTAAACACGAGTACGGTCAGGACGAAGAGACTGATCGAGGAGTAAAGTCGGTCCTTTTGAACGGCGAATCCAAAGACGGCAAATG
>CALBXK010000183.1 GCA_937890535.1 uncultured Spartobacteria bacterium
TCATTAATATAATTTAGGTTATTGTATTAGGCTATGGAGAGACGCGTTCACTTGCGTCCACGAAATTTTCTATTGTTTGGGAGGGGCTTCTTGTGAAAGATAGAAGCGAACCTCACTGAGACCGGCATTTTCAGCCGCATCCACGTAAGCGTCTTCACTCCGGACCCAGTTGTGGCCTGGGGCATCCGCCGCCGTTATCACCACAAATTTCGCTTCCGCACCCTGGAAATCTACGATCAGGGAAACCTCAGCAAGAAAATCCGGAGCTGGACTTTCCGCCATGGGAATTTCTCCCTCAAAAACGGTTTGCCATTCCTCCGGGCGTTCTCCTCCTGTTTTCGAGTATTGGATGGTGACATCTCTGAAGCCACACATCCGCCAATCATACTCAGCCGCCCTTCCGGCATAGTTCCAAATCCACATTTCTCCGAGCCGGTAATTTTTATCAAATTGAAATTCAACCCAATGACTTCCCTCAACCGTGCCCCCATGAGGATTCGATTTGCTTTCAGTCAAACTATCGCTCATGTAGAGTCCTGAGTTCCCGCAAAGCGAGCCTCCCGGGTCCATACCGGAGCCATCAATCAAATGATTTGTGTCGTGTTGAACATGATTTGAAGAGCTTCTCGCACTCACTGCGTTTTGAGAGTCCCATCCATTGGACGGACCAGGATCGCCTACAGCTGTTGATTGAGCAAATACCGGGAGCATCCCCACTGTAAGAAAACACCAGAAAATTGCACATAATTGTGCTTTCCGACCAAATTTGAGATTATTGTGGTTCATAATCATTCACTATTAGTTAAAATCCCACAAACTGTATTCTGGATCACTGGGTGGCAATTCTTCATCTGGCATCAACTGCGCGGCGCTCAGACTTTCGACATGACCATCAACAAAGCAGACGTTCGCTTTCCCTCCGTGACGATAACTTACAAAACTAGGCCACCCCCCGGGATTCAAATACGAAGCAGTTCCAGGATGTCCGGTCACAAAACAAACGCCAGTTTCCACATTTCCGCGATCATTCCAAGAATCAGTAAGGAGCACTGTTTTCGTTGGTCGCGCAATCTTGCCAACGGTCACCTGGGGATAATTGCCGCCACCTACTACCATGGCTCCTACCGCAAGATTGATTCCATAGGTTATCCCGGCATACCATGCCCCGGAATAGGTGAAGCCCAGACTTGCCGGTTGTTTTTCGTCCTCGTCTGGGACGGCCCACTTTCCATCCTGAGCCGGACAGAGATACGCCTTGCTATGCCTGCCAACAAAAGGATCAATCATTTCCCCCCAATAGGGTGGGTTATTGGGCCCCGCGACCTGGCCAAGCCGTGGATATCTGCCATTGTTCTCGCCTGCGTAGGTATTGATTCCCTGGGCCAGGTTCTTGAGATTTGCAGTGCATCTGACTGCGTAGCCTTTCTCTTTCAGAGAAAGCATGGCGGGCATAATTAGCGCTATAAGAATTGCAATGATCGCGGTCACAACAAGGACCTCGGCGAGTGTGAAGGCCTTGTGAGTTTGATCAGAGAACGACTCCCGAGGCTTGAGATGGCGGCACATTTTCACAATTTTCGAACCTTAGATGATGATGGTTGGAGCAGCACGTGAATACGGTCTTCACATTTTTGAAATCCCAGGGGGATTCGTTTCTTGGTGTATTTCAATATTGCGACTTTGTAATACAAATGATCGTGCGATTGTTTCTGATTGTCAATAGAAAGATGCAAGTTTTTTAGATTTTTTTGCAGCCATCTCGCGGAAAGGATGAATTGTGGGGAGTTCATTTCGTATTGTGCCGTGGCGCCGACTCAATTGGGGAAATTGCTGAGTGAGCCGCTGGAACTTTGGTCCGGGGGAGTGGACTGCCTCACGGGCTAAGGTGAGTCTGTAAGGGCAATAGCGCGAACCCATCCCTCTTCAAGGCGTTGAAAATTGTCCGCCACGGATTCTTCGACCGTAGATTCTGGAAAAGGCTTGAACTCCAGGACCAAATCTCCGCGGTCGGATTGATTTAAGAATCCGACCTCGTGAAGAGCCTTCAATATTTCCGTCAATTCGGGAGTGTCGATTTCACCTCCCCGGTACCCGACAGGTGGATGATTGTCTCCGTAAAATGGATCCTGAGGATTTCGACAAACGCAATTTCCCAAATGGACTCGCTTCAGAAGCGGGGCCGAACGTCGGATGGCATCGGTAAAGGTTTCATGCATGAGCGGCAGATGGGCTACATCCAACTCAATTCCTACATTGGGAGATTTTTCCCGTACCCGAGTTACAAGTTCGAGGCAATTGTCCAAGGGACCATAAAGGAACTTCTTGTCGAAATCAAAGTCAAAAGGCTCAAGCAATGCATCAATATTGTGAACAGCGAGTTTCTCGCAGAACCAGCAAAAGAAATCGAAAAATGCCTGATGATGCGCCTTCGTCGCTTCAGCGAATGGAGGCCCTCCAGAAGCAAAGACAAAACCGGTGGCTCCTATGGCCGCAGCTTGCTTGATCATGTCTTCCACCAGCAGGCGAACCTGCGCTTGTTCGGTCCGGGAGATTGTCGCAAATGACAACTTCCGGATGGGAAAGAGATGAGCTGCATAGGCAATATGCTCTTTACTGGAGCTCTTGATTGCCTCTACGAGTCGCCGCTGTCTGTCCTCGCCGTATGGCAGACAGCAATCAAAGGTTTCAATGTCCGGGCGCCGAACGAAGGAGTCCAGGGTTACTTCGTGTACATCCGGAGATTCAAGGGAGTCGGGGTAGAGCATGTGATGAACAAGCCCGATACGGGCAAACTCCCGCAGATCGGAGCCCGTCTTCACAGATGCGCCGACATGCGCCTTCATGGCTGGGCCGCAAGGGCGGAGAGTTTCATCTGCCAGTATTCTGACCAGACGGCCGTCGTGCTTGCTCCCGTGAGACGTATCGTATTCTTTTCCGTAAAATATCGACTTTCACGAGAGCGAAGCGCCTCAACATAGGAGCCGCTACGAAACGCACACTCCATGACGATCGGATCGCCCAAGTTTAAGGGCGTTGTTGCTGGTGGGCTGGCCGCCACCTGCCTGGCGGCGTTGCGTATCGCCTCTAGGTTGTCAAGAAGAGGAAAGCATTCTGCTCCATCGACGGCCTGGGAAATTTTTGTGGCCACAGTCGCGACATCCGGAACAATCTTCCGCGCCTCTTCAGCTCCGGCCGAATCGGCCACCACTAACAAAAGCGGCACGCCCCAGTCGCCAGCGATCGCAGCCTCCAGCCCAATTTCTCCAACCGTAATGCCATTCAAGGTGATTGATTGAATATCATGTTCATAGGTGTGACAGAGCGTCTGGCCACTACCAGCCATTGAATGGAATCCATGGAGAATCAGTCCGGAATGGGTGGAGTCCAAACCTCCGGCCCAATCGGCCCGATAGGGCGGCTTGCCACAGAAAACATTTACTCCTGCCGGAATTCGCGACAAGTCGACATTGCGGCCAAACCAATGCTCATCATACACGGAAACTTCGCTTGCATCGCCCTCAAAGAGTCCCTGGATCAATGCCAGGAGTTCAACCATAAACCACTCATTTGCGGCCGGATATTCCGAATGATCTGGCGTCACCTGGCACATGCTGACCACGCCAGTGACTCCCTCCATGTCGCAGCGAATGTGAAATTTCTTCTGAGACATCACGACATCACCGGAAGATTGGCCGGACGGCCGGCACGAGAAGGCAAGGACTATTTGTCATACAAATCATAAAAAGACGATATCGAATCGGTTGTCAAACTTTCAAATTGTTCTTTCGCCCAAGTTGACAATCCTCTAGCAGAGAGGAGCGGATAGTCTCTTCGTCGCACCCATAACCATTGAGCGGTTGGCGATTGGCGGATCTATGAACTGGAACCCACCCGGATTGTTCTTCCGTAGAATTTGAGCCATTTTTTATGAATTTTAAGATTTCTCGCAGTGGAGGCAACCTGAGCGATGAAGTATCCAAGGTTCTCGAAC
>CALBXK010000184.1 GCA_937890535.1 uncultured Spartobacteria bacterium
TCGACATTTACTCAGACCTCACCCAGCACTGCGCGGCGTTTGGCGGGCACATGGAGATCGTCGAGGTGGACGAACTCTCAAGTCTGCGCCGCGAGGTGACCGAAAGCGAGGCGGGCGCTCGCGTTGTTGAATTTCGCCAGACCTTCGATGTCACCGATGGCTGCTCCGAGGAGGAACTTGTGCGTGCCGCCCGCACCTCCGTAGCGCTCGATCGGCTGGTCGAAGCGCATGATCTTGGCTCGCTCGCCTACTACCACATGGGCACCGGAAGCGTGGAGAACGAGGACACGATCAGCTCCATCATTCTTGGCAACTCGCTACTCACCGCGCGAGGCGTCCCAGTCGCCGGCGAATACGAGGTGAAGAACGCGCAGGCCATGAAGATTATGGAGAGCTTCGGCGTTGGAGGATCGTTTACGGAATACTACGCGATGGATTTCGACGATGACGTGGTCCTGATGGGGCACGACGGCCCTGGCCACATCGCCATCGCCGAGGGTCGGACGAAAGTGCGGCCGCTGGAGGTTTTTCACGGCAAGGTCGGGCGCGGCCTCTCCGTCGAGATGTCGGTGAAACACGGCCCCGTCACGCTGCTGTCGGTCGTCGAGACTCCCGACAGACGCTTGAAGCTCCTCGTCGCCGAGGGAGAGTCGGTGCCCGGCCCGATCTTGGAGATTGGCAATACGAATAGTCGTTACAGGTTTCCGTGCGGTGCCCGTGCCTTCGTCGAAGGCTGGAACGCGCACGGCCCCGCGCATCATTGTGCCGTTGGCGTCGGCCATATCGCCGGAAAGATCGCCAAACTTGGCGCCTTGCTCGGACTCGAAGTTGCGAAGGTTTGAGCGAGGGAAGGTCAGTTCAGGGCAACGACCCGGCCTGATTTTCTTGCCTCTTCGGCGGCGAAAACAATTCGATGGGTTTCGAGCGATCTTGCGGCTGAAGTGAGCGGATCTCCCCCCTCCGGATCAAATGATCCGGCGAGGGCCTTGATGATGAGTTGATCCGCACCGCCATGGCCTGCCTGAATTGCAGGGAGTTCGATTCTCTCAAAAGTATTTTTGGGGAATTTTCGTACTTCAATCCAGTTGCCTTTGTAATCGCAGGTGATCACGCCTCCGGTTCCGTGGATCCGGGTGAAGCGTTGATTGATCGAGGCATTAAACGCGGTGACGGTAAAGGTGGCGACGATCCCATGATCATATTCGAGAGATACGACCTGGCGATCCACAGCATCGTTGTCGGATCGATAGACACAGCGGCCATAAGGTCCGGTTTCGAGAGCGTGGAGAATTTCTTTTCGCGAATTGCCGCATCCGAGGCTGGAGTTATAGACCCGATGGGCATCGACGTCGGAGGCGGAATCAGGATATTGAATGGAGGGATTGTGGCTTCCCGCGCCCGACAAGTGAATCTTCAACGCAGAATAGGGACAGGACGGCTCGGCTAGACATCCCTGCGTGCAGCGGTCGGTTGCGCCGGGAGGTTCGCACTCGCGAGTGAAATAACTGAGGGATCCGAAGGAGGAGACCCGTCGGCATTTTTCCCCGGCGAACCAGGAAATCAGATCAATGTCGTGGCAGCACTTTGCCATCAGAAAAAAGGTGGAGGTCTGCTCGTTGTTCCACTGGCCCCGAACAAACATGGAGGCAAAAAACACCGGATCGAGTGCCTCGACATGGTCGATGGTGACGATCTGGCCGATGGCTCCTTCGTCGAGGAGTTCCTTCACCTTCTGATTGACGAGGTGGTAGCGCAGGACGTGGCAAACCATGAGAGTGCGTCCGGTCTCCCGCTGCGTGCGCTCGATCAATTCACAGTCTTCCAGGGTCGTTGCCATGGGTTTTTCCAGGAGCACATGGTATCCGCTTCGAAGTGCCGAGACGGCGGCTCCGACATGCAACTGATCCATCAATGCGACAACAATTAAGTCTGCCACCGGAGGCAACGCGAGTAATTCCTCGGCAGACTCGAATACTCTGGCCCGGTCAATCTGGTGCTGTTCCGCAAAGGCACTCCGCCTCTCAGGATCAGATTCGGCCACGGCGGTGACTTGGAAGCGGGCGGATGCGGCCATTTGTTCGGCGTAGGCTCGGCCCCGATGTCCGGCGCCGAGAACCGCTACGGAAATTGGGGCCTTGGATGAGATGAAGGAGGCCTCTAACATGTTAGTGATTGATAATTAATGGATCGGAAAAACTGTGGCGAGCATTTTCTGAAGGCTAACTCACTTTTGGGGTTCCGGGTTCGGAAAGGTTGCGGTTGATCATTCGGTACAAAAGGAAGGACTGGTGCGAGGAGATTCTTTTCATTGCTCATGGGACCCGAAGACTTTTAGTATCCATGGGATGCATCGGATCAAGCGTTCAAAAAACGGGAATGCGGAATCTTCGCTGACAGAAATAAGCGTCACCGAGATTCTTAGACTGATTCGTGTGGGCGAGATTCCGATGGGGAGTCGCCTGGGAGAGGTGGCACTCTCCAACAGACTCAAGATGGGGAGGGCGCCTGTTCGGGCGGCCTTGGACCGACTGGCCAGTATGGGGGTGGTGGAGCGCATTGCACGCTCGGGGACGTTTGTCAGGGAGGTGAGCCTGAACGACTACTGCGAGATCATGGATGTGCGCGCAGGCTTGGAAAGCATGGCCGGATTTTTGGCGACGTTGCGAATCTCCGAAGAGCAACTGGACCGGTTGGAGAAGATTGCCGCCCAGCTTGACGCCCTCGACGACCAAGGCACGCCCGAGCGGTTGTCGCAGGAGACGGTGATGGCCCATTTCGACAAGCTCTTCGCTTTGGATTTTGAATTTCACATGGGGATTGCCCAAGTGTGCGGCAATAAAAGGATTCTGGCCCTTCTCGAACAACAGCATCTGATGGAGCGGTCCTTCATTCTCGGTATTGGTTTGCCTCCCCGGAAGTCGCAAAGGATGGGAGACCACCCCAGCCA
>CALBXK010000185.1 GCA_937890535.1 uncultured Spartobacteria bacterium
ATAATGGCTCGAAAGCCGAATCGATAGAGGGCTTGGGGGGCATGTTCCCGTGAGCTTCCACATCCAAAATTTGATCCCGAAAGGAGGATCTGCCAGGTGGCAGTCCGACGCTCGTTCAAGGGATGGGACTTCTCCTCGCCGTCCGGGTGCCTGCGCTCGTCGTGAAACGCATATTCTCCCAGACCATCAAAGGTCACGCACTTCATGAAGCGGGCCGGGATGATGCGATCGGTATCAATATCCTCTCCCGGGATGTAAACCGCATGCCCTGCCACCTGAGTTATTTTTTCAAGGTTCATAGTAAGAAATCCGTCAGATTAGTTTAAGGTAAACACCTCGCGAGCGTCGCTGATGTTCCCGGTGATAGCGGCTGCGGCCACCATGAGGGGGCTCATGAGGATGGTGCGGCCGGTGGGGCTGCCTTGGCGGCCTTTGAAGTTTCGGTTGCTGGAACTGGCGCAAAGTTGATCTCCTACCAACTGGTCAGGGTTCATTCCGAGGCACATCGAGCAACCGGCGCCTCGCCACTCAAAGCCCGCTTCGCGGAAGATTTCGGCCAGGCCCATTTTCTCTGCGATTTGGGAGACGCCCTGGGAGCCAGGGACGACGATGGCCTTGACGCCGTTGTGGACCTTCCTGCCTTTGAGGTAGCGGGCGACTTCCGTGAGATCGCTGAGTCTTCCGTTGGTGCAGCTGCCGAGGAATGCCACATCCACCTTGGTGCCTTTGATGGGTTGGCCGGCCTGCAGTTGCATGTGGACCAGAGCTTCTTCACCCGTGGCGCGATCCTTCGCCGGGAGTTCATCCGCGGTCGGGATATTTTCATCGATGAAGATGGCTTGGCCTGGATTAATGCCCCAGGTCACGGTTGGGGCGATATCGGTCGCTTGATAGGTGATGACATCGTCATAGGCCGCATCGGGATCCGATGCGAAGGATTGCCAGCGTTTTACCGCCGCATCCCAATCCGCCTCTTTCGGGGCATAGGGGCGGCCTTTCAGATAATCGAAGGTGGTTTTGTCCGGATTGACGTATCCCACCCGGGCGCCGCCTTCGATGGACATGTTGCAGACCGTCATGCGCTCCTCCTGGGTGAAGGCATCGAAGGTCGAGCCTCCATATTCATAGGCGTAACCGAGGCCTCCGTTCACTCCCAGCTTGCGGATGATGTGGAGAATGACGTCTTTGGCATAAACGCCGGGAGATAACTTTCCCTCAACGTTGATGCGGCGGACTTTCGGTTTGTGGATGGCCATGGTTTGGGTGGCCAAGACATCCCGGACCTGGCTGGTGCCAATGCCGAAGGCGATGGCCCCGAACGCGCCATGGGTGGAGGTGTGAGAATCCCCGCAGGCAATCGTCGTGCCTGGTTGGGTGATGCCCTGCTCGGGGCCGACAATGTGGACGATCCCCTGCTTGCCGCTGGGGAGATCGAAAAAGGTGACGCCGGATTCTTCGCAGTTCTTGCGCAGAGCCTTGATCATTTCGTCGGCCAACGGGTCGGAGAAGGGTTCCTCCCGCTCGTCGGTGGGGACGATATGGTCCACGGTCGCAAAGGTCCTCTGGGGGTACAAGACCTTGAGGCCGAGATCCCGCAACATGCCAAACGCCTGCGGGCTGGTGACCTCGTGAATGAGATGCGTCCCAATCAGGAGCTGGGTGGCCCCGTTGTCCAAGGTTCGTACGCTGTGGGCCTCCCATACTTTGTCCAATAATGTCTTGCTCATGCTTTTGTAATCGTTTCGCCCCAAGGGAACGGAGAATCTTCGACGGAACGCGACCGGTGCGCAAGTTTCTTGTCAAACGGGCCGTCCTGAGCGACACTTTTGGGAACCCCAGATATGCATCCCATGCCTACCGAAAATTCGGACAACTGGTTTCTTAAGAAACACGAAAATGGAGAAGTCTTTGGCCCCGTGCCTCTGCAAAAGATTCGCGAATGGGCCCATTCCGCCCAAGTGAACTCCCAAGACATGTTGTCGAACGATAACGTGATTTGGACCCAGGCTCCAATGATTGCCCAGATGGAGATGGACTGGCTGGTGGAGGTGAATGACCATCTGCTCTACGGACCGACGACGGCAGAGACCCTCCTGGAGTTTCATCAACTTGGTGAAATCTCGTCGGAGACGATCGTGCTCAATTGTTGCAGCGGGGAATCCTTACCTCTCGGCGAGGCGGCTTTCTATTCGGCGCCGGAACGCGAGCCCGAGGAAGAAAAAATTCCGGCGAATCCGCTGATGAGGATGCTTGAACAATCTGGACGCGGGGGGGTGCGGGTGAACCTGCAGAACCGGGTCCGGGAGCTGGAGGTTGCCTTGTTGGACAAACGCCGCAAGCTCATGGCGGCGGAACACACTATCGTCGGTTTGGAGACGAAGATCAAAACGCTGGAGAGTCGAATCCGTGATATCAGCGGATTCCAGAAATCCTGAGCGATTGCTGGGCTGGGGACCTCGGTGGCCAGATTGCAGTGGCCAGGCGGGACTGCCCCCGAAACTGCGGAAAGCATCCTTGAGCGCTTGGGTGTGAGCCCCACTGAAGCGATCAGGATGTTCTACACACAGATCACATTGAGAAATGGACTCCCTTTCGACGTCGCGATACCAAACTCAGTAACTCAGCAGGCGCTTAAGGACTCGAGAAGTGGACGCAATCTCACCTCGCATGAGAATGTTGAGGCGCTTTTTGAAAGCTGGGACAAGTGAAGGCAATCTACGAGACCAGTCAATTTCGGAAGGACATCAAAAAATTACAAAAGCAAGGAAAGGATATTGGAAAACTGAAAGATGTGGTCAAGCAGATTGCCAACGATCAGCGACTCGAGGACAGATATCGGGATCATGCACTGATCGGCCCTTGGCGAGGATCGCGGGATTGCCATATTGAACCCGACGGGTTGCTCATCTACCGGATAGATGATGGCTCTCTTTATCTTGAGCGGAGTGGCAGCCACAGCGGCTTATTTAAAAAGTAAATTCCCAACCAAGCGATCGACCGCCACCGCTGTCACTGTGGGTGCTGGGCTCCGCCGCACCCGGCGTGCCAGCGGTTCCGGGCAGGTCATCGCGGACGGGAAAGAGAAGTTTTGACATCGTGTTGCGTTTGCAACCCACTTGATGGACAAACGCCGCAAGCTCATGGCGGCGGAACACGCCATCGTCGGTTTGGAGACGAAGATCAAAACGCTGGAAGGTGGCCCTCCAGCGGGTCAGGGAATCCGATCGACGGGCCGGGCTTTCAATCGATACGGTCCGGCTCCGGTAGCCGATAGAGTTCGAGACGGGGATTGACGATCTGTGGGGTGCGTGACTCACTTTTCCAGAGGAGCGTGCCGGTCTCGGTGACTTCGCGGACAAAGTTGTCGAATTCCTCACGGCTTTTCACTCGCGCTGAGGGGTGGTTTCTGTATTTCTGGCCGACCATGAGCGCGATATAGAGAATGCCTTGGGATTGGAGTTCACTCACAGAGCCAAAGTCGGCCGCGTATTGATTGGAGAGCACCTGTTGGGGGACGGAAAACGAGCGTTGTTCCATGGATTTTCCGCTCACCGCCACCAGTTGAACCCGCCGGTCCTGGACGATGACCGCATCGGGCGGGACGTTTTTTTCGATCCAGTGGGCGAGTTGCTTTCGGGTATCGATACCGAAACCCATCAGGCAATCGACCACCGGAGAGGCAAAGAGGACGCAGGTTCCCGCAAGGAGCGCGCTGTAAAGGATCCTACGCCGCCTTGGGAGCCATGTTCGCAGGAGAAAAAAGTGGCGGCAGAGATCGGCCAGGCCGATGCCGGCCAGGAGGCATACCGTGGCGCTGACCGGCAAAAAATACCGCTCGGCGGTCTTCGGGGTGAGGGAAATCATGAGGGCAAAGGCCAGCGGAAAAGCGGCAATGAGATATTCCGGAAAAACGCGTTCTTTGGGCTGCAGGACCAGGCGCAGCACATACCATCCGGCAAAGATGAGAATGAGGAAATTGCTGTTTTTATAAAAAACCCCAACGTATTTTTCGTTGAGAAAAGCGTGCTTGCCTCCGGTTCCCAGGAGCGCGACCTCTCGGCCGATGCCGTGAAACCCCTGTCCCGCTCCGGCCACCAATTGGTAGTTGATGATCCCCACCGCCACAACAAAGAGCGCCGTGTAAAGGAAGCAACATATCACGCGGCCTGGGCGGGGCCGGGCCAGGATGAGGACGGCGATGGAAAGTGCCGCCATGACAATTCCGATGTACTTTCCCGAAAAGGCCAGCGCATTGGCGACCCCAAGAGCGGCGGCGTTTCCGCGCGAGGGATTGTCCCAAAAGCGGGTGACTGCCAGAAACGAAAGTCCGACACCCATCAAGAGAGCGGGATCTTCCTTGTAGTAGTGTGCCACCTCCACCAGCAGGGGATGCATCGCGACGAAAACCCCTGAGGCCAGCCCGCCGGCCAAGCCGGCATAGCGGTAGCCGACCCAAGCAAACGCCACACTGGCGACGGCCCCGAATATCGCGATGCACCAGCGGCCCAACTCAACGACCGTTTGGGGTTCATTGCCGACACCGAGAAGCCAGGTGACCAAGTCCGTGGTGTTGCCCATCAGGAGGGGATGATGGAAATTCGTCGTGCCGTGAATCACCATCCAAACCTCGAGAGGTTCATCGAGATGGTAATAGTAGGGGAAGGAATTATTCCAGGTCCCGAGGATCAGACTCAGGGCAAAAACTGCCAAGGAAACTCCTATCATCGCCAGCGGCTTCCTGGAAATTGCTTCCGGGCCGGTGTCCCGAAAAATCTGTCGGAAGGCGGAGATCACGGTCGGGTTTCGATCCGGCAGGAAATGCGGCGGCGGAAGAACCAGAGTAACCCCAGCATGTCGGCCAGGGGGCGCCACAAAAACGCGCCCAATCCATATTTCGACGTACCCCGTGTCCGGGCCCGGTGGGTCACCTCAACTTGTTTGATTCGATAACCGGCATTCACCGCCATCGCGGCCATGAAGGAATACATGGTGCGAATGGGCAAAAATGACCCGACGACCTCACTTCGAAAAGCCTTCAGGGTGCAGCCTGTGTCGCGGATGCCATCGCCCAAAATTTTCGAGCGCACCGCATTGGCAAATCGGGACATGGCCAGTCGCAGCCGAGAATCCTGCCGGTTGGCCCGGACGCCCGCCACCATGTCAACACCCTCCAGGGCGTCCAGAAGGCGGGGAATGTCGTGGGGGTTGTTCTGCCCGTCTCCATCCAGTGTGACAATGGTCCCGCCCAGGCAGAGCTGCAATCCGTGATAAAGCGCGGCGGCCTGGCCTTGATTGGTCAAAAAATGCACGGCTCTCACGGCAGGCCATTCCCGGGCCCAGCGATCAATCTCCTCCGCGGTGGCATCCGTGCTTCCATCATTGACCAGCACAACCTCGGCGGAATCCCGCAGGCCTTGGCAAACCTCGCGGAGTTCCTCCAGCAACGGGCGGACGTTGTTTTCCTCGTTGTAGAAGGGAATAACGATCGAGAGGCTGGCGGATGAACCGTCGGGCGGTCGAGGTGGAGTCATGAAAGAAGCGGCACTCCGTCGATCTTAGCAGACTGTTGAAAAACCCCGAAACGAAAAATATGATCGAAGAATGAGGAAAAGAATACATCAGAGCTGAAGTAAGGACCGGGATGACCCTAACGGGCTGCGGCCCTTTTGTGGCCGGGTGGCGTTGCGGCTCGGTCGCGGGGTGCACCCCGCTCGCTCACCGCGCCTGACCCGCCCCCAAAATGACTCGCAGTTTTTCATTCCGCTCTTTTTCAACAGTCTGCTAGGGGACTGCAGACCCGGAGGCAAGTCGGCCATCCATTCAGGTTCTGCTAGGTCGAGTGAATAACGGCATCGGGCTTGAAATTTTTGAGAAAATCGGTGCCGGTCTCCTTTTTGATCTCGATCAAGGCACCAAGTTCGTAAAATACCGGAAAATCAAAGACGACATCTGTTCTTTTAGGCGGATGCTGGTCGGGATCGTAATCGTGTTGATTCCTCGGAGCAACCAAGGGCAACACTTGAGGACAGGAACTATTTTGAATTCGTTTCTTGCCAACAATCTGGAACCCCTCGATTTTCTTTTCTTCCAATAGCCTGGCTAAAATCAAATACAGCTCAAGGGATGTCATTCGATTGGGATGACCACTCCAGTCCGACCAGTACAATTTAAGGCCATGCGCCATCAGCGAAGGATCGGCATCGAAGAACGGTTGTTTCAAAAATACGAAGTCCTTTGAGACTGCACACGCCTTTTGCAAGAAACGTTCAACGGCTCGCTGTGTATCAAGGTGTTCCAGAATATGAAATAATATTGTAAAATTGACCAAAGGTTCTTCTGGCAAATCCAATATATCGAAATCCGATACCAAATGATTTTGTTTTGCGGTCTCCAATTTTGCCGCGCTAATGTCGAACCCCATCCCTTTCGATCCATTAAAAAAATATGTTCTGACGGATTCGATGCTTCCACCGTTGCTGCAACCGAAATCGAAAAATTGCACGTCATGTTCCTTCACGACATTCGCAATCCCTTTCGCTTTCGCTTCCTCTCGGGTGATTAGCATCGAATACGATTTCCTTAAAACTGAAGATGGGATTCGGCCCCAGGGAAATTCATCGTATTTCTCAGGGCGATTTAAGATTCTCTGCGGCGGGGATGCCGTATTCCTGCATGAGGCGGTCACGACCGGATTCTGCCGCAGCGGCATCGAGCATGATGAAACCCGGATCCTCCTCGAAGGTGATCTTGTGAAATCCGTCCACTGGAGTCGCCACAGCACGGGCGATGTCGTCGAGGCTCTTGATTGTAACACCATTGACGCTTTTGACGACTCCTGGCGAAACGTTGCCGAAGCCGAGGGTATCCGGAGAGGGAAGAACCTGGCTAAGAAAGACAACCTTCCCGGTGTCCGGCGGAAGTTCCTCCTGATAGGCGTCGAGATAGACGAGGCGTTGCGGGGCTTCCTCCTTCCAGCGTGCCCCCCATTCCTGAAGATAGGGACGGGAAAGCTCCTGAAAAACCAAACCCCCGAGGATGAAATATCGGGGCTGGGTGTCGAAGATGTGAGAGGCGCTCACGGAGGCCGGGGAGGCGTCGGCGTCGAGGGTGACGGGAAGCGATTTTTCGATGCCGTCACGTTGAATCTTGAAGGTGAGGGTGTCGCCCAGATGAGAACGCGTGCTGATGAGATGGGAGAAGGAGATTTTTCCAAATTCAGGATCCTCAAAGTTGCCGTCCTGATCGATGGGCTGGTCGTTGAGCGCCAGGATGATATCTCCTTTGCGGAGTCCGGCCCGGTCGGCAGCGGCCCCGGGAGAGACGTGCGTGACATAGACGCCCCCGTCTTTTTTCAGCTTGATGTAGCGTCGAAACTGGGGATCGCGGGTGGGAGAAAATGCCACGCCAGCGCGCGGAAAGCCAGGGTCTGATTTGCCTTTCGCATCCTCAAGAAAATGCTGAATGACGGGGGCGGGAATCAGGTTGGCCGTCTGGGTGCGGGTGTCGTAGCGCATGAGGAGACCGAGGAGGCGTCCCTTGCGCACGGCGGGCATGGTGAAGCTTCCGTCCCGGTTTTCCAGGGGCGTACTTAGCCGGTAGGTCAGCAAGCCCAGATGATCCAGCGGATAGCGAGTGATGGTGATGGTGCTGATCGTGGCCAAGGTTTCGGCGATGCGGCCATTGGATTCCAACTGAAGGATCATGGCCTGGTCTCCCACCCGGGCTCCGGAGTCGAGACGGAGGGCCGGTACGGAGCTGAGAAATTCAGGATCTGTCGGCTGAAGAAGGGCGAGGTTGCTGTCGTAATCCACCGCCACAACTGTGGCCGGCGTTTTTTCTGCGGTGCCTGATTTTTCCAACTCAACGTAGGTGTGGTTGGCGACAAGCTCGGCGGTGACGAGAACCTGGCCGTTCTCTACCACCGGACCGAGGCCGCGGTGCATGACGGATGGTTTCTTTGCCCAGGGCCGGAAAAAATCGAACGCCTGAGAGGTGGCGTATACGCGGACGAGGGATTCGCTGCCAATGTCTCCGGGGGAGCTGTTGCGGGGCGAGAGGGTGGCTCCCGCCAGGACGGGCGCAGCGGAAAGGATGAGGATGGCGAGAATCGATTTCATTTTTTTAGATTTTCCTCCGAGGCCAGACGGTAACGTTGTCGGATCCGGTCGCGGGCGGCTTCCACCGCCTCGCGTTCAAGGACGATCGGACGTCCCAATCCAAGCATTTGGATTACATAATAATCGGACGGTTTGGCGAACGCCGCCGCGACATCGTCGATACGGGAAATTTTTCCCCCGTTGATGGTGTCCACGATTTGATAGGTGAAGGGGGCGGCGTAAGCATTGACGGGATCGGCGAGGACGCTGCTGAGGGTGACGATTTCGGAGCGATCTCGGTAGATGCCCTGGGAGATGAACTGATCGAAAGCGTAGCGCAGACGGAGATCGTTCGGGCGATGTTCGCGGATGAAGTTGGCATCGACAGGTTGGAAGACGAGCCCGCCGAACACGACGTAGCGAGGGGTTTCATCGTAGGCATTGGCTTGGAGGGTGAAGGGCCAAGAGTGACTCAAATCGACTTTCACTTTGAGCGGCTCGCCGTCGCGAAGAATCTCCAAATCGACAGAGTCACCGAGGAATTTTCGCTCCACAACCTCTGCCATTTCCACGGTTCCCTCCGCCATTTTTATGGTGCCGTCGCTGGCGATCGGGAGACCGTCAATGCTCAACAAGACGTCGCCGG
Source organism: uncultured Spartobacteria bacterium (assembly GCA_937890535.1). GTDB lineage: Bacteria > Verrucomicrobiota > Verrucomicrobiia > Chthoniobacterales > Terrimicrobiaceae > CAMASH01. The sequence goes on from CALBXK010000185.1 coordinate 8,743, forward strand.
TTTTCAAAAGACCTTCTGAAACGCCGCCGGAATAGACATCGCCGACCAAGACGCCGGAGTCACCGTCCGGAAGTTTCAGGGCACGCCTCATCCCGGGGTTGTGCAGGGGGTGGTAGCTCAGGGTCAGGTCCACATATTTGTCATAGCGTCCATCCTCAACATCCTTGAGAAAGCGGTTTACGACCGGGGTGGGGATCATATAGCCAACGTTCTGGGCCACGTTCCCGCTGTAGCCTTGGAAGGCAACTCCCACGACGAGACCGTCCTGGAGCACGGGCCCCCCACTGTTTCCGGGATTGATCGCCGCATCGATTTGAATCGTCAAATGCGAGTCCACTCCCGAGTGCGAATAGGGTTGAAAATCGATGCGTGAGACCACTCCACGGGTGACCGAGAGCCGGTCTCCCCCGATCGGGTATCCATAGACCGAAACTGTTGATTCGATGGCGGGGACCCCGCCGAATTGAAGGCTGGCGGCATCTTGGAAAAACTTCGGGTCGTCAACGGTTAGAAGGGCGAGGTCGCAATCGTGGGCGACGAAGAGGACGCGGGCAGGATAGGGCTTCGGGTCGCCTTCTTTGGAGACCGCGAGGAAGCGGGCGTTGCTCACGACATGCGCGTTGGTCATGATTCGGTTCTCCCCGATCATGAACCCGGCGCCGACGCCGCCGCTTACTTCGCCGGGGCTCCAGGGCACGCGATAGTTTGGAGCCTGGGAGGTCTCCTGAATACGTACCAAGCCGTTGGCGACTTTCGCTGCCGTGGCGGGTGCCGGGGACCTTGCGGGAGCAGATGCGGCCAGGCTAAAAAACCCGCAGAGAGTGAATCCGATGAGACGAAACATGGGCGAAAGGTAAGCGGGATGTTCATTATGACAATCGGGAAAATTCCAAGCCGGCCCGGAATCTTGTCCCCGCGGAGACCCGGCTCTCCCTCTGTTGGGTCAATTTTTGGCTCAGTCCAAAAACAGAAATGAACCACAGAGGTCACAGAGAACACAGAGGGAATATGGATAAGGAAGAGTAACTTACGTAAATCGTGACACGCTGGAGAATGTCGTCTGTCAGGGGTGTCGCTATTGAAGCTCTGCTTTTCTCCACGCGCCTTTGAAAGCCTGGCCGTTGCTGCGGATGCGCCTCATTCCTCCCAGAATTCGTTCCCTTCGGGCTGCGTTCAGCAGGCGATGTCCGAGGTTCCCACCGCTCCCGTTCTGTTGCAGCTCTGTGGTCTCTGTGACCTCTGTGGTGGACCCTTTTTTCCTTTTTTAGGCTCAGACGTTGAAGCGGAAGTCCATGACGTCGCCATCCTGCACGACGTAGTCCTTTCCTTCCACGCGGAGTTTTCCCACATCGCGGGCCTTGGCTTCAGATCCATAGGTGATGAGGTCATCAAAGGAGATCGTCTGGGCGGCAATGAAACCGCGCTCAAAATCACTGTGGATCACGCCGGCGGCGGTGGGGGCCTTGTCCCCGGCGTGGATGGTCCAGGCCCGGGTTTCTTTGGGGCCGGTGGTCAGGTACGTCCGAAGACCCAGGAGATGATAGACGGCCCGGATCAGGAGGCTCACGCCGCTGTCGGAGACTCCAAGGCCGCTCAGAAACTCCAAGGCCTCCTCCGGGGGCAACTCAGAGAGTTCGCTTTCGATCTGGGCGCTAATGACGACGGCTTCGCTGCCCATATGGGCGGCGGCGTATTCACGCACCGCAAGAATGTAGGGATTGTCGGCCCGGGCGAGGTCGTTTTCGCCGACGTTACATGCAAAAATGACCGGCTTGCTGGTGAGAAGAAAAAACTCTTTGAGCGTTCTCTTTTCCTCGTCGGACAGGTCGGCGGTGAGAGCGGGCTTTCCGGCGTCGAGATGGGGTAGGAGCTTTTCGGCCAGGGCGATTTCCGCCTTGGCGGTTTTATCCCCGGTTCGGGCTCCTTTTTGTTGGCGCTCGGCGCGTTTTTTCAACGCCGCCATATCGGCCAGAAGGAGTTCGGTGGTGATGATTTCAATGTCACGAACGGGATCGACCGATCCGGTGACGTGGTGGATGTCGTCATTTTCGAAGCAACGGACCACTTGGACGATGGCATCGACCTCCCGGATGTGGGAAAGAAATTTATTGCCAAGGCCTTCGCCCTCGCTCGCTCCGGCGACCAGACCCGCGATATCAACAAACTCGATGGCGGCGGGAAGGATCTTCTCCGAACCGGAGAGGGCGGCGAGTTTCTCGAGGCGCTCGTCCGGCACGTTGACGATGCCGACATTGGGCTCGATGGTGCAAAAGGGAAAATTGGCCGCCTGGGCTTTGCGGGTTCGGGTGACGGCGTTGAAGAGGGTGGACTTGCCGACATTGGGCAACCCGACGATTCCAGATTTGAGCATGTGCAATGGTCGGTGAAGTTGAAGTCCGCCGCAAAGCAAATTCGTCGATCTTGCGGAATTGTGGTGATGGCCTGTTCGTTCCGTGGCTGATGAGTCATTGACGGTTGGCACCCTCGAAGGTATCTTGTCGGTGTGATTGCTGATTGTGTTGATCCCAAAGATTTGGAAGTCCTGATTTCTCCAGAGGTGCTGAGGGGGCATGGATTTCCGAAACCAAAGAAGGTCGCCATAACTTTCGCCGAGGATCATACCGGAAAGCCGTCGTACTTCGTTTATTTGGTCTTCCCAAACGCAACTTCGGATTCTGCAATCAGTTGGCACAAAATCCAGCCAATGATCGCTTGGGTTCGTGATGTGATCCAGCGCAAGGATGGCGAGCGGCATTGGCCCTACGTTCAGGTCAAGCGTGAGAAACAGATGCGCGGCGAACTCTTCTGATGTCCCGCTACAGTCGAGAGTTGCTAACTCAGGCCAGCATGTTGGCCGAACTCGATTCGAATCGTCCCAAGCAGGCAAATCTTCGCCGATCTGTGTCGGCTTCTTATTATGCCCTGTTTCATTTTTTGGTCGAGGAGTCTACCCGTCTCGCTTTCGGAACCCAGCATCTTCAGAAACTGATACGAAACTTTGCGGGACGCGCTTTTGTCCACGGCAAAATGAAATCAGTGTGCGAGGATTTTCAGAAACAGATTCCGTCTAGCAAGATTTTGAGACCGTGGTGGGGAAGGCTTCCGATTGCGGATAACCCTGACTTGATCCTGATCGCTAGCGCTTTTGTGGATTTGCAGCAACAACGACATACCGCTGACTACGATCTGAGTACGCTGTCATTACGGGCTGATGCTCGGAACGCAGCCACATCCGTGCAACAGTCTATGGCGGCGTGGTCGAAGCTACAGACCTTGGAGCCAGAGATCGCGAAGTTATTTGCAACATCTTTGATGCTGTGGCCAGGATTGAGTGGTCGGTGATGGCTTCTTTCTTGGTCTGGGGAAGCGAAGGCTCTAGGATTTTTCCGTGAAGCTGATCGATCTGACCACTGATCTCAATACCCTCCTCGGTGTCACCGAGATCCAGGATTACCCCCAGGCCGTGAACGGTTTGCAGGTGGAAAATGGCGGCGAAGTGACCCGTGTCGCGGTGGCGGTGGACGCGTGCGAGGCGGTGTTGCAGCAGGCGGTGGAGGCGAAGGCCGATCTGCTCGTCGTGCATCACGGATTATTTTGGAACGGGCTGGGACCGGTCACCGGGGCACAGTACCGGAAGCTTCGACTGGCCCTTGACAATAACCTGGCTATTTTCAGCATGCACCTTCCCTTGGATGCCCATCCGGAACTGGGAAACAACGCCCTGCTTTGCGATGCGATAAGATTGCCTGCGAAGCGCCGACCGTTCCTGGAGATCGGCTGGCAGGCCGAGGAGGAAGTTTCCCGTGAGTCCTTATTGGCCAGGGTTTCGAAAGCGGTGGGCGGACCGGTTCATCTCGCACCGGGTGGCCCCGAAACCTGTGGGAGGATCGGAGTCGCGACCGGTGGTGCCGGGAGCGAGATTTTTCGCGCCGTGGAGGAGGGAGTCGATACCTTTATTACCGGGGAAGGGCCGCATTGGAGTTACACGGCGGCTGAGGAAGTTGGAGTGAATCTCCTCTATGCCGGTCACTATGCGACCGAGACTTTTGGGGTCAAGGCGTTGGGTGAGGAACTGCAACGGAAATTCAAACTCCCCTGGGAATTTCTCGATCATCCGACCGGGCTCTAAAGAAAGCAGGAAGGCAGGAAAATGGAATTGGAGGCTCTTAGTGGGAGAATTATCGGATCGACGATCTCAGTCCATCGTGATCCTCAGAGATGATTTCTCGTTGTTTTTTCCAGAAAGATCCGGTGGATTGCGCCCGGGCGCTGGTGGGGTGTCGGTTGCGCTGGGGAGCCTGTACGGGAATTGTGGTGGAGACGGAGGCCTATGATACCGAGGGTGATGCTGCCTGTCATACGGCCTTCCGGCCCGGGGCCCGGGCCTTTGTCCGGAATCATGGGGAAGGGACCGCTTATGTCTATTTTGCCTATGGGATGCATTGGATGCTCAACGTATTGGTGAAGGGATGTCGGGAAGGTTTTGTGCTCATCCGGGCGGTGGAGCCATTGCGAGGTCTCCGGGCCATGCGGGTGGCGAGGGGCGTAACCCGGGACAGCCAACTGTGTTCCGGACCAGGGAAACTCACCCAGGCGATGGGAGTGACCGGGGCGCATCATGGGCTCGACCTCTGTAGGGATCCGGGGTTTGGGTTTCAAGCTTGCGGCGAAGCGGGTCCGGTGGCCGCCTCGCCCCGGATTGGTATTACCCGCGCCGCGGAGCGACCGTGGCGGTTCCATCTGGTGGGAAACGCCCATGTGAGCGGGTCCAAGCAACAGAACCGTATTCGAGCCGGAACCCCAGAAAACGAAGAGGCCGGACGGAAATAAATCCGTCCGGCCAGAAACTCAATAAGCAGGAGCTTACTTCGAGTATCCCATGCTCGCTGGCGCTGGCGCTGGCGTGGACTTGCTTGCGCAAGCACCCAAACTGAGTGACGCGACGGCGACTGCAAGAGCCGCAAAAATTTTAACTAGTTTCACAATATTTTCCCCTCCTTCCGTAGCTGGTAGCTGGGGCGAGAGTGCCAAATCCCCGGGAACTGACAATAAGAATCACTCAAAAATTTCTACCTGGGTTCCCTCCGCGATCTGGTCGAAGATTGCGATGATGTCCTCATTGCGCATGCGGACGCAGCCGCAACTGGCGGGGGAACCGATCTGAGACTCGTGATTTGTTCCGTGAATGTAGATATAGCGGTCCCTGGTATTGGCGTTTTTCGGATCCAGACCCTCCAGCCAGAGGATGCGTGTAAGGATGAGGTCTTCCTCGCCGCCTTCCCCGGCGATCTCGCCAGTCGGGCAGCGGGCTTTGAAGACAGTCCCGGCTGGTGCGTCTCTTCCAAATTTTTTCGAGACGATAAATCGGCCAAGCGGTGTCTTAAAACTTCCGGGTTCAAAGCCGGGGCCGAATTTTGAAGTCGATACCGGATAGGTGGTCATCACTTGCCGCCCGTGAACGACTTCCATCGTCTGGCGGGAAATCCTGACCAGAAGTTGAGGGGACTCCGGCAGCAAAGGAGCGTGGACATGTTTTTCAGAATGGTTAATCATGAGGTTACTTTCCTATGTCCAAAGAATATCGAATTGCAGTGGTGGGTGCAACTGGCGCCGTAGGGGTCGAAATGCTTCGGGTCATGGAGCGGCGCAATTTTCCAGTTTCCAAGCTCAAATTGCTGGCCTCGCCACGTTCGGCCGGCACGACCCTGAAGTTCCGAGACGACGAGATCATGGTCGAGCCGCTTGGGGTGAATTCCTTTGAGGATATCGACGTGGCACTGTTCAGTGCCGGGGGGGGGATTTCCAAGGAATATGCGCCGATTGCGGTGCAGAGTCGGGCGGTGGTGGTGGATAACTCATCGGCCTTCCGTCTTCAGCAGGATGTGCCTCTGGTGATTCCGGAAATCAATGGCGGCGATATCGCTGCTCACAAGGGAATCATCGCCAACCCCAACTGTACCACAGCGGTCGCGCTCATGGCCTTGTATCCTCTGCATCAAAAGTTTCGTGTCAAGCGGGTCATTGCCTCCAGCTACCAGGCTGTTTCCGGGGCGGGAGCCCGGGCGATCGAGGAACTTAAGAGCCAGGTCAAAACCTTGGCAGGCGGAGGAGCCGCCAAGCCCGAAGTGTTTCCTCATCAGATTGCCTTCAATGTCATTCCGCAGGTGGATTCGTTCCTGGAGTCGGGATACACCAAGGAAGAGATGAAATTGCAGGAGGAGGGGAGGCGCATTATGCACCATCCGAATTTTAGAGCTTCGGTCACTTGTGTCCGGGTCCCGGTGTATCGGGCCCATTCCGTGGCAGTCACTGCAGAATTTGAATCGCCGGTGGCTGCCTACGAGGCTCGGGAGGCGATTTCGGCGTTTCCGGGCGTCAGAATTTGCGATGACACTTCATCACAATCCTATCCGATGCCGTTGGAGGTGGCGGGCCAGGATGATTGCTTCGTGGGACGGATTCGCGCGGACTGTGCCTTGGAAAACGGTCTTTCGTTTTGGGTCTGCGGGGATCAACTCCTCAAGGGGGCCGCTCTCAACGCTGTTCAGATTGCAGAGGCCCTCTGAGTTTCCCTCGCCATGATTGACTTCGGTTCACCGTTCACATCGGCTTGGAAACGCACCGAGACCATTCTGTTTCGGTCCTTTGCCCGTTGCTGAGTGAAGAGTCTGCGAAGTTCGTTGCGACTCGGACTCAGGTGGTATTTGGAATTTTCGGTCGAAGACCGCTCTGATCCCTGGAGGAACGGGAGACCTGCAGAAGGGGCTTGATTCGTTGCAAGGTTGGCTCATTGAGACCCTTGATTTTATCCAGGTCCTCGATGGTGCGATAGGGGCGTTTTTTTATGATTCGGGCGGCGAGAACGGCGCCGATTCCAGGGAGGTTTTCCAGTTGGGCCTGGCTGGCGGTATTGATATCGAGGGGAAACTCGTTCGGGGTCTTTTGAATGGCCGCAAGTTCGCGATCTTCCCGGCGCTTATCGGCCCGCAAAGCTGCGATCCGGGAGGAATTGCTCAGTTTCCAGACGCCGGAACGATCCATGGCCGCCGCAAGCTCCAGGTCGGCCAGACCGGCCGCATATTCATCGCGTGAGGTGCCGTCCGGCCGCTCCCGGGAAATGCCTTTGGCGCGGGCCAATCCTTTTCGGACCAGAAGCGTGGAGAGATCCTCTCCACCAGCGGTGGTGATATAGGCATAGTAGCGGGGCCGACTCGAACGCCCCAAGGCCTTGGCAAATCCCGTATGAACGGTGAAGTCATTTTTTAGGATGGATTGCACGAACTTGGTCGCGGCTTCTCCCTTGGCGATGAGATCGGAAGGATTCTCGACGCCAAAATGGCGGGCTTGCTCGCGCAATCGTCTCCGGTCGGAATCGAAGGAAATTCGCGTTTCCATGCAATCGACCCCATAGAGGCGAAAGGTTTCTTTGCGGGGCGCACCAGTGGTGGGATCAGAAAATTCCACCAGGAAGCTGTCGCCGTCCGCCCAGTCGGCGGGAACCAAGCGGGCGTTTGCTATCGAGGTCAATTCCGCAGAGGCGTGGAGGAATTCTGTCGAGGTCGCGACCAGAATGATGGCGCTGAGCGCGATCACTCCACGGGGGAAGAGATTTTGGAAGACCAAGGACATTCCGCTCAGGATGGCAAAAAACGGCCGGGCCATCAACCCTGTCCTCTCTCAGCGTCGGCGACGGAGCAAAAAGGAATTTCTTACCGGAGCAAAAGGGGACAGATGCGGTCATTGAGATCAATCTCGGAACCCCCTCTGGCTAGCCGATCGGCCCCGGAGGCCGGCCCGACACACGCTGTCGTCGCGGAGGCGGCTTGGCGGGATTCAAAGACATGGAGCCTGCGTAGTTCCAGTTGGCTGAGCGGCTTCACCACCAAAGAAACGCCCTTTTGCAGGTTCGATAGGCTGTTTTTGCGAGAAACCAGAGGCAGATGGGAGGAGAATGAACAAACATAATGCTTTTCATACATTATGTTTGAATGCATCATATTCCCAATGAAGCTGGAATTTGTGAATCGGGAGGAGGAGTTGGGTGAGCTGGACGCGGCGGCGCGGCGCGGCGGGCTACTCATCGTCTTCGGGCGCCGGAGGGTCGGCAAGACCCGCATGCTGCGGCGATGGATGGATGGCCGGGGCGGAATGTTCAGCCAGGCATTGGAGGGTCCGTCGAATATGCAGATCGGGCAAATTTTTGCCGATATCCGCGACCAACTGGAAACGAAGATCGCGCCGGGCGGATGGGATGATTTGCTGGAGATCCTGAGTCTTCAGAGGAAGCCGTGGGTGCTTTGTTTGGACGAGTTTCCGTATCTGGCGTCGCGGGACGCGAGTCTGCCAAGCCGCTTGCAGCGGTGGCTGGACCACGGGATGCCGAATGGGTGCCTGCTGGTACTCTCCGGCTCTAGCATGCGGATGATGCACGATTTGTTCCTACACCGCACGGCACCGCTCTATGGAAGGGCGCAGAAGCTGTTGCAGGTGGGGCCGATGGATTATCAGGCGTTTTGTCATGCCTGCGGGCTGGATGCCAAAGCCGAGGTGGCGTTCGAGAAGTTTGCCTGCGTGGGCGGAATTCCGAAATACTGGGAATTCGTCGAGCCGGGAAAAGACACGGTGGATTTGGCGGAGTCGTTGTTTTTTGATTTCGCTCCCTACATGGAACAGGAGCCGAGGCGCATTCTTCATGACGAGGGATTGGCTGGAGCCAATGCGCTGGCGGTGCTGGAGGCCGTGGGGCGGGGAGCCTCGCGGGCCTCGGAGATCGCCGGTCGCCTGGGAACCGCACAGACAAACCTGTCGCGTCTGCTGCAGCAATTGATGGATGCGTCTGTGCTGTCCCGGGAGCTGCCTTTTGGCGAAAGCACCCGCACCTCCAAGCGCACGCTTTACCGGATCCAGGATCCCGCCCTGCGGTTTTGGTTCGGTGTTTATTCGCCGCACCGGAGCCTTTGGCGGACCTATTCGGTCGGGAAGAAACGTCTATTGATTCACTGCCATGCGGCTTCCGTTTTTGAAGACTGGTGCCGAAGCCTGTATCCGGGTTCCGGCCGGTATTGGGAAAAATCGCTCGAAATTGATTTGGTTTGTCCAGACCCGGAAGCCCCTGACAGGCTTTTGGTCGGAGAGGTGAAGTGGAAGCGCCTCGCCAAGCGGGAGCGGGAAAATTTCCGACGTGGTCTGATGGACAAATGGAGCCGCTGCGCGCTGGCATCCCGCCACCCCCATGTGCGCTTCGAGGTTTTTGACGCTGGAAAGATTCGTTAGCCCATGATGCGGCCGGGCCATCAACCCTGTCCTTTCTCAGCCGCCGAACGACGGAAGGAGCGGGCGACCGTATTTCATAAATGGCCAGGGGATGCTGGCAAGAATGAGAAGGGTGGCGATGGAGTAGCAAATGGCACCTCGGAGAAATTTACCTCGATCCGTCGCAGCGCGTTTCGATAGTGAGAATCCGACCTGGGCAATAATCACAGCGAGCAACATGCCGGTGACGTGTTCCACGGCAAAAAACCGCATTTCGCCATTCTTCATCGCCGCTCCGAAATTGCTCATCGCCGCCCGGGTGATCGGGCTGAGGGCATAAACGACAAGGCCAATCAGAAGCTGGATATTGAGGAGACTGGTGAAGATGAGGCCGCTTTTGCGGTCTTTATTCGTCCACTCCGAGCCGAAGGCGACCCCGCTCCAAGTACGGAGAAGTGCCCAGAGGGCGGCTAGAATGATGAGCCAACGGAGAAGGCTGTGGACATCGCTGAAGATGGGAAAGGAAGACATTCGGAGCAGTCAACCGGGAGAAGCTCAGGGGGTCAATTCAATCCCGGTTTCCCGGAAAACGAGCGGGGTTCGCAGAGCACCTTCGAGGTGTTTGCCACCCGGGCGCATTTTCGACAATAATATTCGGGATCACGGACCAGAGCCTGAAGCTTGCCCGAATGCTTCTCGATGTCTCGCTTTGACCAATCGCAAAGTATTTTTGCCATCAAAGCAAAGGTAACGATGAGGGAGGGTTGCGCAAGCTGGGGCCGAACAATTCGCGAAATTTGGCGGGGCTAACTTTCTGCGGTGCCCGAACGCTTGACGAATGCGAGGACGGCTTCCTCGTTTCCCCTCGCGGCCCAAATCGCCCGGAGGAAGTCCGCAGGGTGAAGGTCATGGGTTTTGAGAAAATGGCGGTCCCCTCCGCAGCAATACATGATGTCGTGGCAAAGTCCGCCTTCCAGAAAGCAGCGTGCTTTGGCGGTGATGCGAGGAAGCCATTCCATGCCGCCCAGGGTGGCTTTGGGCGCGGGGAGATCGCCGCTGGCAGTTTCTTTTCGGTTGGGCTGGCCCTTCTGCTCATGGAGAAAATAATCCCGGCGGGCAGCTGCAATGAGAAGAAAGGTGTCCCAGTCGGGTTCACCGGAGTGGATCCAGTCTTCTGCGAAATCGTGGACATTGATCGGTTTGAGCCCGATGGAATCCAAAAATTTCGTTTCCTCGGGGTCGAAGCATGCGGCGGAATCGCGGTTGCCGTTCTGATAGCAGGCGATCGCCTTATCGTAGCGGGCTCGCAGGCCTTGGGTCCAAGCGTTAAGTTCCATCCTCTGAGTTGAGCACTTCTGCGGAAGTTTTAAAATGCATTTTGGCGACTGCGGCGAGCGCGTCCCGTCCGCCTTCGGCGACGATTCGACGTGCGGTCGCTTTGACAGAGGCCGAAACTCCACGTCCCAGTGGGATCCCCGTCCGGGTCCCGGCGGCTTCCAACCACCCGATGAAGCTTTCCCTCGCCAGGATCGAGGCGGCGGCGACGGCAAAGTCCGATTCCGCCTTGGTGCGTTGATCGAGTTGAAGGGAACGACCGCGTTCCATCAGGGCTTTTTCCAGCACACTCCCGTTGGCAAATTTGTCGGAGAGGGCGCGTGGGCAATCGGGTCGGAGTTCACACAGATTTTCGATGATGCGCGCGTGGCCCCAAGCCAGAAGGCGGTTCAGGTTTCCGATTTTTTCGAAGAGGGCGTTGTAGCGTTCCGGGCTGATGGTGACGACGCTGTGGGGGGCACGGGATTTACGGATGCCGGCTGCGAGGGTGCGGATCCGGTTGTCCGAGGTGATGCGTTTGCTGTCGGTGACGCCAATGTCTTTGAAGGTTCGGGCCAGGCTCGCATCGACATAGACTCCGGCAATGACCAGGGGACCAAAAAAGTCGCCCTTGCCGCTTTCGTCCACACCGAAATGAGGTTCGAAGAGTTCCGGTTGGAGAACTTCCTCGTAGCCGAGTCGCGCTTCGCCCAGGATTTCAGGTTCAAGAAGGAACTGGACAAATTCCTCAGTGCCTTTGCCTTGAATGACGACCTTGGGTCCTTTCTCATAGACGGAGATGGAGACTTTTTCCTTCTTCGCAAAAAAGAGCATATAGGGCCTGGTATCGAAATCGTATTCCTCGCGTTGGAGAAGGGATCTTAACTTCGCGGCTTGCTCCTTGCTGAGAGGCGTATTGTACAGGGTGATGGCTTTGGCGGACACAGACAGAAAAAGTATCACGCTCAGGCGGGGAGAGGCAGTGGAAAAAGATCGGCAAAAGCTCTATCGCTGGTTTCGTCGTCATGGTCGCGATCTGCCCTGGCGCCGGACTCGGGATCCCTATGCCATTCTGGTTTCAGAATTTATGTTGCAACAAACCACCGTGACCGCCGTGGTGCCCTACTTTGAGCGTTGGATGGAGGCGTTTCCGACGCTCAGAGATTTGGCAAATGCGGACGAATCCCAGGTCATGAGTCGCTGGCAGGGCTTGGGATATTACAGCCGGGCCCGCAACCTGCATCGGGTGGCGCGAGAGATCGAGCAATCGCATGGGGGGCGGGTTCCCCGCACCCTGCCGGCCCTGCGGAGTCTTCCCGGCGTGGGAGAGTATACGGCCGGTGCCGTGATGGCCTTCGCCTTTGATTTTGCGGGGCCGGTTGTCGATGCGAATATTGCCCGGGTGCTGGCGCGATTGGCGGATTGGCGGCATCCGATCGATAACGCAAAGGGAGTTCAGTTCTTGCGGAGGGCGGCCGAGAGTCTCTTGCCCGCAAAAGGCGGACGGCGGCACACCTCGGCCTTGATGGAATTGGGAGCGCGGGTTTGTCTGCCCAAGGCGCCGCATTGTGGAGAATGTCCGCTCCAGGAATCTTGCCGTGCCGTCGTGCCGGAACGTCTCCCTGTCAAGCGGCCCCGTCGGGTCACGGAGGCGGTGCAGGAGGTCCGGGCCTTCGTTTGGGCGCGGGGAAAAATCTGGCTGGAGCGCTCACGAGGTCCTCGTTGGCTGGGGATGTGGGTTATGCCGGTGGCGAAGGTTCCTGAGCGTACTTCCGTGCACGAGGAGATTTATCCGATCACGCGGTTCCGGGTGACGATGAATGTTGTGCCAGAGGGGAAAATGGACCGTACCTTGAGCGGCTTTTCTCCTGAGGAGCTTCCGCCGATGCCGTCGCCGCATCGACGCGCAGTTGCAGCCCTGCTGAGAAAGCGTCATAATCGCGTCCATGCCCGTTGAACCCTTTTGCAGCCTCCCCGATGCCGGAGGACATTTCGGCCCTTATGGTGGCAGGTTTGTCCCCGAGACCTTGGTCAGTGCCCTTGACGAACTCGAAGCCGAATATGAAAAGGCGCGGAACGATCCGGCCTTCCGTAAGGAATTTTCTGGATTGCTGGCGGACTTTTGTGGCCGCGCTACACCGTTGTATTTTGCCGAGAGGTTGACCGCTCAATTGGGGGGAGCCAGGATTTATCTTAAGCGCGAGGACCTGCTGCACACCGGGGCCCATAAGATCAACAACGCCGTTGGGCAGGCGATCCTCTGCCGACGGATGGGAAAGAAACGCGTCATTGCGGAGACCGGGGCCGGTCAGCATGGGGTGGCCACAGCGACGGTGGCGGCCCGCTTCGGATTGGAGTGCGTGGTTTACATGGGAGCGGTGGACATGAAACGTCAGGCGCTCAATGTCGCCCGGATGGAATTTTTGGGGGCCGAGGTGGTGCCGGTCACCGCCGGGCAGGCGACCCTCAAGGAAGCGGTCAATGAGGCCATGCGCGATTGGGTGACCAATGTGCATTCGACCCATTATATTCTCGGCACGGCCTATGGCGCCCACCCCTATCCGATGATGGTGCGGGATTTTCATCGGATCATCGGAGACGAGGCTCGGCGTCAGATCTTGCAACGCGAAGAGCGCCTGCCGGATTTGTTGATCGCCTGTGTGGGGGGGGGGAGCAATGCCATCGGACTGTTTTATCCCTTCTTGTCGGACGAAAATGTGCGGATGGTGGGTGTCGAGGCAGGCGGGGAGGGGATTGTGAAGGGGCGGCATGCCGCGCGCTTTCAAGGCGGACGTCTGGGGGTCCTGCAAGGGGCCCGGACTTGGTTGCTGGCCGATGAAGACGGGCAGATCGAACCGACGCATTCCGTGTCTGCGGGACTGGATTATGCGGCGGTGGGTCCGGAGCATTGCCATTTGCGTGATCTTGGACGGGTGCAATACGACTATGCGACCGATGATGAAGCCCTGGCCGCCTTTCGCACTTTGGCCGAAGTTGAGGGCATTATTCCGGCCCTTGAGTCCGCCCACGCTGTGGCCCATGCCATCAAAGTGGTGCCGGAGATGCGGAGCGAGGACATTGTGATTGTGAATCTCTCTGGACGGGGGGACAAGGATGTCGCTCAGGCGGCAGAGATGCTTTTGGTGTAAAGGACCTCCTTGCTCCCGATGGCGTTTTTTCGTGGACATTGACGGGCTCCTCTTCAAGAAGCAGTTTCGTCATTCTTATGTTTCGACAGCTTTTCCTTCTATCTTTGATCTTCCTCTTTGGGGCTTGCGCTTCGGTTAGCGTAAAGACGACCAAGGATCTTGCTCAGAATCGGGAGATTCATCTGCCGGATAAGATCTTGGTTCGACCGTTCGAATTTTGGGAGCCTGGGCTGCGGGTGGACCGTAGCGGAGAGAGTTTGGAGCGATTTAAATACGATTTGCAGGAGGAGTTTACCAGGGATCTGGTCGAACGTCTCACCAAACATGTGGCTCCTGCCAAGGCGATTGCGGCGACCGCTCCTTTGCCACGGGGAAATTATTGGTTGGTCACTGGAAGATTTGATCGCGTCTATCAAGGCAGTCGTCTCCTGAGATCGTCGATTGGGTTTGGCTTTGGGGCGACGAAGTTCGAGACCAGTGTTGTTATTTATGACCTTTCCCGCTCGAGCAGAAAACCCGTGCTTCTGATCGAGACCACCGGGGGTTCAAACGCAGCCGCCGGGGCGATTCCTTCCTTGGCGTATTTCTTCAATGGCGTGACCTCCTTGGGCTCCGTCTTCAACCTTCTGGAGGGCGTGCGCAGCGGCGTGAGCTATGATCGGGTCCGCACCAGTCGCGGGGTCACCTCCGCCACTGCGGAGCATTTGTACATTAAGGGGCTGACCGAAAACGACAACCTGAAGCCGAAGCGCTTGGGCCGGTTGCAGTATCCTTGGTGGCCCTTTAATCCCCGGGAGCCTCAGAAGGTTTCCGAAACGGTGACACCGGCAGAAAATACGGATCGCTGAGGGGAGATCGGTTCCGCTTTGCCCGGGTTATGAGAACCGGATGAAGTCCCGGAGGAATTGAATCCATAGAAAAAACATTCCTCGTGGGGTGTATCGGATCAATTTATCGCCTTCCGGTTTGAGAAGCCCGAGGTCAATGTTGTGACTGATCTGTTCCCTCATTTCCGATTGCATGGTGCTGATCGTTTCGTTGGGATCTTCGGTCAGGAGTTGGGCGGATTCGATTCCTTGCCCCTTGAGAAATTGAGCATGGGTCTTCAACATTTCCGAGAAGGGGCCCAATCCAGAAAACCGGCGAACCTTCAGTTGGGGCGGAAGTTTTAGGCCATAGGAAAAGGGATAATTCCAGGTCATAAAAATGCGTCCATCAGACGCGCGGGATGTGAGCGTGGTATAGTGGAAGGCGAACTCGTGTTGTTCGGCCAGGCAGATGCAGGCTTGAATCTTGCGGGTGCCCCCATCGAGAACCCGGAAGAACTGACGCGAATCTTCGTGGTTCCACCCGATGTCTTCCAAATGTTCGAATCCCTCGGTTTCGATCTCGTCGGTGATATCGGAAAATCCCGGAAAAGAGGCGCGATTGGGAGGGGTGCGGGGTTTGAGGGTTCTTTCGATGGGGATTCGCAGGTGGCGGATCCGGGTGAGGATCTCCAGCCACGGAAGGAATAACCAACTGGCGGTCAGGGCAACTCCCAGCCAAACGCTCCCGCCGAGCAACCATCCGGCCAGAAAGGATGTGGCGCCAAACCCGAGAGTGCCGAGACGAAAGAAGGCGCGATTTTCAAAGGATCGACAGGCCGCGCTCAGGACCGCCACACCAACAACGAGAATAAGGTTGGAAATCATCGCGGCGCTATTCTGTGGGTTTCGAAGAATTTCTCAAGCTGCCCGGTGTCAAAATCCGCCAGCACCTCGCCGGAAGGAATTTCCAGAGTGGGGGTTAGAGCCTGGCCAGAAATCTCTCTCATGCGGGCGCGGGCGACCGGATCGGTCAGGACGTCGGATTTTTCAAATTGATAGCCCCGTTGTTCCAGCCAGCGAACAGCGTCGATGCACCAAGGGCACCAGGGTTTGATGTAGAGAATCATACGGAAATGAAGTGGCAAACTTGGCACTTGTCAGCGCCGCGATCTGCTTTACAATGCTATCCCCATCTGGTGCCTTCGTCTAGGGGTTAGGACACGGCCCTCTCACGGCCGGTGCACGGGTTCGAATCCCGTAGGCACTGCCAGATTTTTCAGCGGTGAAATCACCTTCTAACGCACATAGATAAAGGGTTTGCGGGGTTTCTGGCTTTTCTTCCATTTTTGCAGTTCGCCCCCGTTTTTGGCGGAAAGTTTGTCACATTTTGTCACAGGGATCGCCATTCCCCTTGACTCCCACTCCCGGCAAGCGTAGTCCTCACCTGTCCGTTGCTAGAACAGCGGGCCGCCAATTCTCACCCTCGGATTAATCACCCGAACGGCGAAAACATGAAAAACGAGAAAAGTAGCCCGCTTCCAGATAGTTCCGGTGTGATAGCCGGGGCGAAAGGTTCTAGCCTTCTGGGAGTGGGCTTTTTTGTATCATGAAGACATTAGAGAAAAGCAATCGGGCCAGCAAATCGAGCGGCAGAATCGTCACGAAACAATTCAAATTCGCCACTGACATCGTCAAGATGGCGGAAGAGTTGGCAGAGATGCGCGGCCAGACCGTGAATGAGGTCATCACGGATGCGCTACGGGCGAAGGTCGATGAGAAATCGCGCTCCGTCACGTTGACCCCTGAGAACGCACGACGGGCGCGGGAAGTCGCGGACCTGTTGGAAATCGGCTTCGAGGATTACGCAAACAGCGTCTTGGAGGAGTTCCTTGACGACGTTTATGGTGGTCGCGTCGGAGAGGTGGAAGGTTGCAGTCGGACGTTCGATAGCCGGGCGGAGGCGGAAAGGATTGTCCGTCGCATTGATAAATTCGACGAGGTCACCGATCGGCGATGGGTCATTGAGGAAAAAGCGCCGGGCGTGTTCTGCGCGGATTACTAGAGCAACCCGAAACCAGAAAACCCCGCCCGGCGAAATGCTTGGCGGGGTTTTTCGTGCCCTCGATTATCGGGCGAGGGTTTGCCCTTGCTCTCGAATAAAACCCACTCCTCGGGCATCGTCGCGCAAGATTTGACGGAGAAAATCCGGCTCGAGCCTGTGACCAGATGGTGATCGCATAACGGGGCTTGAAACCTTTGGTTCCTTGCCTTTCGCTTCGGCAATTGCGGCGTGGGTTTCCCGGCGTGTCATGCTCTGGGCGGATTCGTTCCCACAACTAAAACCGCCATTGCGACGGTGAAAATTCCAAGCTGAAGAAGTTGTCGCGACATTGAAAAAAAGGTGCGCCCCGACTGGCTGAATTTCTCGAGGTGTGTGAACTTTTGAGACCAGTCGGGGCGCGGTTTTATCCGGTGCGTGCTTGGCAGCGTTTGCGCACCGGGAAATGTTACAGGGCGGCGAGTGCTTCGCGGGCCTTAACGACTGCGGGGTCGTTCTGGGCTTTTTCCTCGGCGGCAGCAAGTGCGGCGGCAAGGCGTTGGCGTTTCTCTTCGGCGGCAAGCTCGGCAGCG
Source organism: uncultured Spartobacteria bacterium (assembly GCA_937890535.1). Lineage (GTDB taxonomy): Bacteria > Verrucomicrobiota > Verrucomicrobiia > Chthoniobacterales > Terrimicrobiaceae > CAMASH01. Next base: position 25,898 of record CALBXK010000185.1, read on the forward strand.
AGTTCGTCGGCCTTTGCTTTGGCAATGGCATCGCGGAGAGGCTGAATCAGCTTCACGGCGGCCTTGTAGCGGTCGGTGGCTTCGAGGTGATCCAAGGCGAGAATCATTCCGCCAACTTTCGCGGCGTGTTCGATTCGTGCGACGGAAATGTCGGGGTAACATTCTGCCGACATCTGAAGTTCAATCTTCGCTTTGTCGGCCTGGGCGCGGAGAGCGTCCACTGAATCGCAAAGATTGCGAAGGGAGCAATCAGCGTTGTCGAGTTTGTTCTGGGCGGTTTCGAGTGGTGTCATAATCTTAGTCTTGGATTTTTCCGCCATTTTTGATGAAAGCCATTTTCGCGGCGGGGTCGAAAAAGGTGTTGAACTGTGCATAGCTGACGACTTTCGCTCCGGGCGATGGCTTGGATGCCTTGACGGGAGCGGGCTGTGGGTCAACGACCTGTCCACCCATCGCGCAAAACTTGCGTTTCTGGATCATGTCGAGTTCCGAAAACTCCTCACGGGTGCAGGTTGGACGCTCAAGGCCAAGGCGAGCGGCAACCGACTGTTGAAGTCCGGCAATAAGTGGTTCCCTCACTTCTTTGCGCGGATCGGTTGCGAGCGCGGCAACCGTGCTTCCAAGGCTTTGAAGGTTCGCGGCGGTGGCGGGCTTGGGAACCGGAGATGGTGCGGCAGGCTTCACGGCGGCGGCAGGCAACCGTTTGTCGGCCTGCTCAATAATGCGGGCCTCGAGAAGGCTTGTTACTTTTTGCGGCAAGTCTCCAAAGCAAATTTGTTTGTTAAGCGGAAGGGCTTCAAAGCGCGCCGTCACGGATGACAGTTTTGCTCTTGCGGATTCCAGTTGTTCACGGAGGGGGATGGTAGGATTACTCATTTGTTACTAAGCCGTTTCCCGCGTCGTTTCTTCGTAACCTGCTTAAATTCACCGCTTTGAATCCCGCGCAAAAAGTCCCTGCCCTCAGCTATTGCCCGATTGATTCGATCCTCGGAAATATGGTGATCGCGGCCAATGTGGGCTTGGCACCTATCGTCTAAGCGTAGGAGCTTGGCGACAATCGCCAGTCGTGCGGGATCTGCCCCGGCCCACAACGTCACCGTGATGAAGCGGGACGCCATGAGGCGGGCATCCAGGGGGATGGGAGCGGGTTCCTGCTCGGGCGGATCGTCAAAGAAGATGTCGGCTTCCTCTATTTCGGTGATGGTTCCGGCGTCGTCAAAATAGCTCATTTCTTCACCTCCCGTTGAAGCTTACTGGCCTCTTCCCAGAAACGAGCATTCGCCTCTTCCTGTGCGGGCAGGTCGCCAGACTCTCGGGCCTTGCGGCAAGCCTCCTCGAAGGGTGCCATCCGTTTGTGAAACTCTTCAAATCCTTGAATGAGTCCACGAGCAACATAGTTCGGTTTCATTGTGCTTCCTCCGAGGAACTAAGTCCCAAGCTCGCCACCATGGCCTTGACTGCTTTCAGTTGCTCCGGTGTTCCTGCCTGTCCCTCGGCATGATTGGCCAAGGTCCACGATGCCGACACAAGGGCGTTGTGCCTTGCGGTTTCCTCAGCGCCCGGTCCCTTCGGAAAGCACGTGTCGCCCTCTTCCAAGACTTCACGAACGCTTTGCACGATCTTGTTGTCTCCGAGGTAAAGAAGTGTCCCGAGGGCGGAATAATAGCCTCCACTTGCTAGGGCGTGAAACTCCTTTCCAAATTTCTGCCAGTCTGCGCCGATCTGGATGGCGAGCCGTTGCGATTGCATATCGAGGGCAACTGATGCAGCTCTCAAAAAACAGCGAATCCCTTCCTTCATTTTGGAAACCGGGATTGTCTCCTCCTCGCCAGAGCGGAGCCGTTGAAGTTCAATTTCGCCCTTTTCGCAAATCTGACGTTGGCGTTGGATTTTGAGGTTTAAGAGGACTTCGGTTTGTCCGGTGGCCTCTGCGGCCTCCTTGGCGAGTTGCTGCGCCCTACGACGGGAACAGGCGAGCCGTTTCTGTATCTGCGAAACGTCCTCGCTCGGTTTCGGGCCAGGTTTATTTCGACGTTTGGCTTTGGTGGCATCTTGCTTTTTGGGTGGGGTGGGGTGGTGCATAAAGTTAATTAATTGCGAAATTGATTTTGTTTGTTGCGCGCGTGAGATTCAGCTGCTGTCGCTGGAACCTAACCTGTGAAAGGGTTTCTAGGACTCTCTTACCCCGGCGGGTGGTCTGGTCACTAATGCGAGAACCTGCCCGCAATTGCGCGAGAATGGCTGTGGATTGGTTTTGTTTATTCATTTGATGCTTTGCCTTGGTATGTTCCTTTGAACGCCTTGAGCAGGTGCGCGGCAAATACTGCTTCGGGATCGTCTGCACCTTTGATGTGTCCGTCTGCCTGCATCCGTCGCAACTCTCCAGCGATGCGCCTTGCCTCATGCCTGTCTGTGTCTGGCATTGGGTGTGGCAGTGTTGGCTCCGCTGGTAGCCTGGACCGCAACCAGCTGGGCATAGGTGCGCGCTTGATGGCTGCAACCTCTTGTGATGTTAGCCCGACTGCCTTAGTGGGCTGTGCTTTCGCTTTAGCCCCGTTGCCCTTCCAGCCATGCGCCTTTGCAATGTGAGGGAGAGTGGCACCTGTTACTTGCATAAGCCTGCCCCGATATTTGTTCGCATATTCTCCCGCCCGCTGTTCAGGACTCCATGCGTTTAATATCTGGCAAGCGCGGTCGAGCGGAAGGATGGCAAAGACTGAAGAGCAGACCCGCAACCAAAGTTCATATTCTGGCCTTGGGGGAATGCATGAGAGCATATTTGCAATGTCTGATTCTGTGAAAGTGTGAGTAGCAGTGTTCATGGTGTATTTCTGAGGAGGAGGGGTAGGGGGTAGGGGTAACCCTATATATAGGGGTTACCCCTTACCCCCTCTTCCCCTCCAAAGGGTAAAGGGGTAAAAGAGGGGTAATTTACCCCCTTACCCCCTTACCCCTTGTTGATATGTTCCGTCGTCATTTTTGCTGATGATTCCAAGACCCTTCATGTCTCGATATCGGTTCCGGGCGGTATCACTTGAACACCCTTCCTCACTCGCAATCCGGGCCAGTAAGTCGGTATAGTTCGCTGGGGTTGTCAGGACTTTGGAGGCGAGGTCTTGCAAGGACGCCTTCTTCCCTGCCTCTTTGATGCGTGCCCGCTCTGCGGTTGGATCTCCACAAGTTACATGCATCCCTTGTGCGGTGTCGTACTTGAAGTTGTGGGCCTCAGATTGGGGCCAGTAACCATCCCGCAAGGGAGCGCCGTAGACAGAACTGATTTCATCCTTCCCTTTGGTGACGACGAGCGCCCCCTGCATCTTCCGGTGCAGTTGGGAACCATAGTGCCCCCGCGTTTTCCCGTATTCGGTGCCGGGGTTCTCATGCAGGACGATCACGACCAAACAGTCATGCTGAATGGCAAACCGAAATTGACGGTCCACCAGTTCATTTGCCATCGCTTCATCGTTCAAGGTGGCGAGGAAGTCGGCCCCACCGTCGAAGATCACGCATCGGATTTTTGATTCCTTTGCCACGGTCTCGGCGGCAGTTTCCACCAGTGCCCACCGTTCCGCCAAGGGGACAGCGAGAAGGGTGAATGAAGCTAAGTCTCCCGGCACCTCTGCCAATCCTGCCCGCTTTTGGACGGTTGTTTGCATGAGGCGGAAATGATTCTTCGGCCCTTGCTCGCAATCGAAATGCAGGACAAAACCGTCGGCAGGTGGTGCGACAAATCCCAAGCAGTCGGAGCCGCTATCGGGATCTGAAATAAACGACGCCATGATTCCAGAAACGACGCCAGTCTTTCCGCTCTTCATTTGGCCTTGAATGACGACAAGGTTGCCCCTCTCGCCTATGACGTCGCCACGGTCATTTGTGAGCACTGGCGGCTCTTCTGGTGGCGGGGACGCAAGCCCTTTGAAAAGCGCGGCTCCCACCATCTCTTGCCTCCGGGCCATCATCGCCTCCTCGTCTGTGAGAGGTTGCCAGTTGGCGACGTCTAACGGGACAGCATCAAGGTTTAGGTGGGCATCGGGGTCATGGGACACAAAGCAGAGTCGGGAAACGTCTTTGCCTGATTGGTCCAAGGTAAGCCCATGTACATCTTTGAAGTATCGTTCCGCCGCCTTGAATGCCTCCAAGTGTCCGGTGCCATCTCCAGCGATAGGGGCGCGGATCGCGGCCTTTACGCCTTTCCCGGACGGACTGAGGAAAGCAAGGATGACATGGGGGTCGGAGACCAATTTGCCAATTACCTCTTGAACCTGCCCCTCTGGCAGTTTGTCGATATCCACGGTGAGCACCCCTGAATGCTCCTCCAGCGACTCTGAATCCCGCTTCGAGAAGGTGCCCGACATCGTGACGGCGGGTAGAGTGCGTTTGAGTTTGTCGAAATCCGCTTTTCGTCCGGCTGCCAGGCACTCTTGAGCCTGTCGCACCTTGTCTATGATCTCGGGCCTTGGGGAGCGGATAGCGCCCACGAATTGAGAGATGGTGATGGTCTTCCCGCAAGCTGGATCTGTCACCTTGGGGAACGTACTGATTTGGGGGTCTGTGCTCACAGTTTCCCCTTTCTCAATGCATCGGCATCGGCTTGGCGGACCCGCTCGGCAAAGTCGCTGGCCTTGACATGCCCTGTTAATTGAGAGGTTCTCTCGAAACTTGTATCAGAGTTGTGGGCGCATTCTTTGCCGGGTGCGCCCGCTCTGTTTTTAGGCGGGGAGAGGTCTTTCATTGGAGAACCTCCTGCAAGGATGCTGTGCGAAGCTTTTCAAGGGCGCTGAAAACCTCGGACTTCCGAAAAAGGCGATGTTTGCCGATTTTGAAAGACGGGATGAGTCCTTGCTGTGCGTATTGGTGAAAAGACCGAACCGGGATATTCACGATTGCTGCCATTTGTGGCGCATGATGAAGTTCCGGCTCTGGCATTGGGGGGGGGATCTTCTTTGTCCGTTCCTTCTTTGCCGTTTCCGGCGTTTCGTTTAGTTCCGGCTCAATTGCCGATGGGGTAGCGTTAATTGCGGTCATACGCTGTTGGGGCAGTGTCAACTTGACGAATCTGATGCAGTTGTTTACGTTTGACGTTTATGAAGCTGCTTTCCCTTGGTGATATTTCAAAACTGACTGGATACAGTCGGGCCTCGATTCACAATTACGCGGTGGCGGATAGGATTCCCGGTGATCCCGTCACCCGACCGCCGGGCAAGCAATTCCGCTATGCCGATACGGAAAAACTTCGTGACTGGTGTAGTCTTCGAAAAGAAATTAGGGTATCAGCCCTGCCACGGAAAGGGGCGTCGGGTTCTCATTCTGCCAGAGTTCTCAGAACCTACAAAAAGGGAATGGACATCTTGAACGGAGATGATTTTGACCCTGACGACCTAAAGTTGGCCGGATGCATTCTTGACGCAGCGGCCCCCCTTCTTTTCGAATTTCAGGACGGGCCTTCCCCGGTGGCGCGCGGGGTTTTGGCGGCGTTATCGCATCACCTCTTACTCAATAGAGCAATCAAGCGGGATGAGGAAGCGGCGATGAAAATCATTGATGCCTTCTATTCGGTTCAGCAGGGGATTGCGCACAAACTCAAGCACTCAGAGGTCTAATTGAAAACCATTCCTCGGCCTGCGCTGGCGCCACAAGCGCGCGGTAGTTCTCCGTGATTATGCGCGGGCTGTTTCCTGCCTCCATTGCCACTTGCGCGACGTTTTGAACGGCGGCAACCCGGTAGGACACAAAAGAGTGTCGAAGTCCATTTCTCACGAATAGTAGGTCGGGGTTCGTCATTGCAGCTTTTGAGGCACGGAGCAAAACGGAATCATGGGAATATTGAGGGACAACCGGGCCGGATGATTTCGCGATGTTGGCCAACCATTCTTTCAGAGCGGGGACAATAGGGACGATGCGCCGGGCGGCTGTCTTGGCGATCCTCGCGCCAATGATGATGTGGCCAGTCGAAAGATTTACGTCTTTCCAATCTAGGCGATGAATTTCCGCCGTTCTCAGTCCGGCAAACCCTCCAATGGCCACAAGTGGCAAAAACTCTGGTGAGGTCGCTTCGAGGAGGGTGCGGAATTGCTGCGGTGTATATATTCCAATCTCGCCGCCGGGTTCGGTGGCGGTTTTCACCTTCTCGGCCTCGGTGCGGGCACCCTCTGGCAAGTATCCCTTGTCTTTCGCAAATGCGAAAACGGTTCGGAGCATGGCGCAATAATTGTTTCGAGTGCGTCCTTTCACTTTAATTGACGTGAGCCAGGCAGAAATATCGGCAGCCTTGATTGATTCAACAGGTGTCTTGAATGCCTTTCTTGGTCGGGAGAGGCGACTTGAACAGTCCTCAATATATCGGGCGGAACGTCCAAGGGATTCGATTTCTTCCAAAAACTCAGAGACGACGCGAGGGAAGGGCACGTTCCTTTCTCCTTTTTGGTTTGCGAGGAAGTCGACGTAATGTTGCACGGCGATGACGATAGAGCCCCGGCCATCCAATATTTTTTGGGCCTCGGCATATTCTCGGGCCACTGTTGAGAGAGGAACCCCGACACCTTTTAGAACTTCCACGGCATCGGCCACCACTGCGGTTTGCCTGGGGGTGAGGGTGCCAACGTGGGCGGCTCCACTGGTGAGAGTCTTAATCTTCGCCTTGGCTGTCTTGCGGGCCTCCTCAATCGTTGAAGCCCTTTCCCTGATGCGCTTCCCGTCAGCGTAATAGGCGAGCATATAACCCGACTTTCCGAAAGCGTTTGCTCGATAGATTGGGATTTTAACGCCGTTGGATTCGACTACCTCAACCGGGCCTCTTTTTGTGCTTTGGGATGGCTTTTTCATGGCCAACTTGTCACAGAATTGTCACAGAGAGTCAATTCTAGAGTTCTTCCTAGGTAAATTGCACGGGTTCGAATCCCGTAGGCACTGCCAGATTTTCGAAGTCAAAAATGGCTTGGAACACCGGTAAATTCGGCTCTCACCAATTTTGTTTCATCGCAGCCGCAGCGTCGGTCAACCTTTGACGCCTCCGAGTTGGATGCCGGAGATGAGTTGCTTTTGCATGACGACGAAAAGGATGATCAGCGGAATGACGTTCATCACCGTGGCCGCCATGATGAGCTCGGTTTGTTGGCCATACTGGCCCTGGAAGCTCAGGAGTCCAATCGGAATGGTGCGCATGGCGTCGTCCTTGACCATGACCAACGGCCAGAAAAAGGATTGAAAATTCCCCAGAAAAGTGAAAATCGACAGAGCAATGATTCCGGGTTTGGCCATGGGGAGGATGACATCGAGAAAAATTTGCAGGTGGTTGGCACCATCGATATCGGCGGCTTCATCATAACTGCGGGGAATGCCGAGCATGAACTGCCGCAGGAGAAAGGTGCCGAAAGCAGAGAAGGCGGCGGGAATGATGAGCCCTTGGTAGGTGTTGATGAAATCGAGGCCGACCATGATTTGATAATTGGGCAACATCGTCACCATGCCGGGGATCATCATGGTGCCGAGGTAGAGGAGAAAAACCTTGTCGCGTCCCGGCCACTGCAAACGGGCAAAGGCATAGGCCGCCATCGAACTGGTCAAAACCTGGAGAACGGTGACCCAGGCGGCGACGAAGATGCTGTTGAAGTACCATTTTGGGAAGTTGAGATCGAGAAACTTGCCGGTATAGGGATCCGGGCTCTGCCGCAGGACGATGGCATAGTTTTCCAGTTGAGGGTTGCGTGGTACGAGGCTGAGTTCCTCGACTTCATGGTGGGGTTTGATGCTGGTCCCCAACATCCAGAGGAACGGAACCGTCATGCCGATCGCAATCAGGATCAGGCCGACGTGTTTCAAGAGGGTGCGGATTTCCATAAAAATTATTCCGCTTCGGCGCTGTTTCCGTACCGCCAATTGATGAGGGTGATTCCCATGATGATGATGAAGAGCACCCAGGAGACGGCGGCTCCATAGCCGAGATCGAGACGCTCAAACCCCTGAGTGTAGATGTAGTAGCTCAGGGTGGTCGTGGTGCCGGCCGGACCGCCCTCCGTCATGAGGCGAGCCTGTTCGAATCCTCCCTGGAGACCGCCAATCAGCCCCATGACCACAATAAAGAACGTCGTGGGTGCGAGCTGCGGAAAGGTGATGAAGCGAAAGCGTTGCCAACCGCTGGCCCCATCAATATCCGAGGCCTCATAGAGTTCGGGGGAGATGTTGGAGATTCCAGCAAGGTAGAGAATCATATTGTTCCCGCCGACTGCGGCCCAGACGCCCATCATGATCATGGCCTCCCGGGCTCCGAGTCCGAAGCCGCCGTTATTAAAATGTTCAGGCAGGGGGAGAAAGCCCAGGAGGGATTTTGTACTGGTCAGCCAGCCAGGAGGGTCAATCTGCCATCCGAAGAGATCGCCGAAGGCGACGAGGGTCTGGTTGATGAGACCGAAGTTGGGATTATAGAGCTGCATCCAGAGAAGAATGGTTCCGGCTCCTGCGGTGAAACATGGCAGATAGTAGAATGTTCGGTATCCGATGGATCCGAAGTAGATGCCCGTCGAGGAAATGAGACCCAAGGCAAAGATGAGGAAGGCGGCGCTGTGAGAGCCGATGAAGAATAAGAATCCGGCAATGCAGAGGGTGAGGGCGGCCGCGACGAGGGAGAGCCGGAGAGTGCCCTGAGGTCCCCTGAGTTTTAGTTTTTGATTGAGCAAGACGGCCAGGGCGAGCGATCCCGCGATGCTGATGGGCATTCCAATCAGGAGATAGAGAGTATTATAGAAGTAAAAATAGAAATTCGGATCTTGGAAGAGATCGACATAGTTTTGCAGTCCGATGAATTTGAGGGGAACCGAGGGTCGCAGGCTCCAGGTGGTAAAGCTCCCGATCAGGCTGATGACGATGGGGCCAAGAGTGAAAACGAGGAATCCCAGGAGATTGGGACCGAGAAAGAGCAGGGCAATCAGGGCGTTGCGGCGAAGAGGGGACGCGCTCATTAGAGATTTTGATAGGCGGGTTTGCCAAACCGCTCGATGAAGAGGCTTTCCAGATTGGGATTTCGCTCCAGGGTTCTGCGCATGAGGGTTTGCAAATCGGATTGTGCCGCATCGAGAAGGGCTTGGGTGGAAATGTCTGGGGTGCTTTCCAAGCGGCTGATCTGGTTCCCAATGACGCGGAAGACATCACTGGTGAGGAGAAACGGACTTTGCCGCGGCGAGTAGCCGTAGCTCATGGCTTCCACGGTTCTATCCTGCAACTCCTGACGGGAAAGGGCGGGGGGGCCAGGGTCAACGCCAAGCTCGGAATATTCCGGATTGCCGGGCAGCCAATCCTCGCCTGCGTTGAGGAGTTCGGAGTAGGTGGGGCCAGCCAGGTATTGAAGAAACTTCAGGGCCTCCTCACGCCGTGGACTTTTGGCATTGATGCCAGCCACACGACTTTGAACCTGGTAGGAGGGAGGTAATTTGGAAAATTTTGGAATGAGCACGGCCCCGAGTCGCAGAGGCTTCTTCAAAGGGTCTTTGATATCTTCCTCTTTGAGACCATTTCTTGTCAGCTCATCCAGCTGTTGTTGATAGGCCTGACCGAAGGCGATGAGTGCCCAATGGCCTGTGATCGCCATGGCGAAGCGTCCGGCGGCGAATTGATTCAGATTGCCGGAGCCCCATCCCCCCTGGCCGCTCATGGCTTTGGCCTCAATGGTTGAGGGCATGAACTGGTGGGTAAAAAGAAACTCCCGGTGCATCTCAAAAGCTCGATACAGTTCGGGAGATTCGGCGATGGTCAACTGGCCATCCGGGTCGAAAAATTCTCCGTGTTGTCCGGTAAAGAACTGCTGCCAGATCGCTCCGGTGACGGCGAAAATTCTCGAATCGTCACCAATTTTTGGGCTCGTTTGCGAGTTCACCTTTTTGGCCATGTCGATGAACTCTTTCCATGTCATGAGCCCTTGGGGGTAGGGAACGCCAAAATAGTCGAAGACATTTTTGTTATAGATGAGGATCGCTGCCCCAGTATTGCAGGGAAAGCCGTATTGCCGACTGTTGTAGGTGTATGTCTGGGCTCCCTCGGGCCACCCATCCTTCAAGGCCGAAAACCCCATGGTGACTGACGCATCGGTGACATCCCAGAGAACCCCAGATTCCACGAAGGTTTCGATATCGGCACTGCCGAAATCGAAAATATCCGGTCCGACACCACTGCTGGACTGCAAAATAATTTTTTGGGTGCCTCCGTTGCCAAAGTCCAGGCGCAGCGAAAGGTCGGGATTTTCGGCATTAAAGGCGGCGATCTGGGCCGTCCGGGCCGGGTTGTTGTCGCTCACCCACACGAGGGGAACTTTGTCGCCCAGTTCCTGATCAGGATGCCAGATGGCGGCCACCCCGCACAATATGAGCAAGCCCGCGAAAATTGCCGCCAGAAACTTGGTGGTGCTCATGCGGGGTTGTTCATCAGGTTTTTCGGGCAGGCGCGGCGCGGAGTTTTTCATAATTGAGAAAAATCGCCGATAAGTTAATGAGAAAATTCAAATTTTTTTGCGGGAGAGCGGCGGCGGACCGTGGGAAGCCCGTTCGATGAGGCGGGGACGGACAAGAATTGGTTTCACGTCGTGGGGTCTATTTTTTGAGGATCCCGGAGTCAGCGGTTTGACGGCGTGCGCAATCAAGAGTTCAATTTGCGGGTCGATGGTGGTGAGCGGGGGGCCGGCAAAGGGGCTGAAGGCTCTGTTGTCATAACCGATGATGGATACATCCTCGGGGACGCGGACCCCATGATCCTGGAGGCGGCGCATCAGACCCAGGGCCACCTGGTCGTTAATGGCGAGGATGGCAGAATTTTTTGAATGGTGCTTTCTCCAAGCGTCGGCCAGGTGGGCTCCCATTGCGAAACTGTTTTCGTCACTGGGACATTCCAATAGGACGATGTCCCTTTGGAAATTCCATTTGAGGGCCCGGCAGCCCTCCTGCAGACCGGCGATTTTTTGCTTACTGTATGAACCGGTTCGGGAAAATCCCGCCGCGACCAAGCGGCGGTGGCCGAGTTTGTGCAGAAAAGCGAGCAGGGCTCTCATGGCGGCCCGCCGATCCGTGAGAATGCAGGGGCCATCCAGTTTCTGGAGGGGATCGATGTTTATCAGTGGGATTCCCGCCGTGGTCAGACACCGCGGGCCGGGGTCGCTGCCCAAGAGTCTGGAGGCAATCCCCACCACTCCGGCGCATCGCATGGCCGCGAAACGCTCCAGGGCGGCGTTTTCGTCTTCCGGGGTTCCGTCGACGATTCGCAAGAGCGGTTGCAATCCGAGACTTTGCAAATTCTCATGCAATAAGGTGATCTTGGGCGTGAGGAAATAGTCGTCCAAACCAGGGAGGCACACACCCACCTGATTCGTGCCTCCGCTCCGCAAACCCCGTCCCAACTGGCTTGGAGCAAATCCTCCGGTTCGCGCCGCCGCCTGAATTCGAGCCACCGTCTTGGCCCCGACTCCGGGCTGGCCATTCAAAGCCCTTGATATCGTCCAACGCGAAAGGTTGAGCGACCGGGCCAATTGGGTTGTGGTACGAATGGGAGATTTCATTTGACGTTCAGCCGACGTTATCCTAACACGTGTTTGGGTATATTAAGCAACTGCTCTTTGAAAATGGATATGAAAAGGAAGGAATTGCGTCTTGGAATTATTGGATTGGGAAGTATGGGTCGCAATCATGCGGACGCGATTTTGGCTGGAAAAGTTCCCCGCTGTCGATTGACGGCGGTGTGTGATGCCCAGGCCGGGACGATCCCGGTCTATGAAGGGGTGGCTGTCTTTACGGAGGTGAAGGAGTTCTTGGAATCCGGAATGGTGGATGGAGTCCTCATTGCCACTCCGCATTATTCCCACACGCCCATAGGAATTGCCGCTCTTGAGGCCGGTCTTCATGTTCTCGTGGAAAAGCCGATTTCCGTTCACAAGGCGGACTGCGAACGTCTCATTGCGGCGCATCGATCCAAGAAGCAGGTTTTTGCGGCGATGTTTAATCAACGTACGGATCCCCGGTATGTCAAATTGAGGGATTTGATTCGCTCGGGTGAACTGGGGAAAGTTCGGCGGATCAATTGGATCATCACCACCTGGTTCCGGACTGCTGCTTATTACGGCTCGGGAGGATGGCGGGCGACCTGGGCCGGTGAGGGGGGAGGAGTTTTGCTCAACCAATGTCCCCATCAACTGGATCTTTGGCAGTGGCTTTTTGGGATGCCAGCGCAGGTGAGGGCGCATTGCCAGTTTGGGCGCTACCACGAGATTGAGGTGGAGGACGATGTCACCGCCTACATGGAGTATGCGGATGGCACGACGGGAGTTTTTATTACTTCGACCGGGGAGGCTCCCGGAACCGATCGCCTGGAGGTCACCACAGAGCGGGGTCGGGTGGTTTTGGAGAATGGGCGTTTGCTCTACACCCGCAACGAAATGGAAATGTCGGAATTCAGCCGGACCACCAAGGACATCTGGGCGCTTCCTGCGACCTGGGATGTTGAAATTCCGGTGTCCGGGCCGGGCGGTCAGCACGCCGCCATCATGGAAAATTTCACCGAGGCGGTGCTGGACAATGCTCCTCTCATCGCTCCGGCAGCGGAGGGTCTGCGTTCCGTGGAACTGGGGAACGCCATGTTGCTTTCCGCCTTTCAGAACAAGACCATTGCCCTCCCGCTCGATGGACGGGTTTTTGAACGTCTTCTCAAGAAAAAATCCCAACAATCCCCCAAACCATAAATAAATCCCCAGCCCTCCCAATTATGAAAATCACCCAGGTCGCAGCGCAACTCTACACCTGTCGGGATCTAATCAAGACTCCGGCCGAGATCATCACCACCCTCCGTCGCATTCGGGCCGTGGGCTACACGGCCGTCCAAGTCAGTGGCATGGGACCGATCGCCGAGGAGGAACTTAATAAAATTTTGGATGGCGAGGGATTGGTCTGTTGTGCAACTCATGAAGGATCTGATGAGGTCCTCAACGAGCCGCAGGTTGTAATTGAGCGATTGCAAAAATTGCGTTGCTCTTACACTGCGTATCCCTATCCGGCTGGGGTGGATTTTTCGAGTCGGGAGAGCATTGGAACTCTGATTGGAAAACTCGACGCGGCGGGAAAGATGTTCGCTGAGGCAGGATTGACCCTTTGCTACCACAATCACAGCCACGAATTTCGCAAGCTGGGAGACAAGACCATCCTCGACCTCATTTATGAGGGGACTGATCCGCGACACCTTCAGGGAGAGCTTGATACGTATTGGGTGCATTACGGGGGAGGGGAGAATGTGGAGTGGTGCGAAAAACTCGCCGGACGTCTGCCTCTTATTCACCTCAAGGATTTCCAGACCAACGCCGAGAACAAACCCGAGTTTGCAGAGATCGGAGTCGGGAATTTGAATTTCAAAAAGATCATCGCGGCGGCGGAGCAGTCCGGCTGCCAATGGTTTATCGTTGAGCAGGATGTTTGCCCCGGTGATCCGGTGGACTCTTTGGCGCAGAGCTTCGATTATATTCAAACCCACCTCGTTAATTAAAGTGGCATCTTCAGACGGAATGACCTACGCCCCGCAAGGCAAGCCCGCGCCGGTTTGCCAATCCGGGGAATTTCCCTTTGCTGTCACTCACCTCGATCACGGGCACATTTACGGACAATGCAACGGACTCATCGAGGCTGGAGGCGACCTGCGTTGGGTTTATGATTCCGATCCAGGCCGTCTGGCCGCGTTTTGTGAGAGATATCCTCAGGTACGTCCGGCGCCGAGTCTTGAGACCATTCTGGAGGATCCTGCGATTCAACTTGTGGCGGCGGCTGCCATTCCCAACCGGCGAGGGTCACTTGGGTGTCAGGTGATGGAGGCCGGGAAGGATTACTTCACCGACAAGACGCCTTTCACGACCCTGGAGCAATTGGAGACTGCCCGGACAACGGCCGCGCGCACCGGCCAAAAATACATGGTCTATTTCAGCGAACGCCTGCACGTGGAATGCGCCGTGCTCGCGGGTCAACTCATTGCCGACGGTGTCATCGGACGGGTCATCCAGACGATCGGCACCGGTCCGCATCGGTTGAGTTTGTCCTCTCGTCCGGAGTGGTTCTTCCAACACGAAAAATACGGTGGGATTCTTTGTGACATCGGGAGCCACCAATCCGAACAGTTCCTTCATTATACCGGAGCCAAATCCGCCAAAGTAAATTTCAGCGCCGTGGCCAACTTCAACAATCCGGATCATCCGGAATTGGAGGATTTTGGGGAGGCGTCCCTTACCGCCGACAATGGAGCCTCGGGATATTACCGGGTGGATTGGTTCACTCCTGAGGGTCTGCGCACCTGGGGGGATGGACGCACATTGATAACGGGGACGAAGGGCACCATCGAATTAAGAAAGTACATCGAAGTGGCCTCCGAAAATCCTGAGGGAGATCATCTCTACCTTGTGGACGAAAAGGGCGAGCATCGCATTTCCTGTGCCGGCAAGGTGGGGTTTCCCTTTTTCGGAGAACTGATTCTCGACGTTCTCAACCGGACCGAAAAGGCCATGACCCAGGAACACGCCTTTCGGGCGGCGGAGCTTTGCCTTCAGGCGCAAGCCGCTGCAGTGCGGATTGGACCAAAAAACGGTTTTCGATAAGTGTTTTTTTCGTCCGGGCACTGACGTGTCCCCTGATCAGGATTGCAAGGCGCTCTGCGAAGGGGCGTTAGATATCGCTCGATTCCCTTCGGGCCATTCGGTGGCAGATCAATGTGATGGGAACGGCCAGGAGAAAGGCGGTGAGGAGATCCCACCAAGAATGATAGTCGAGGAAAACGATGAGCCAGCCATAAAGGAGTCCCAGAGGAAGGGTGAATCGAAGCGAGCGTTGGTCCAACAGCCAAAAAGAAGTGGCAACTGTGAGGTAAAATGCCATGTGCCCGCTGGGGAAACCGACCTGATCTCTGAGGACGGGCACCCAACGGTCAAGATGGGCGAGAAGCCAGGTGATTAAGATCGCCACCCCAGAGCGGGCCAGAAATGCGCTGATCCGGCGGGAGGAAGAATGCTTTCCCACGCTGCAGGCAATGAAAATCAAAAGCAGAACGGGATTCACCGCATCGGCAAGGAAATCCCATTGAGCGAATGTCATGCCGCAGGATCCCTAGACGTTAAATTGAAGATCGTAGAGTTTTCGGTAAATGCCCGAATGAGCGATCAACTCGCTATGGGTCCCGATCTCCTGAACTTTTCCGTGGTCCAGCACAAGGATCTGGTCGGCCTTCAGAATGGTGGAGAGTCGATGGGCGATGGCGATGACGGTCCGGCCAGAGGCGAGGACATCGAGGGCGGACTGGATGTGTTTCTCCGAGGCGGAGTCGAGGGCGGAGGTCGCCTCGTCGAGGAGCAAAACAGGAGCGTTTTTCAGCAGGGCTCTGGCAATGGAGATTCGTTGCTGCTGTCCCCCTGAGAGCATGCAGCCCTTGTCGCCGACCACGGTGTCGTAGCCGTCCTTCTGGGCCAGGATGAAATCGTGAGCATGGGCCAGTTGGGCGGCATGGACGATATCCTCCTTGGTGGCATCGAGCCGACCATAGGCGATGTTTTTTTGGATCGATTCGTGGAAGAGGAATGTGTCTTGGGTGACGATTCCAATCTGTTCGCGAAGCGAGTCCTGGGTCAGGCGGGTCATGTCCGTTCCATCCATGCGGACACATCCGGTGGTGGGGTCGTAGAATCGCATAATGAGTGAAAGCAGGGTGCTCTTGCCCGCCCCGCTCGCGCCCACGAGGGCGTAATATTTTCCCTGTTCAAAGCGGAAGTTAAAATCCTCCAGTGCGGGAATTCCTTCCCGGTAGCTGAACGTGACATTTTCAAACGCGATCTCGCCCCGGCAAGTCGTGATCGGTTTGGCATCCGGTGCATCCGCCACCGAGGGTTTGCTTTTCATGAGTTCGAAGACGCTGGCGACAATGACTCCGCTGCGAACGAGAAGGAGATGGGTCCGGCTCAGGGTCTTTAACGGGTAGTAGATCAGGAAAACGCCAATACAGAGGGAGAGAAATGTGGTGCCGCTCATCCCGACCGAATAGACATAATAGAGACCGATCGCGATGCCGATGGCGGCGAGACTTTCCACGACAGGAGCGGTGGCGTCCATCAGGCGCCGGGCGCGAATATTCATGCGAAATTGCATGTGGCTGGAGGCGTTGAATCGGGCCAGTTCGTGTTGGGTGCGCGAGAAGGATTTGATCACCTTGATACCAGTGATCATCTCGTGCAGGACGACCATCATTTGCTGGCCTTCACCTTGTTCAGCCTTCGCGGCCTGGCGGATCCTTTTCCCTAGAAAGAGCATAGGCCCAATGCAAAGAGGCATGAGAATCAAGGCGCCGAGAGTGAATCTCCAGTCGAGTTTGAATAAGACAAAAAGTCCGGAAATGATGGTTGCGGGTTGGGAAATCAACTGGGTGTTGATGGTGGTGAGGACCGTCTGCATGGCCCGGGTCTCATTGATGACCCGCTGAAACAAGTTGCCGGCCCGGGCTTCGTTGAAATATTCGAGGGATTGCCCGGTGATCCGCTCCATCAATTCCGCCCGGATATCGATCAGCACTTTTTGGCTCGTCCATTCGCTGCAATAATTGTTCAGGAAATCCAGAAGACTGCGCAGCATCATCACTGTGGGGATGAGCAGGCAGGCGACCCCAACCAAAAAACCCTTTGAGACGCTGTCGAGGTGAAGAATGTTGACGGCGAGATAATTGAGCGGCTTGGCCATGACGCCCAAATTTTGTATCTCCTGCACGAGGTTGGTCTCCGCGTTCGAGGAGAAAACCACCTTACCCACAAAGTTGATGATCAGCGGAATGGCACCGCTGATCGCTCCGAAGCCGACGCCGCAGATCGTCCCGATGATGAAAATGGTCCGGTACGGCTTGAGATAGGCCGACAGTTGTATATAGGGGGCAACGCCCTGGCGAAAGCTGGTTACGAATGTAGTCAATTTCCTGAGGACCATGGGGCGGGAAAGATACAATCGGGTTGCCGGGCGAAGTGCAAGGGCGAGGGTTGGGCGGAACGAGAGTATGGGTTGGGGTGCCCACTCCAGTTCGTCCGGGCGCCGTTGTTCCCCAACGCCAAGATTCCCTCGACGCAATGTCGGATTAGTGCGCTCCGACGACCCAGGCATTCTCCCGGATCTTTCGGAGCGGGCGTTTCGGATCCGGCTGGTAGGGGATACGGGCGCGTTTAGGCGAGTAGTGGGTGACGAGACTGCGCCTGGTATGTTGGTTTTGAATTTGTGCCCCGCCGTGCATCAAATCCGCCGCCCACATCAAGGCGGTGCCTTTGGAAATATGCAGCAGTTCCCGGTGCAGGCCTTGCTCGGCTGCAAGGTTTTCGAGTGAGGCTGAGTAGCCGGGTCCGTCCGGGTCGCCTGGTCGCAGGGCTTTGGTGCCATCTGCAAAGATGAGGTCATCCGTCCGATGGCTGCCAGGGTAGTAGAACAACTCGCCGGAGCTGGCCACGACATCTTCGAGCGCGATCCAGGACGCGGCGAATTGAGCGGGCGGTTCGACATAGACGAAAGCCGAGTCCTGGTGACAACCCTGCTGGGAACCGTTCTCAAAATAGAGGCTCTGAAAGGCCACGACCTCGTCGTCGAAAATATCGGTGAGAAAATCGAGAATGGCCGGGGCGAAGATGAGGTCCTGGGCGGCCTCGATCCGGGTGTGGAGATCCAGGACTTTGGCTTCTTTGTTGTGGAGGAGGGCGATGCGGGCGGGTTCATGGTGGTGTCCGTCGGCGTCCCAGTAGGTCATTTTGAGATCGCTCGCGGAGTCGTCGAGGGTGCGGCGTGCGGCTTCAAGAAAGCGATCTGGGGCTGGATCGGGAACGGCCTGATCGAAAATGGCATATCCAGAGCGAACCCAGTCGAGAAGGCTCTCGGTTGGGGTTCGGTGCGGGATAGAGCCAGCCAGAAGGCGGTCCGCCGCACCCGGCAAGTCGGGCCAAAGAAATTGTTCTGCGGCGCTGGTGTCCTTGGGGCGGAGTTTCACCCCTTGCAGGTAGTCAAAGGCGTTGGAGTTGTCCAGTTCTGGTGTTGAGGGCTTAATTGGGAAGGAGGCAGATGAGGATGGAGGTATTGAGTTGCGGCGACGAATCGCGCAGTGTCATTTTGTTTTCATTGATCCGGCAAGAGATGAAAGTATTCAGTAACTACAGATATTTCAGGTGCCTCTGGGTTGACGGACAGAATGCCTGGAGAAAGAATTTAAGATTTGTGAACAATACTTCCGAGAGGGCTCCCCTCA
>CALBXK010000186.1 GCA_937890535.1 uncultured Spartobacteria bacterium
AGGAGGACAACAAAGCCGGCCGCCTTGGAGGCGACGGAAATGAAGGCGGTCACGGGCGTCGGCGCGCCTTGGTACACATCAGGGACCCAGAATTGGAATGGCACTGCGGCAACTTTGAAGCTGAGCGCCACCAGAACGAGTCCGAGTCCGAACATGAGTGCGACCTGATAGCCCTCCGGCACGTGAGGTAAAGTCGCCGTGATTCCCGCGAGCGAGGTGTGTTTGGCTATGCCTGTGATCCAGGTGATGCCATAGACGAGAAACCCGGTGGAGAGAGCGCCGAGGATGAGGTATTTCACCCCAGCTTCAAGACTGCCGACATTTTTTCGCATGCTGGCGACGAGGATGTAGAACGTGATGGTCACCAACTCTAAAGAAACAAAGATCATGATGAAGTCCGCCGCCGAGACCATCCACATCATTCCTGCACAGGCAAAGACCGGGAGGGTGAAAAATTCACCCACCCCGGCGCCGGGCCGGGCGGACGGGACAAATTTCTCATAGACAGGTACAAATTCCATGGCCAGCGCCACGGTCAAGATGGTCGCCAGGAGAATGAAGCGTTTGAAGAAGATTGCGGTTGGGTCGAGGAGATAAAATCCCGTCGGCATGTCGACAGGTACTTGGGCGGTGGTCAGAAAGGAGTCGCCGAACAAGACGGCCAAGCCGACGATGGCTGCCCAGCCGATGTAGCGTTTGGTGGTGGAGGTGAAGGCATCGAGCATCAGCAAGAAGATGCCGAGACAGACGACCAGAAACTCGGGAGTGAGGAAGAATGCGTTCACAGCCGGATGAGAGCAGGGGCGATGGTGTTAATGAGAAGTTGCGGGTAGAACCCGGCAATCAGAAGGAGAATGATGAGGGCGATGATACAGAGGCGGGGGCCGGTGCCGATGTCCGCAAGGGATTGCCAGCGCTCGGGGACGGGGCCCATAAAGATCCGGCGGTAGGCCCGCAGCATGTAAACGGCGGAAATGACCACCCCCCAGAGCGCGATGACGGTGGTGATTTGGAAGGCGTTGAAGCCAGTGGCGGCGGGAACTCCGGCGGAAAAGGCTCCGAAGAAGACCATCACCTCGCCGGCAAAATTGGCGAAGCCGGGCAATCCAATCGAGGCCATGGTGGCAAAGCCAAAAAGCAGTCCCAAGGCGGGCATCGGCTTGGCCAAGCCTCCGAGATCGGAAAAGTCCAGGGTGCCGGTGCGTTCCCGCAGTTCTCCGCAAAGGGCAAAGAGGGCGGCAATGGAGAGGCCATGGGCAATCAGCATGAGTGAGGCTCCGGTGAGGCCAATTTCATTCCAGGCCAGCAGACCAAGGAAAATGTAGCCCATATGCATCACGCTGGAATAACCGAGCATGAGGTCAAGTTTGCGCTGGGAGATGGTAACAAGGCCGACGTAGAGGATGTTCCCCACCAGTAAGACGAGGAGGAAGGTATTGAACTGGGAGGCAATTTCCGGTGGGAAAACCGGGGTGATGAGGCGCAAAATTCCGTAAAGTCCGAACTTTTTTAACACCCCGGCATGGAGCATCGCGGCGGGGGCCGGGGCCGAGGCGTAGGCCTGGGGCGCCCAAGTGTGGAAGGGGAAGAGCGAAACCAGGATGCCGAAGCCCAGGAAGAGCAGAAGGTAGGTGACTTGGACGCCATGGATCGTCCCCCAACCCCAGGGTAACACCAGGCTGGTGTCATTGAGAAAAAGGGCACCCTGCCGGGCTTGATCGGCGATGACCCGCATGTCAAACGAACGGGAACCGACAGGCATGGCGAGCCAGAGCCCGATGAGACCGATGAGGAGAATGAAACTCCCAAACGCGAGGTAGATGGTGATCTTCCAGGCCGCCGTCTGTCGATCCCCGGAGCCCCAGATGCCGATGAGGAGAAACGTCGGCACGAGGGCCAGTTCATGAAACATGTAAAAGAAAAATGCATCCACGGAGGCAAAGGCCCCGATGGCTCCGGCTGAAATGAAGAGAAGGCAGGTGTAGAACCAGGCCGAATTCGTCTGGGGCGGTCTGGCGACGCAGACGGCGGCCAGGGTCACCACCGTGGAAAGCAGGAGCATGGCCAGACTCAAGCCATCCGCTCCCAGGGTGAACGCGATCCCCAAGGAGGGAACCACCGGGCAGGAGGTGACGAGTTGGTAGCCGCTGGCTGTGAAATCGAAGGAGAAAAGTAGTCCCGCGCTGAGGGCCACATTGGCAGCGGCGGCGGCAATGGCGACTCGGCGGGCCGGGAATCCGGCGATGGCCAGAAGGGCTCCGACGATGGGGAGAAGAATAAGAAATAGCAACGGGCTCATCGGGCAATCAGAAGGTAAAGTAATCCCACCACTCCGGCACCGAAGAAGAAGGCATAGGCTTGGATGTTTCCGAGTTGGAGAAAGCGGAGGACGTATCCGCAAACCCAGGTGAGTTTGCTTGGAGCCTGTACGACCAAAAGGTCAACAACCCAGCGGTCGGCCCAGCCGGAGAGGCTGGCCAGACCGTCTTGAAAGGTCTTCACCAGCCAAGCGTACCCATTGTCGATGTAAAATCGATTGGCAAAGAGTGGGATCGATATTGGATCTTTTTCGGCGCGGCGATAGAGGACCCAAGCCAGCCCGGTTCCGGCGAGAAAGAGGGCGAAGAGAACGAGATGAACCAGGTGCGGAACGTGCCTGGGTTCTTCGACATGGAAGAAGATGCGTTCGACGAACGGCCAGCCGGCTGCCATGGCCGGAATGGCGAGCAGCATGAGAGGGATCACCATCACGGCAGGGGATTCAGTGGCGTGTTTGGCGGCGTCACTGCGCGGACCACCGAGGAAGACCACGAAAAGAAGACGGAAGGTGTAAAAGGCGGTCAGACCGGCGGTGACTACGGCGATCCAGCCCAGGATGGGGGCGTTTTGCACCGCCCAGACGATAATGAGATCCTTGCTATAAAATCCGCTGAAGCCGATGGGTCCAAAGCCGGCTCCACTCAGGGCCAGGGCCCCAAAGATGGTACAGATAAAAGTGAAGGGCATCTTGTTCTTTAGCGCCCCCATCTTCCAAATATTTTGTTCATGGTGCATGCCCACAATCACGGAACCGGCACAGAGGAAGAGGAGGCATTTGAAGAAGGCGTGGGTGTAAAGGTGGAACATCGGAATGTCCGCTGTGAGCGCCACGCCCACCCCGAGAACCATGTAGCCAAGTTGGGAAATCGTCGAATAGGCGAGAATACGTTTAATGTCGTCCTGCTGCGTGGCCATCAAGGCGGCGACCAGACAGGTGATGCCACCGACCCAGGCGATGACCTCGCGGGCGACCGGGACCACGAGCAGAACCGGAAAAAACCGTGCCAGCATATAGACGCCGGCCGCCACCATCGTCGCGGCATGGAGCAGCGAGGACACCGGGGTCGGACCCTCCATCGAATTCGGCAGCCAGACGTGGAGTGGAAGTTGGGCCGATTTGCCGATGGTGCCGCAGAATACCAAAACGCAGGCGATGGTGAGATAGACGCCCTGGGATTCGAGGAGCGGGATTTTCTCAAAGATCCCATTGAAGACAACGGTTCCGGTGACGAGCCACAACATGAGGATGCCCAGCATGAAACCAAAGTCGCCGATGCGGTTGACTAGAAACGCCTGCTTGCTGGCATTTGCGGCGGAGTCCCGCCAGAAGTAGTGGCCAATCAGAATATAGGAGCTGACCCCGACCAACTCCCAAAAAATGAACATCATGAGGAAGTTGTCAGCCATCACGATTCCCAGCATCGAGAAAAGGAACAACGACAGGCCCGCAAAATAGCGCCAATAGCCCTCCTCGTGCGCCATATAGCCGAGGGAATAGACGAAGACAATCGGGGCGATGGTATTGACCAACACCAACATCAGCTTGCTCAAAGGATCGATGGTGACGCCCATCGGCACAGAGAACAAATCAGGGATGTGGATCCAATAAAACTGATTCGGCGTCGTGGCGTCAGGCTGTCCGAATTGCCACCAGCTTAGCACGCAACAGATCCCGGCGGCCGCAATCGCCAAGCCGGCACTCAGGGGTTTCGAATGCTTTCCGAAGATCAGGATGAGCCCGGCCGCCACCAGCGGCGCGAAGAGAATGATCCAGGGAATCGACGTGGCCATCATCAAAATTTCATGCTGTTGAGATCTTCAACATGTGTCGTTTGACGGGCACGGAAGAGGGCGACGATGATGGCCAGCCCAACCGCCACCTCGGCGGCAGCCACGGTGATGATGAAAAACACCAACACCTGTCCGCTGTAGTTGGGAAGCCCGACAGAGGTCAGATTGAAACGGGAAAAGGCCACCAGGGAGAGGTTGGCGGCATTGAGCATCATCTCCAGGCCCATGAAGATGATGATGATGTTGCGCCGCAACATGACTCCGGCCAGCCCAATGGTGAAGAGCAGGCCACTGACCAGAAGATAATCGGCGAGGGTGGGAGACATTATGCGAAGGGGGAGGTGAGAAGTGGGAAGTGGGAAGTGGGCTCGATGAGCGCGGCACTCCGCCGCCTCTCCTGAATATTGAACACTGTAAACGGAACTCTCATGCTACTTGATTTCGCGCTTGCTCAGGAGGACGACGCCCACGGTGGCGACGAGGAGCAGGACTCCGATGATTTGGAAAGGTAGATTAAAAAATTCGAACAGCGTCCACCCCACGGCGGCGACATCGCTTGCGCTCGGATCGGATAGGGGCGGCTTCTCGAAGGCGAATCCTGGCAGGGTATGGATGACTCGGACGAGGAGTCCGACGAATCCCACGGCGACGAGTCCCCCACCGGCCCAGGCACCGAGGTTGAGGCGGCGGGTCTTCTCGCCCCGTAAATCGAGCAACATAATGATGAAAAGGAAAAGCACCATTACGGCCCCGGTATAAACCAGGATCTGGATCACTCCGATGAAGAAGGCATCGAGGGTGACGAACAAGGCGGCCAGGGCCAGGAAGGTCATCACCAGACTCAAGGCGCAGGATACCGGATTCCGCAACGTCACCACCAACGCTCCGAAGAAGAGCATCAGGCTCGCAAAAATCCAAAAAAGTACGATCTGCATGAAGTGATGGAGTGTGGGACGGCAAGGGTTTTTAACAACCCGACTGCCGCCCGGCTACTTTTTTTCGTTCCACTTGTAAACAAGCCCTTCCACGACACCGCCCATCTCGTAGAGCTTCTCCTTGTCGTGTTTCATATCCTGCCGGTTGTAGCCGGTAATCGAGTATTCCTTTTTTAGAAAAATGGCTTCTTCGGGGCAGACCTCCTCGCAGAGTCCGCAATAGATGCAGCGGATCATATCGATCTCAAATTCCTCGGGACGTTTTTCGACTTTGGCCCAGGGGTCAGTGGCCGGAATCTCGGTGGGAGTGATGGTGATGGCGCGGGGCGGACAAATAAATTCGCAGAGCTGGCAGGCCACGCAGCGGTCCTTGCCGTGTTCGTCATGCACCAGGGCCGGGGCTCCACGGTAGTGGGCGGGGAGATGGGAATCCCATTTTTCCTCGGGATATTGCATTGTGACCTTGGTCTTCCCGAGGAGAAGGTTCTTCAAGTGTTTCAAGGTGATCGCCAACCCCGCCACGATTGCGGGGAGGTAGAGCTTCTCAATTAAGGAGAGTTTTGGACGTTGAACGACAAGTGCCATGCGTACCCATTGAACTATTGAAGAATCAGGGATGCAGGCAAGAACGAAAGGGTTTTCAGAAGAAAGAGTGTCCAGGGTTCAGTTTTCAGTGTTCATTGGGGGCTCGTTGCCGCAGGTGACCTCGTTTCCAGTTGCTCCCCTGAGCGTTGCGATGACATCGACCTGCCTTTGCTGAAAACGGAACCCTTTATTCCCCATGCTCGATCATCTTCATATTTTTATTCTGGCCGGGGGGAGTGGTGAACGGTTTTGGCCCCTGAGCCGGTCCCGGAAACCCAAGCACCTTTTGAAGCTCCTCAGCGAACAGACCCTGTTGGAAACCACGGTGCGTCGTGTGGAGGGACTGGTGCCCTGGGAACGGGTGTTTGTGCTTACGAACGCCGCCCAGGCCGACGCGGTGTGTGACGAACTTCCGTTTTTGCCGGCGAGGAATATCTTGCTCGAACCAGCAAAACGCGACACCGCCCCGGCCTGTGCTCTGGCGACCGGCCTGGCTCGCGCCCGCGACCCGGAGGCGGTTTGTGCCCTCCTCCCGGCCGATGCCATGATTCACAACTTGGAGATTTTTCAGGAGCAATTGCGGGATGCGGCGCGACTTGCCTTTTCCCACGAGGCCTTGGTGACCTTTTCAGTTCCCCCCACCCAGCCGGCGACCGGATTCGGGTATCTCCATTTGGGGGAGGAAACGGACGGAGCCTGGGAGGTTTTGCGTTTTGTGGAGAAGCCGGATCTTCCGACGGCTGAGGGGTATGTGAAATCAGGATGCTACGGGTGGAACGCCGGCTTGTTTCTTTGGAAAGCCGAAGTGTTTCTTCGCGAGGGGGAACGTTTGGTGCCTGAATTGGGACCTTTCATGCGTAATTTTCCCGCTGGGGATCCTTCCGCCTATCTGGCGGAACATTTTTCCCAACTTCCAAAAATTTCCGTCGATTTTGCGGTTATGGAGCGGGCGTCCAAGGTGCTCGCGATTAAAGCCCGATATGATTGGGATGACGTCGGTTCCTGGACGGCGTTGCCCGAGCATCTCGGTCACGATGACGATGGAAACACCCTGCGGGGAGATGTCGTCACCCAGGCATCGAAAAACAACATTGTGGTGTCCGGAGGACGGACGGTCGTGCTCTGCGGGGTTGAAGATCTGGTGGTGGTGGAGACGGAGGATGCCATTCTCGTCTGTCACCGGGATTCGGTACAGGATATTAAAAAACTTCAGCCCCTATTGAAGGAATCCGTCCGCTGATATCCTGCGGCGTTAGGATTTTTCGGGGGATTTGGCCGGTGGTGCACCTTGGAGTCCCTTGGGAAGGAGCAGTTGGTAGGATTCCGGGGAGTTGGGTCGGGTATTGGCAAACAGGAGCCTAACGAGGCGGCCTCCTTCGGCCCCTCCGGGGAGGGACTCCATGGAGACGATTCGCGCCAGACGGTGTCCGCCTC
>CALBXK010000187.1 GCA_937890535.1 uncultured Spartobacteria bacterium
CTGCCGATGCTCAGCGAAAATAGCCGATTTCGCGACTCAATCCAATCAAGCGAAATCGCGCCATCCGGTTCCACAGCAAATTCAGGCATGGGGATTCCCTCGGGCAATGCGCGGATCAAAGCCACGGCCCCAGCAACAGCCAGGTAATTGAGTGCCATCGCTTCATCGCCATCCCACCCATCCTTATCACATTCGTCAGCGAGCTTCCACACGTCGGAAATGGCGGCGGCTTTGATGCCAAAGAGCGACTGCGAGCGTTCAACATGATGAACCACGTCACAGGCAGCCTTGCGAACGGCCTGCGCCTCCAAGGAGATGGCGGAACCGACGCGTGCAAAAGGCTGCATCGCGGCATAGCCGACAATCATCAGGCCTATTGTCGAAACAGGTTCAGGCATGGTTTGGTGAGCGTGTTTTCAAAAATACGATTCTTCAGGCTCCTTAATGACAGAATATTCTCAAGAATCCAGGGCCAATTTTCGACTTCTCCATTTTCCAAATGGTTCACCCCGATATCAAAAATGACAGGGAGCATCTCATTTTCAGGCGGTTGCGCCGCCAGCACGATGTTTGCCTGATTCCCCGTCCCGGTCTCCACGGCAGAGTGTTGATTCAAGAATCCCACAAAGGTCAGATTGCTTTCATCAGGTAGTTGTGGGCTCACTTTGAGGTAATCAGCGGTCTCCAATTTTCCTTCCTTCAACGGCAGAGCAAGCCTATTTATGTAGCGAAGACGCACTGCTCGAACCTGCACCGGTGCCGCCAATCCCACAAACAGCCTCCAAGTGCGCTCGATCTCGCCGAGGTAGTCATCCAGAGTCGAATAGGGAGCCAGCCGATTAAATGAGTATCCCTGCGATCTCACTTGGATGAGTTGCTTGCTGTCATCCTGTCGGAACTGAAGCGCCTGGATGCCGCGTTTCAGCGTGTGCGTTGCGGCTCCATCAGGCCGTTGCTCAATCTGGTGCTGCTCAACGAACTGGGTCTGAACCACGGGATACTTGTCCCCATAGGCGTCTCGCGCCGCGCCTTCAAGCGCAACTAGGTCAAACTTGGGAGGCATGTCGCACTCGATGTCCACGATCGCTTCCACGATGGGTGCGTTGGTGAGTTGCGGACTAATTGCGCTCATGACGGGAGAGACTAGCGCGGGATTAGAGTTTGAAAACCTTCATCACCTCATCCCCGAGATGATTGATCACCTTCACGGCAATCCTCCCCTGCTTCGGTTTCTCGAATACCCGTGACGCGTCGCTGTTCAGCGTCGCCCAGGCTTCGGGTTTGATCTCGGCATTGAGCGTCGTTTTCAATGGGGAATATGGGTCGTTCGCGCCGAGAAAGTTCTCGAGGCCCTTTGAAGGATTGCTAATAATTCCAATCCTAAAGATTTCCGTCCCGCAGTGGGGAACTTGCACCGGCCAACTCGCCCCGCCGACGGGAAAATTCTGCCAGCGCCATACGTTTGCGCTCCCGCATCACGACTTCAACCTGATCCCCCACCGCCGGGGCCTGCCAAATTGAGGGTCCCGGCGGCAGCCAGGCCCGTCCGGTAAAATTGTCACGCACAGATCCGCCTGGACGGGCCCGCGGAGAGTCCGCGACGTAGAGTCGAGAACCATCGCGCCCGAGGGCCACCATTTCGACGTGCCCAAATCGGCCCCCAGGAGTGCCCCGTGGTCGTTTTCCCAAACGGGCATCTCCCAGATATACCAACACACTTCCCAACGGGGCCTTCAATGGGGCGACACATTTCAACGGCTTCCATCCCGCCTGCATGAGAATTTTTTCCCAATCCTGACCATTGCCCGGCTTCAAGCGGTCCCCCAGCCCTGACTTCTGCAAAATGGAAAGAATCCCTCGTCCGCACCACCCGGAACGAATGTTGTCGGTCGCACTTTCCACCGCAGCTTGCTTGAGCAGGGGACGCGACAAGGCGGGGCCTGCCGCGATGGCACCAGCCCCAGACACCAGTAAAATCGCCAGGGCCCTGCGCAAAAACATTCCCGTTAAGGTAGTCACAAAGGCGCCGATGCCAAATCATTTTTTGCCAATCCTTTCACCCCCGGGGAAAAAATCGCCAGGGGACGAAGGTCCACCTCGCCCAATGCCCAGGCGAAGTCTTTTCACGCTGCCTCTTTGAAGAGCCATTCGGCCCTCCAACGCAAGGCCTTCGACGTAAAGCGGCGGGCTCAGGGATCTTCCCGCAAGGCACGAAATGCCGCTCCCAGATGCGCCACGACATCGCTCGCAGTGAGAGATTCGGGCGCACCACAGCGACCGGAGACAGCTTTCTCGGCCGCCCGCCCGCAGAGCCAGGCACCTAGCACGGGGGCGCGAAAATTTTGTTCCTCCGCGATCTGCGGTATCAACGCCGCACAGACCCCAGTCAAGACATCCCCCATCCCGCCACTGGCCATGCCGGGGTTGCCAGTCGGGTTGTACGAAATCCTTTGCTCGCAGCCGACGAGCGTCCTCGCCCCCTTGAGCAAGAGGGAAACCGGATACTCCTGAAGAAAATCCTCCACCCATTGACGCCGGGTCCGAGCACGGGACGGAAAGAGCCTCTCCATCTCACCGGGATGCGGGGTCAAGACCCGCGGTCCCCGGCAGTGCTTCAGCCGGGCGATATCGCTGGAAAGAATGTTCAACCCATCGGCATCGATCACCAGAGGTTTGGGAAAATCGACCATGAGTGCGAGTAAATCTCCAGCCGCCGCCCGACCGCTGCCTGGCCCCACCGCCAACACATCGAGATTTTCCTCTCCAACGTCGCGAAACCGGGAAACCGTCCGGACCATGACCTCAGGAATACAGGTTACGGACAAAAGTTCCGCGATATCCGGCTGGGCATAAAGGGTGACCAATCCGGCTCCGGCCCGCACCGCTGCTGCGGAACACAAACAGGCGGCGCCGATATATCCGGGCGATCCGGCGATGATGCCCACCCGGCCACAATTCCCTTTGTGAAGACTCATCCGACGGGACGGCAACCAACTCCGCAGACCGGCGGCGGTGGCAACCTCTCCGCGTTCCGAGCCAGGGAAGTCAAGATCCGACAAGGCCAATACCTCAAGGCGACCGACGGCGTC
The DNA here is from genome assembly GCA_937890535.1 of uncultured Spartobacteria bacterium. Taxonomy (GTDB): domain Bacteria; phylum Verrucomicrobiota; class Verrucomicrobiia; order Chthoniobacterales; family Terrimicrobiaceae; genus CAMASH01. Next base: position 3,090 of record CALBXK010000187.1, read on the forward strand.
CACGGCCGCATCCTCGACCAGACCCTTTTTGACTCCGGCGATGGCCACGGTGAAATCCGCCACCACGCAGGGCGTGCCCGGCAGGCCACTGTCCCCATCGAGTCCACTGGGAAGGTCGATGGCGAGGACCCAGGCCCCCGCCTCCTGCCGCATTTGATTCAGTTCGTCAATCGCCTCCGCAACCGCTCCGCGCGGCTCTCCCCGTGCCCCAATCCCGAGGAGTCCGTCCAAAATGACCAATGGCCGCAGCAGCGAGCCAGTCCCGGGGCTCGCCCGGTCAAAAAGCGGGGCCTGGAGCGCTTGAAAATGCCGGGCCGAAAGACTGGAAAACACCTCAGCCCCGCAGGCCGGATAAACAAGAATTTCCCACCCCCACGCCCTGAGATGGCGCGCCGCGACCAATCCATCTCCTGCGTTGTTGCCCTTGCCACAAAAGACCACACAGGTGCCAGCGACCCCATGGGTTCGCCGCACAATTTCCGCGATCCCACGACCTGCCGCTTCCATCAAATCCGCAGCCAGGATCCCACGGGCAAAGGCGGCCTCCTCGGCGTTTCGCATTTCCTTGCAGGTCACAAGCATGACATTCGGTGGTTTATTAAGTGAACAAGTCCCTAATTCGGTCGGTGAAACTTTTGTGCAGGGGGGTATTTTCCTCCCCACAAAGCTGGGCAAAATGTTCGAGCGCGGTGCGCTGTTCAGAATTCAGATGGGTCGGAACCTCCACCTGCACCCGGGTGAGAATGTCCCCACGGCTCGTGCTTTGCATTGCCGGCATTCCCTGCCCTTTGATCCGAAAGAGACGGGCACTCTGGGTCCCAGGCGGAATCTTCAACGCAACCGCACCCTTCAAGGTGGGCACCCGTACCTCCCCCCCCAGAGCCGCCACCGAAAACGGAATCGGCATCTCACAATGCAGGTCCATGCCGTCGCGTTGGAACATGGCATGATCTTTGAGATGAATGACGACGTAGAGGTCTCCGGATCGGCCAGAGCGCAGACCGGCTTCCCCAGCGCCGACACTTCGCAAACGGGCCCCTTCATCGATCCCTGCCGGGATCTTCAGTTTCACCCGGGACGTACGCTCCGTGCGTCCCTCCCCGTGACAGGTCCGGCAGGGCTTCTCGATGATCGAGCCAGCCCCCTGACATTTGGGACAGGTCTGCGCCACCTGAAAAAATCCCCGCGAGGCCACGACCTGCCCGCGCCCCCCACAGGTCGAGCAGTTCACCGCCCGGGACCCCTCCTGGGCTCCGCTGCCCTCACAGGTCTCACAGGCGCTGAGTTTACGGATCTCGATCTCCTTCTCACATCCGGCAGCGATCTCCTCCAAGGTAATCTGCATGTCATAGCGAAGATCCGAACCCCGCTGATGCCCAGCTTCCTCGTTCCCACCACCGAAGAAATGTTCGAAGATGCCGCCCGATCCGCCCCCGGAACCAAAGGCTTCGCGGAAAAGATCGAAGGGATCGTGAAAGCCCCCGCCCCCACCTCCGCCGCCCTGCTGAAATGCCGCGTGACCATAGCGGTCGTAGGCGGCTCGTTTGTCCGCCTCCATCAGCACTTCGTAGGCCTCGCCCAATTCCTTGAAGCGTTCCTCAGCCTCATGATCACCAGGGTTCTTGTCCGGATGAAACTTAACCGCCTGTTTCCGGTAGGCCTTCTTAATTTCCGCCTCGCTGCTGCCCCGGCTCACGCCAAGAACCTCATAGTAGTCTCGCTTATCGGTCATACCGTCGGAGATCCCTTGGATACGAAAACCATGGCGGGCCGAATCAAGCGGTCCTTGAGTTTGTACCCTTTGCGCACCTGGCGGATGACATCGCCCTCGGCCACATCGTCGCTGGGTTCATGGGCAACCGCTTGATGAAAATTTGGATCGAAGGCCACCCCTTCAGCCTCCACAGCTTCGGCGCCATGCGAACGGAGAAACTCCTCAAGCTGCCGACGGACCATGACCAGCCCCTCAACCAGACTGCCCGAGTCCCCGCCCCCTTGGGCGGCCTGCAATCCGAGTTCAAAGGCGTCCAGAATCGGCAAGAGATCCTCCAGAAGCCGAGCATTGGCATACCGGATTGCCTCCTCCTTCTCCCGGACAACCCGCTTGCGATAATTGTCAAGTTCCGCCCGGGACCGCAGGGCCAGATCGCGGAATTTCTCGAGCTCCGCCGCCAGGTCGTTGGGTTCGTTGGGTTCGTTCGATTCCTCCGCACCCGGCGGGATCTCAGATTCTTCCGGCTCGGCGGAGGGGTCGGTGTCAGGTTCAGTATTCATTTTTTGCAAATCGCGATCAAAGTGATGTCGTCATATTGCGGGTGCTTCCCCGCAAAGTTTTTTACGTCTTCCGTGAGACGTTTGATGATTCCCGGTGCACCCAGCGCGGCGCTGGCCTGCAACCCCTGCACCAGGCGGGGCAACCCGAATTCCAGATCCTCTTCATCCATGGCCTCGGTGGACCCGTCGGTGTAAAGCAACAGGCAGTCTCCCGACGCCATTTCAAAAGAGTAGTCGGCGCAAACTCTATTGAAGACCTCTCCGCTGTCAATGCCCATGGCGATTCCTTTCGGAGTGAGCTTTTCCACCCCTTGATCAGCGGCCCGATACCAGAGCGGAGCGTCGTGTCCAGCCCGCGCCATGGTCACTTCGTTGCTCTGAGTATCGAGGATAAAATAAGCCACACTGATAAACATATCCTCCTTGATATCGGGATAAAGCTGCTCATTGACCCGACACAAGACGTCCGCGGCGGAAGTTCGGCCCACCGCCTCGCTACGGATCACGCTCCGGCACATGGTCATGATGA
>CALBXK010000188.1 GCA_937890535.1 uncultured Spartobacteria bacterium
ACCACCCATGCCCCCCTCTCCTGCCCAGGAATACCGCATCGCCCACTGGCAAGCTGAAGTCTCAGCCGACTTCGAAGAGAATTTCTCGGTTTTTCAACAAGCCCTGGAAAAGCTCGGCCCTGACCGGATTGATATTCTTTCTTTTCCGGAATGTTTCCTCAATGGCTACTACCAGAACGAAGAAGACACCCGAAAGGCGGCGCTGTCCCTGAACAGCAAGGAGATTGGCCGCGTGGTCGCCGCCACGGAGAAGCACGCCTGCTCCATCGTGGTCGGAGTCAATGAACAACGAGGCGATCTTTTGTTTAATACCGCGCTGGTCCTGCGCGGAGGAAAACTGCTCGGCACCTACAGCAAATGTACGGCCTATATGCCATTTCACGAAAGAGGCACCGTCTTCCCGGTGTTTGAACATGACAACTTGCGCTTTGGCGTCCTCATCTGTTCGGATGGCGGGTATATCGAGCCAGCCCGCATTCTCGCCTTGAAAGGCGCGGCCCTCATCGTGGCCCCTCATTACAATTACGTCACCAAGGAGGCTCTCATGAATCACTATCTGGGGGTTCGTAATGATCATCGGGCGCGCGCCACGGAAAACAGCATCTGGTTTTTGCGCGCTAACAATGTCGTCTCAGGAAGAGATGAAAAATTCGCTATCGATGGCGTCGGATATGGAGACAGCTACCTGGTCGATCCGCGAGGAGAAATCATCGCCCAAACCCAACTCCACACCCAGGGTCCCCTCATTGCCACTCTGCGAACGCCAGATTCTCCACCGACTTTGCGGCGATCATTCCTCAGTTCTGCCCTGCTCAAAGATACCTGGCTCGATGCCTTCCAGAACGCCGTCTCCTCCCCGGAGGAAAAAGAATTTTTGAGGATAAACTCCCCTTCCCCCCTCTGAATCAAAATCGTCGACCATGAAATCTGTCACCAATCTCCTCACTTCTGTTCTCGTGGAACTGGACACCTGCCTCCTTCTACGACCGGAAACGGAAGTCTCCGGACGGCTCACGATCCGCCCCGAGCCTGACGGCCCCCAGGGCCTGACCCTGCAGCTAATTCTTTGTAAAAAGGGAAATCCCGAGGCTCTTTGGATCCAACCCTTCGCCCTCACTCGTGAAGACGGCACACAGATCTTTCGTATCCCCAGGAAGGAGTTTGCCGATGGGGGATATTATCAGTTGCTCGCCAAGGAGGGAACCCGCGACCCGGAACTCGTATGCCATTTGGGTGTTCCTTCTCAGAAACCAAGCCCAACCACCCCGCCAACGATTGAGGAATTCCTTCGTTTGAGTCTTGAAGAAATCTTTCGTCAGACCTCGATAAAGGTTCCCCTGAACGGTCGAGAGATTCCTCTGCCGACCTGCAACTCCACCATCAACCGCGGATACCTCTCCCTCGGACACCGTGATGAGGACGGGAAGCATTCTCTCTACAATTTCTCAGAAAATCCCTGGTCATGGCATCCGACTCTGCTCGATGTGCCGCTTTCCACCCAGCTCAAAGATCTGGGAGCCACTCTTCGAGACAACCGGCTGACCGAACGCTATGACGCCTTTGTCGAAATCCTGGCCCGGCACGGATTCGACCCCCGCAGCGGCCTGGGCTACTTCGGGGAAGAATCTGTCCTCGAACTCCCCACCCTCACACCGCGCTCCAAAGGTTCCAGCTCCTATCCAAAGTTCAAACCCTTCAATACCGGAACGATCCCCTGCCTCCCGAATGAGGACCTTTGGAAAACCGCGCCAGACGCGATGCAGTTAATGATGAAATCGATGTTCACCGGACTGGTCACTGATCCCAAAAATATGGAATACAATCGATTTTGTTTCTACAATTTTGATGCCCGTAGCACCACCCCGGCCCTTCTCAAGTCCAGCGCCCATTGCGGCTTCGAATCCTCGGGAGCCCGCATGATTCTTTGGTGGGTGGACGCCTATTGCGAAACAGAGGAGCCCTGTTTCCTCGACTGGGCTCGACGGATGTTTGCCAAGTGGGCCGCGGTTCAAGATTCCCAGACCGGCCTGATTCCAAACTTTTTTGGAGCGGTGAACCATGTTCCCGGAGCCGATGCTCCTCCCGGAAAATGGAGCGAGTCCCGCGGCACCGCCATGGCGGCCAACCTCCTGACCCAAGCCAGCCTCCGCATCCAGGCCAAAGAATCCGCCTTCGGGGGCTCTCTCAAAACCATGGCCCTGCGCCTGGCCCATGGCATTCTCGAACACGCCTACCGGCCGAATGAGCGCTCGTTTCACGAACTCATCGGACGGGATGGCCGCCCGCTGGACGGCGACGCCCGTTATGCCTTTCCGACCCGTGAAGCACGGGAAGACGCCGCCAAAACCGATTCCCGACTTGCGAAAGTGTCCATCTATGATGGAGGCGGATTCTACCGCCGTCCGGGATATTGGTCACATTGTGCGGGAACCGAAATCCCGGTCCACCTCGCCAGCATCGCCGCCAACTTTTCCGACCACACGTTGGCCCTAAAACTTGCCCCTCTGGCCGCCGACTTCGATGCCGACCGCGCCGTCTGCGGGGGACCGTTCACCAAGGATGGAGTCTGGCGCTTCTCTGCCACCGCCTATCATATCCGCTTTCTTTTGGAACTTTTCCGAATCCTCCCCGATCCCGAGTATGTCCAAAGGGCGAACGAAATCGCCGAGGAAGAAATCCAAGACCTGTCAAAAATTTGCACTCCGGACTGGTGGAGGATGCCGGATCGTTCTGAATTCATTGCCGCCCTCCTCCAGATTCTTCGGACCACACCAGAGGCTCCTCGAAAGCCAATTTGAAAGCCTGGCCGGTGCTGCGCATCCGTTTCAGGTGACAATCCGTGTTTATCCGTGGCTCCATTCCGGTTTTTAAGATTTCGCTTTGAAAAAAATCATTTCTTGCCATTTTCGTATAAATTAGAAATTCTATCAACCTGCGGCTGCCCTCACCTCCCTTAGGAATCAATAAATGATCCTCCTTCCTGGTTGGCAAATCACGCTTTGATCTCAGATTCTTACCCAGAAATATCCTCACGCTCATTCCTCATGAATATCCCGTTTCGCTATCCGTCCCTCCTCACCGCCACCCTTTTCGGAGTGGTTGCCATTTCTCCGCTCGGTGCCGAGCCCGGGGACTTGAATGAACACATCCTCTATTCCTACAAGAAGGCCGCTCCCCTAATGGATGGTGTTGTCGCCGGCGATTCGGCCTGGGATACCACCCAGGCGGCCGTGGATTTTTTGACAATCACGAAAGGAACTGACGCCACGAATGCCACCGAAGTCCGCGCCATCTGGAATGACGAGGGGATCGTCTTCGGCATTATCGCAAAGACTCCTCCCGGTTATACTCCGATGACCGAACACAGCGAACCCGCAAGCAATGACGGCATCGAGATTTGGCTGCGGCTGCGACCGGATGCCGATGTCTGGCAGCAACTCCTGATCGATGCTTCGGGGCGGACGGGTGCCTATCTGTCGATGAATGGAAATTCCACCCACACCGAATTGGCCTTTGAAGCCGTCACCAGCATCTTCGAAGGAGGGTGGAGTGCCGAAGTGGCGATCCCCTTTGCTGCCCTGGGAGTAACCAAACCGGAAAACAACGCCGTCACCGGCTTTGCCGTACACCGAATCGACCACTCGGTTTCCCCTCTGGAGCTCTCCTCCTGGGCCCAACTCGAGCGTTTCAGCCAAACCTCCAAATTTCCACAATTAATTTTCTCCAGTGACTGGGAAGTTTCGCCGGAGCTGGCATATTGGAACAAGAACCGACAAAACGAAAAATTACTCCGGCGCACGCAAGTCAGTGCCGGAAAGATCCTGATGAAGCAGGCCGCAGGAGCCGAGCCCCAAAAATTTACTTTGTGGAAATACGATGTGGCCCCTCTCACCGACGAAAGGCGCAAGCGACACGCGAGTCTCGAAACCTTCGGCCTCTTCGGCGATGAAATCTATTGGAGCGGCTATAAAAACTTGAAAGATGTCGCCCCCGAATTTTACCAAGTTGCGGTGGGGCTTAATGTTGCGATCGTCGCCCTTTCTAAGTTGGAGGAAAAGGTGCTCCAGCTTCAAAGGGCCGAATTTGAGGCGACCCAAAATACCGAAAAATCCCAACCGAATTCTCCCGTCTCCCTGACCGAAGTTATGGACGAACTGGATGCGATCTATAGCCTCTACGGGAAGGCCTTCGACAACAACTGGGATGCGACCGGCCTCGCCGGCCTGCCCGCCCGCTTGACAAAACTAGAGGGAAAAATATCCAGCCAGAGCACGGCGGTGGATTCCAGTCTTGGCGCTCTCCAGGCCAAACTGCAAAAATCCGCTCCCTGGACCCCGGCCAATCTCCGCTTCGCGGCGGAAGATCAACCCACCGACAAATCAGGAACCCCCAACGGACTCCACCACACGCTCTACGCGTCGTTTGCCTACCAGAAGCCCATCCAGATCCTCTGGGACCGGTGGAATTCGATCAATATCGATTGGACGCGAACCCTCCCCATCTCGGATGGGAACGGGGACTTTCAGTTTCCCTTGATGACCAAGTACGTCAACTTTATCGAAAAGACCTCCCCGGGGATGAAAGTCAGCTATCACATGCTCTTTGGCAGTTACTACGCCATGCCCTTCCCGGATTGGTTGCAAAAGAAAGCGCAAGAAGACCCGGATATGCTCCTGACCACCAGCGACGGACTTCAGGTGGAATCGCGCAAGGTCGGGGGCGATGCCATGGTCCTCAACGATGGCATGAACATCAATCATCCCTTCATTCAACAATACGCCCGTGACAGCGTCGAAGCCCTGGCCAAACATTTTGGAAAGGAAACTGCCTATGTCGTGGCTGGCTGGGAGGACAATAATATCCTCCATCTCCCCGGCGTGACCTCGGGAAAAGGCTACCGCACCGTGGGATACAATCCCACGGGAATAGAGGCGTTCCGAAAATACCTCGCCAGCCGCTACCAAGACATAAGCCAACTCAATGCGCGATGGAAAACGGATTTCGCCTCGTTTGCGGCCATTGAACCTCCCGATGACAAGTGGCTCGTTCCCGCCAATTCGGTGAGTGGTTTGACCTATGAATGGGAGCGCTTCAGCCGGATGAATCATCTCGCCTACAGTCGACTGCTGAAGAAGGCGTATCATGCCGGCTCCCCGGGGACGCCAGTTATGATTGATGACTCCCATTTTCTGGCCAACGGAAATCTCTATTGGGTCTTCAAGGAAGATGTGGCTGACATTTATTCTTTTCATTGGACTCCGACCAATGAAGACGCCATTTGGGCCATCCTGGATCGGCTGACCACCCGGTTTGGAAAAACCATGGGGTATTATGAAAATTACTACGCGATGTATTCGAGTCGCGTCATGGATGACGAAATCAAATCTCGGGCCGCGCTCAGAGAATTTTTCTGGCGTCTCTATGCGCGGGGAAACCGCTACATCGCTTGGTGGTTGAAACCCAGCCGGAGCCCGACCGCCTACGCCCTGGCCTACGGAGGGGGGGATTTTGGTCTGGACTTTGACGGGACCATCCTGCGTTGGAGTGCGAGTATCCTTCCGGTCATGTTCCAGCGTGGGGAGGATATAGAAAAATCTCTCGTGGAGACCCACCCCGAGCCGACCCGGGCCGCTTTGCTGCAGCCCGATGCCACCGTATTGAATCTGGCCGCCCGAGCCATGTCCATAAGCACCGGTCTCCCCTCCCTCAGCAATCTCATTATGCTTCACAATGAGTTTCTCGCTCCGGGCGGCTATCCCGCAGATTACATCACCGAGGAGATGATCCTGGACGGGAAAGCCTCGCTCTCCGAATTTTCCACTCTCATCGTGGCCAATGGCTATTGGATGGATCCAGCATTTTCCATTCAGCTCAAAAAGTGGGTCGAGGATGGTGGACGACTCATCACCATCGGTCCCTTTGCCATGGATTCCCCATGGGGTTCGCCTCTTGTGACAGATCAATCCGCGTTTCTCACCGCCTTTGCCCCGGTGGAGCGAAGCGGAAACGATCTTTGGTCCGTCAAATTTCCCCGGATCGCATCCGACTCGGGCGCAATCAAAACCCGCCCTTTGGGAAAAGGCACCATCAAATACTTGGGCAAATCAATCGATGCCTTCGTCAGCAACGGCGATCGCCGCCAGCAATTGAATGACCTCCTCGCGGAGTCCATCCCACGGCTGGCGGTTGCGAACTCGGAATCCATCAAATTAACCACCCGCGTGGCCGACGATGGAACCGTCTTCGTCTTTCCCGTCAATACCTCCCTGACTAACACGGTCTCGGCGACGCTCCGGGTCCGGGGACACTTCGCTTCCGCCCAGGACTGCGTCATTCCCAATGGTTTTCCTCTCGCCCTCAGCCAGGAGGAAGGCGAATCAACCTTCGAGGTCCAACTCGCACCCGGTGATTGGAGCGTCATTCGCCTGACTCCGAAAGCAAAGTAGCCGACGCACCTATCGCAACAGGTGGAGCCTGGATTCAATTTTGGTCTGCTGGTCGTCATATTTTTGATCAGTGGGTTCAAACAAGGACTGACAGGGTTTGGCTTCGGCATCATCGCCATGGCTCTCCTCCCTCTCGTCATGGAGGTTCGGGAGGCGACGGCGACGGTTACCCTCATTGGGACGGTGAGCATCCTTGGCAGCCTGGGCATTTTTTGGAAAAAAGTGTCATGGCAGGAATGCCGCCCGCTCCTGTTGGGAATTGGAATCGGAATCCCCTTGGGCGTTTTTCTCCTAAACGCGGTCTCGCCGCTCATAGTCACCCGAACACTCGGGGTGGTTCTGGTTTCCATTAGCATCCTGCAAGCGTTCCTTCCTAAGGACCAAAAATTGATTTTCCCGAAATTCCTCGGATTTCCTTTGGGTCTTCTCAGCGGACTTCTGGGCGGAGCCTTCAATATGGGAGGGCCTCCTGTTTTGGTTTACCTGCAAAGCCGCCCCCTCAAGGTGAATGTCCTCATCGCCACCCTTCAGGTCCTTTCCGCCGCGACCATGTTCGTCCGTTCCTGCCTGATCGCGGGTAGCGGCTTAATAAATTCTCACATCCTCATTGCCGTCGCCGTGGGGATACTTCCCACTTGGTTTGGAATTATCATCAGCGCCCGACTTCAAAACTTCGTTCCCCAGAAAGTCCTCGGCCATATTGTTCTGGCGGCTCTTTTCCTATTGGGAATCATATATATCGTGCTCTAAGATTATCCCTCACTCGACAATGTCCACGCTCCCCCTATTCTTCCCTTCGCCTGCACGATGCCCCATGGTCCTGCTTTTGCCGTGAAAAAAACATCCAAAGTTTATCTTCATACCGACATCGAAGGCGTGGCCGGGTATGTCCACTACTATTCCATGAGTGCCTCGCTCTGGAACTTCCATCACGTTCAACGCATGAATCGTCTCCTCACCGGGGAGATCAACGCAGCGGCGTTGGCCTGCAAGGAATCCGGCGTCAAAGAAGTTTGGGTCAATGACTCTCATGGGCCCTGTTACAATATCCTCTTTGAGGAACTGGATCCCATCTGCCGGATTCTCCATGGTCGGCCGGGACATGCCCCCTCCTGGCTCCCGGGTCTTGATGAATCGTTTGATGCCGCGATCGCCATCGGAATGCATCCGAAAGCTGGCACCCCGAACGCTGTCTGCAATCATTCCCTCTGGCATCTCACCGATGCACTCGGAATCACCCATCGGTTCAGCGAAACAGTCATGGCTGCGCTCCTCTGCGCCACCCGAAAAGTTCCCCTTGTCGCCGTGTCAGGTGATCAGCACATCTGTCGGGAAATCAGCGAATGGATTCCAGGGTGTCGCACCGCGGAAGTCAAAACCAGCCTTGGCATCCAGTTTGCCAACTCCCTTCATCCCCTCGCCGCCCAGGCTCTCATTGCCGAATCCGTACGCGAGGGCCTCTCTCAGGTCGGGTCAATTCCGCTGCCGCAAATCACAGGCCCCTTCCGGCTCAATGTCAGTGATCGAGATCCCGACAAGAAAGAACTGCCCGCCGATCTATGCGGTGACTCGCTTTGGGAACTGATGCATCAAGTCTGCAATACCTTGTACGCCAAATTTGGAGAAACGGAATCCGTCGATGACCGCACCTGGCGTTATCCAGACTCCGTATTTTCTCCTCGCAAAAGCCCCTGATAACGAGAAAATATTCATCGAATATCATGCAAGCTGTCCTCCTTAGTGGCTGTCGAACACCCATCGGAACTTTTCTTGGAAACCTGTCATCGCTCAGCGCCACCCAACTCGGCGCCGTCGTTGTCAGGGAAACCGTCAGACGCTCCGGCCTCTCCTCCCACCAGATCGACGAAGTCATCATGGGCAATGTCCTCTCCGCCGGACTCGGGCAGGCTCCCGCCCGCCAGGCGGCACTTTTGGGCGGCCTCCCGGCAACGGTCGCCGCGCTCACCATCAATAAAATGTGCGGTTCAAGCTTGAAAGCCGTCATGCTGGCGGCTCAAGCCGTCCAACTCGGAGACTCGCAGGCTGTGCTGGCTGGAGGAATGGAAAGCATGAGCCGCGCTCCGCATCTTCTCAGTGGGGGACGGACAGGATGGAAATTCGGAGACCAGAAGATGGTTGATTCGATGCTGCACGACGGCCTGACCTGTGCCTTTGATCATTGCCACATGGGAAGTCAGGCTGACACCATTGCCCGGGTAAAACAGATCACCCGCCAGGAACAGGATCACTTTGCGAATGAAAGCCAGCACCGGGCGGTCGTGGCCTCGCAATCCGGTTGGTTCGAAGACGAGATGGTTGCCGTTGATATCCCCACTCGAGACGGAACGCAGCGAATTTCGGAGGATCAAGGGCCTCGACCCAACACAAATTTGGAGAAGCTCGCCCACTTGAAGCCAACCTTCGATCCCGCGGGGACCGTGACCGCCGGCAATGCGTCACAACTCAGCGATGGGGCCGCTGCGGTTCTCGTCTCCTCCGAAGAATTTGCGGACGAGCATGGATGCAAGCCCCTGGCTCGCATCGTGGGCTACGCGACCGCCGGAGTCGAACCGCAAGAAGTATTCATCGCGCCGGTTGCCGCCATCCATGCCGTATTGAAAAAAACCGGTCTCAACCTCGAAGACATCGATCTATTCGAGATCAATGAGGCTTTTGCCGCCCAGACGTTGGCCTGCGCCGGGCCTTTCAATATCCCCAGTGAGAAACTCAATGTTCACGGTGGTGCCATTGCCTTGGGTCACCCGCTCGGCGCCAGTGGCGCCCGCGTCCTGGTCACATTACTATATGCCATGCAGAGACTGAATCGTAAACGCGGCCTGGCAACCCTTTGCCTTGGTGGCGGAAACGCTGTGGCCATGGTCTTGGAAAGAATTTGTCCAGATCAGGGTTAAATCCCTCCGGCACCCGGTAAGACCCGTTCTTGCGGCTCCACCGGTGCGGAAGGCGAGGAAACAGCCGGCCCACTGAAAATAAACGAAGGGCGAAGAATTCCGCCCAGCCCGATTTCGTTGGCAGCACTGATCCGCCGGATACGGATCACAAGGACATTGTCCCCAGTCGCATGGAGGCTCGAGGTCAGATCGAAAAGAATCGGGTTGCTGAATCTCCGTT
>CALBXK010000189.1 GCA_937890535.1 uncultured Spartobacteria bacterium
GCTGGCTGAGCCGAGTCCTTCTCATCAAAACCAAAGGTGCGGCTTGGTTTAACGACACCTTCCTTCCGAAATTCCGCCCGGTCGCGATCTTTTCCCTTCTGACCATTCTTACCCTGATCTTCGCCTTCCAAGCTGAGAATATCCTGACGAACTGGACCGCCGTGTTGTTGTTGGCCGTTCCCATCATCATCCAGGTCTATTTCAATTCGGGATTGGCCTACGGACTGATGAGGATCTTCGGGGTGAAACACAATGTCGCCACACCTGGTGCCCTCATTGGAGCGAGTAACTTCTTCGAGCTGGCCGTAGCGGTAGCGATTACCCTCTTCGGAGCCACAAGCCCCGCCGCGCTAGCGACGGTCGTTGGCGTGCTCGTGGAAGTGCCAGTCATGCTTTCAGTCTGCCGAATCTGCACGAATTCGAAGCCCTGGTATGAGCAAAAACTAGCCTGAGCCATGGCATCCTCAACCAAAGAATACGAGCGAAACCGTGCCGACAAGCTCGCCCATGAGCCAACCGGCGGGAGGGTCAGCGGGCATCATGGCGGCCGGCGGCATAGGCCCCAAATACGGCGCGCAGTTCATCCCTGACCCTCCGAAAGGCGGCAAGAATTTCCGCATCGGTTCCGGTGGCTTGGGCCGGGTCATCAAATCCCCAATGATGCCGGTTGACCTGACCGGGAAATGTCGGGCAGGCGGCGTCCGCATTCCCGCAGACCGTAATCACCGTCTCGATGTCGCACTCGCGAAATTCATCGAGGTGTTTCGAGCGGTGTCCGAAGAGATCGATACCAATTTCCTTCATGACCGTGAGGGCATGAGGATGGACGTGTCCGGCGGGTCGGGAGCCGGCGCTTTCGACCCGAAAAATCTCGCCGGACGAGGCGCGCAAGATTCCTTCCGCCATATGGCTTCGACAGGAGTTTCCGGTGCAAAGGATCAAAACAACGGGTTTGCTGTGGTTTGGGTTGGTGGACATGGAAACGGTTTAAAAAGCAACTCAGGTTACGTCGTCTCAGGTCGAACCAAGGGATGAGGGGTGTCGGGAAGGATGGCGTGGAGAGACACTTCAATCTCGCGTTCCGCTCCGAGAAGTTCCAGCAGCACGGCAACTCGTTCCTGGGCCGGGAGAATCCGGGTGACCACAGCTCGCAGTCCGCGGAAAGGTCCTTCCACCAAATTAACTTCATCTCCGGTCCGGATGCCGGCTTCAAGGATGATGGTCTGCTCATCGCTGATCGCCTCGCGGAGGGTGGCGATCACGTCTTCGGGAACCACGGCGACATGTTCTCCGAAGCGGACGATTTTGATGACGCCACGAGTGGATTGGATTTTTCGGTGTTGGGAATCAAAGGAAAACCGGGCAAAGACATAGCCTGGAAACATCGCCTCGGTGACCCAGGCTTTTCCCTCCCGTCTGGCGCGTTCGAAACGGATCAACGGGCAAAAAACCTCAACGTCGATCTCCGCGCGCAGCAATTGACTGGTCGTACCCTCATTCTTTGGACGGGTGTGCAGGCAGTACCATTGAAAATCATCGGTCATATTTGAGTGGAATGATACTGCGGGGAGAAGGCGGAGAGTAGCAATTCCTTTTCGAAATCCGGGACGGCGCCTCAACGATGTTTCGAGAATGTTACAATTCTCCGGTGGATGCGAAAGAATCCAGCTGAGAATTTTGCCCGAGTATTCATGCAAATATGAGGCAATATCGCAGCGGTTGGATCTCGGATGTCCATCTGGGCACGAGAGGATTGGGTCGAAAGTTGCACCGCCCTGGTGGAGGATTTTCACGGGAATCTGGAAATCGTCAGCCGGGGCGTCGAGCCCTCATTGGCAGAAATTCCTGCATTGAACGACCAAGAAGCGAGTCTTTTTCCCCAAAGCGCCCGGCATCCATCCAAAGCAACTTTCTCCAACGGGATTGCGAGCGTCCATTGAGAATCGCAATGATCGCAAGCCGATCAGGCAGCGCCCGGAACCAAGTCATCCGGATCGGACATCGAGTTAAAGCGAACGAACTTGGGGAAGGTTTTCATCCCGGCTGCACCGGTCGACTGCCAAGGATCTATTGCGAATCGATCCCGCCATCGTGCCGAGCCAGGCGAGGACGAAGAGGAATGCGGCCGCGACAACCATCGCGCCTGCACCGGAACAGTTGAGCCAAACGGAAAGATGAAGGCCAAGAACAGCGCTCAATCCGGCGTGCAGAACGGTGAGCCCGAGCCGCACCGGCAGGATGCTGGAGAGCTGGGCGGCAAACATCGGCGGCACAATGAGCATGGCGACCGCCAGAATGGCTCCAACCGCCTCGAAGGCCGAGACAACGACAATTGCCAGCGCACCCATGAGAGCGTAGTGCCAAACGCTCGTCCGCATGCCGAGCGATTTGGCCAGTCCACCATCGAATGCGGTGACGAGTAGCTCTTTGTAAAAAACTGCGATGGCAAGAGCGACGACCACGAGCACGATGCCCATGCGGACGGCGGACGGCGGTCCGATTTCCATGCCGTTCCAGACCGTCGGCGGTTCCAGCGGAATGAAGGCAATTTCTCCGTAAAGCACACATTCGGCATCGATATGAATCGTACCCTGACTTTCGAGACTGCTCATGAGGGCGACGCCGAGCGCAAAGAGTACGGTGAAGGCGATGCAAATCGCCGCGTCGGGCTTGATCCGAGATTGCCTATGAATAAACTCAATGATGGCGACGGTCAGCAGGCCAGCCGAAAACGCCCCGAGGAACATGACCCACGTGCTGTTGTGTTTGAAGATCATAAACGCGAGAACCAGACCGGGCAGAATGCTGTGGCTGATCGCGTCGCCGATGAGCGCCATTCGACGCAGAAGCAGGTAGTTCCCCACCAGTCCACATGCGGCCGTGACGAAGAAACCCATGAGCACAACCCAGATGGTGATGCTGAAATCCGTGGTCCAGGGTTGGACAAAAATACGGTGCCAGTCAAAGGGCGGGATGAGCTGTTGCATCGAGGGATTCAGTGCGGGGCCGGGCCGAATCCGGTCGCCCGGTCGGCGGGTTGCGGGATGGAACCAAGGCTGATGTCTTCAATCCCGGGGATGAGTTTCCCATGGGGATCGCGTCGGGCATAGTTCAGACGTTTCTCAAGCTGACGAACGGCGTCTTCGCCAAGAATATGCTCAATTTTCTCGGCGTCTTCGTGGACGTGATCCGCTGCGATGTGGGCCGCATTGGTGAGATACAACTCCCAGAGACGGTGATTACGTACGATCTCACAGGCGCGCTGCCAACCGGACGGGGTGAAGGTCACGGCATCGCTGAAGAGGGTCACGAATCCGGTGCGTCGAACCGCGGTGAGCTGCCGCTGGACATCTTCGAGGGTCTCGCGGCGGCGTTCCGCCAACTCGCGAAGACTCACATGCTCGCTGCGGAATTCATTACCCTCAAGCACATGGTAAATGGCCTTGAGCGTATTTTCGCGCTGGACCCGGGCGGATCGTGACCGCTGACGCCACCAGCGAGAGACGATACCGTGACGTGGTCCAAAAAACAGGGCGATCGCAAACACCGCAGCGGCCGCCAGCACCATGAAGGGGCCCGTGGGAAGATTTCTCCCCACGAAGGAAAAAAATGCTCCGACAGCCCCTGAGCAGAGCCCAAAAATCGCGGCAAGCAAGAGCATGATACCGAGGCGATCCGTGAGCATGAATGCCGCCGCCGCCGGGATGACGAGCATGGCCGAGACCAGCACCACACCCACGGCTTGCAGAGAGGAGACGATGGCGAACGCAAGCAGGAGCATGAGACTGTAATGGAAAATCTGAACCGGCATGCCGAGCGAGCGGGCGAATCCCGCGTCGAAACTCGTGATCGTGTATTCCTTGTAGAAGATCGCCACCGTGCCGACGGCAAGGACGGCGATGACAGCAAGCAGCCAGACGTCCCCACGGCCGAGGGACGCAGCCTGGCCGAACATGAACTTGTCCAGTCCGCTCTTGTTCCCGCCCGGGACGTTTTGAATCATCGTGAAGAGGCAGATGCCAACACCGAAGAACGATGCGAGGACAAATCCAAGGGCGGCGTCTTCCTTGTGCCTGGTCGTATTGCGAATCAACTGGATGGTTCCAGCACCGAGGAGCCCTGCGATCGTCGCGCCGATGAAGATGGCAAGCGGATCCTTCGCCATGTTCCAGAGAAACCCGAGCGCCACGCCCGGAAGCACCGCATGAGAGAGAGCGTCTCCCATGAGTGCGAGCTTTCGCACAACGAGAAAGGTTCCCATGAGGCCGCAGCAAATGCCGAGCAACATGGAACCGATGAGAGCATTCCGCAACGACGCGTCCCGAAACGTGAAGAAGCGGACCGCCCGATCCATCATCGTCGAATCCGTCAGTTCACTGATGCGGACGGCGTGTGCGACCTCCGGAACCAGAAAGACACAGCCAAATAAAAGCAATGGGAGCAGCAAGCGCCTCATGGAGTCGTCGAAAGAGTCTGCGCGACTTCAGAAAGAATGGTGAGTCGGCCGCCGTAGGTCGTCTGAAGGATCTCAGGAGTGAACACTTCATCTGTGTCTCCAAAGGCCACGAGTCGCATGTTCAGCAGAATGAGTTTGTCGAAATATTCTTTCGCGCTGGCCAGGTCGTGATGGACGACCAAAAGAGTCTTGCCGCGCGATTTAAGTTCCCGCAGGAGGGCGATAATCGCGGCTTCGGTGGCGGCGTCGACGCCGACGAACGGTTCGTCCATGAGATAGAGGTCGCTTTCCTGAGCCAGCGCCCGGGCCAGAAATACCCGCTGCTGCTGGCCTCCCGAAAGGTTGCCGATCTGCCGGTTGGCAAACGGGAGCATCTTCACCTTCTCCAGGCAGTTGCGGGCGATTTCGCGATCCTGTTTGGTGGGTCGTTGCGCCAGGCGCAACCGCCCGTAGCGGCCCATGAGGACGACATCCATCACGCTGACGGGAAAATCCCAATCGACCGATTCCCGCTGCGGCATGTAGCCGACCCGATGGCAATTCTCCCGGTAGGACTTGCCGAAAATCTTCACCCATCCACTCGAGACCGGCAGCAGACCCATCACGGCCTTGATGAAGGTGGATTTCCCGGCGCCGTTCGGTCCGATGATGCCAATCAAGCTGCCCTCCGGAACCTGGAGGTCGATCCCGTAAAGAACCGGTTTTTTGTGGTAGGCCACTGTGAGGTCGTGAACCTCCAAGGGCGTGGATGAAGAGTCGGGAGCGTTCATTGTTTTATATGTAGCTCATGCTACATTATGGAGCCTCAGATAATCCGCCGGGCGAGGTTTTGTCAATAGCAATTGCGAATATTCTGGTTCAAATGACGCAAGCGACGATGGAGATTTCGATTTTGCCATGGCACCGGCTCTGGGGCGACGGGTTTCTTTCGAGTCTTCGCCGCCCGCTTTTTGTCATCGGTTGCCCCGCTGTCCGTCAGAAGACGACGGAAGCCCGCACCCCGACAACGAGCGCGTTGTTGAAATCCCGCGTTGCCCCAGGACTGATGATAAACTGCAGGTCGGGTTGGATCGTGAGCCACGGTGTGAGCTGGCACTGGTAGGTTACTTCGAGAGCCATTTCGGCACCGACGCCGTGTGAGCCTTCGTCGGTGAGCAACTGTGCCGCGCTGCGGGTCAATTGACCGTAAGCGAAACCGATGCCCAGAGTATCTTGGTCCCGAGTGGGAATCAGGCCCTTATAAGTCAGACCGGTGTCGAAATAGAATCCGATAAAGTTCCGATCCTGCGGGCCAAAGCCCATCCGGCCGAACCAGCCGAGCCCCTGGTCGGATTTCTCCACGACGGCAATCGGTTTATTGGCGATGGATTTTCCACCCCTCCCGGCGATGGCGGAAAATTCCACGACTTCGCCCGGCTCGCGATAGAGCAGTTGGTCGAACACTCCGTAGAAGCCGTAGTTTCCCTGATAGGTTGTGGCCGAGTCCGTGTCGGCACTGGCGAAATCCGCAGTTTGATACCAGAAGCCAGCTTTAAACTGGCCCGGCAGACCGGTGGATTCCTTGGTCACGTTCCAGCGTACCTGAGCCTCGTTCATCCAGAGGAATCCCTGCTCGCTGCTCAGTTCCCATCGGAAACCGTGGCGATTCACGTCATCTGAGAAGGGATTGCCTTGATAGACAGCCGTTTGGAAGGTGAGCCCATCGGTCGGGTTCAGTGCCAGTCGGATGCCGAGCGTTCCCTTCGGAAAGGCTGGTCCGACGTTGGGGATGTTCTCCGAAAGGAAGGGTGGCCACCCAAACGTTGCGTTGATGAAAAGCGAACCGTAGTCGCTCCCGGCAAATTCTTCATCGGCCGCAAGCTGGCCGAGCCGGATGGAAATCGTCTCCTCCAGAAAAGTTTGCTGGAACCATAATTCAAAGAGATACAGCGAATTGAATGCCGCCGCGTTGCTCACTGTGAACAGGTTCCCGGTGTAGAATTCGGAGACATCGCGTCCCTGGGGAGAGAACCAGCTATTATAAAGGGTTGCCCCTTCCCAGCCGACAAGCTTCTCCAGGTCGATCTCGACGCCAAAGTCAAACAGGCTGGTGGAGACAGCTCCGATGCCGATGCCGCCAGTGGTATTGCCCCACGCTTCTGTGGTGAATCCTCCGAAGAAATCAACGCCCTGATCGAGTAGGATGTTGCGCACACCGAACCAATCGCCGGTTACGGTATCCCACTCCCACCACGAGCCGGAGACATTGATGCTATCGCCCTGGCGTTCACTCTGGAGGACGAGATCCGCGGGCAATTGACCCGCCGGCGTCGCGGCGTTGGCGTTGGCAAGCCCCGTGGCCTCGTGCGCAGACAAGTCGATCGTCAGTCCTGCCATCGCAAGTCCGATCGTCGCAAAATATATTGGATTTCGCATGGAAAATTCGAACGATGGTAACGGGTATGGCAACTGGGGGGAGCGATCTCGAAACGCTCTGCCTAGCCCCATCTCTCTCCCTGAAATTATTTCAGGGCGTTGACGATGGTGGTCATGTTGTAACGGACCATGCCGTCGTAGGTGCCGGTGTCGACTCCTTGCTTCATCTCGCCGGGCTCGCCCATTGCGTCGGAGAAGAGTTCGCCCCCGATCTTGACTCCCGCGTCCTCCGACACACGTCTGATCGCGGCGGGATTGACACTTGTCTCGACGAAAATGGCTTTCACCTTCTGTTTCTTGATGAAATCGACGAGACTCGACATGTCCGCCAACGCCGCCTCCGAGACGGTCGAAACTCCCTGCAGGCCGATCACCCTGAATCCGTAAGCCCGCCCGAAGTAATTGTAAGCGTCGTGGCTGGTCACCAGGATGCGCTGTTCCTCCGAGAGCTGGGCGGCGGTGTCCTTGCACCATTCGTCGAGCTCCGCCATGCGATCCATCAAAGCCGCGCCATTCTTCTCGTAGGTTGCCTTGCCCGCCGGATCGATTTCGCTCAGGCCCTTGATGATGGTTGGCACCGTCTCCGCCCACATACTGACGTCGAACCAAATGTGCGGATCGTAGTGTCCCTCGAATTCCTTGGGTTCCGTCAATTGACTCCGCGGCACGGATTCCGTGATTGGATAGACCGGCTTGTCCGCCCGGGCCAGCTTGGCAAAGAGGTCGCCCATGCGTCCTTCAAGCATGAGGCCGCTGTAAAAAATCACATCCGCTCTGCTCAGCCGGGCCGCGTCTGAGGAAGTGGGTTTGTAAAGGTGCGGATCCACGCCGGGGCCCATGAGCGAATTCACCTCCACACGGTCGCCACCAACCTGCTTTACGAGATCTCCCACCATGCCGATGGTCGTGGTCGCTTTGATTTTTTCCTGGGCGAATGCGGTCACCGTACCCGCCACGCAGAGAGCGGCCAAAGCCGACACCATCGAGGAGATCCATTTGTTTCGATTAACTTTCATAATTTTATTTGTAGCTGTAGCTACAGATTACCTGTATGGCTACATTATGAAGCCTGGAGTTGTCAAGCGCCTTTTTTTGTGAGAGAAAAACCTGATGGTTTTGCGTTCAAAAATATCGGCCTCCTCGACAGCCGCCAAAAAGGAACCCGCCTTCGTGGTGGCGGGCGGAAGCGACACAGCTGTCACTCAGCGGCACACCCGCAGGGCCCATGCTCAGGAACGGGCGCAAGATTATGTCGAAATTATCGCTGAACTGATCACCGAACACGGCGAAGCCCGGGCCACCGACCTTGCACGAATCCTCGGCGTCACGCACGTCACCGTGATCCGTACGGTGGCGCGACTCCAGCGCGAAGGTCTCGTCAAGACCGAACCCTATCGGTCGATTTTTCTGACGGATCGCGGCCGCCGCCTCGCGACGAAGTCCAAGGCCCGGCATGAAAAAGTCGTTGTTTTTCTCGAGGCCCTTGGAGTTTCCAGTGCGGTTGCGCGTATTGACGCGGAAGGCATCGAGCACCACGTCAGCCCGGAGACTCTGGCCGCATTCGAGCGCTTTCTGGCGCAGCGTTCGTCATCGCCTGACTAGAGTGTGTCATACTCATTTTCGCTAATGCCACCCCGGCCCTCCGGGGTGCGGGTGAGCACCCAAAACGCCGGGAGCCGAAGCGCAGCAGAGACAGCCTGCGACCAGCAGCCCGAAGGGCGACCGAAGGGCGGCAAACCGGCGTTGCCACAGAACTGGCTCTTGAACCCCCTCTCAAAGTCTAGGCCGGGTCGGGGGCATCAGCGAATCAGCTCGGACCCCGGAAAATTCCGACATCCGATCAATCGCAACCCCTCCAGAGTGAGGCGAGGCGAGACGGCGGAAAAAAGTCCCGTTCGCCCGGCGATGATGCGGGCATCTCCGCCGGTGGCGATGAGCAGGGGCTTTTTCCGTCCCGGCATTTCGCGGGTGATTTGACGGACGATTTCCCCGATGAGCCCCCGATAGCCGTGCACAGCCCCGGAGAGCATCGCTTCCCTGGTGCTCCGTCCGATGGCGCGGGGTGGTTCCCGCAACGTCACGCGGGGAAGCAGGGCGGTATGGCTGTGCAGATACTCGGTCATGGCATTGAGTCCGGGGGCGATCACTCCTCCCATGTAATATGCTTCCGGGGAGATGACATCGAAGGTCACCGCGGTCCCAAAATCCACCACAAGCGCGGGGGAGCCGTAAAGTGATGCGGCCGCCACGGCATTGGCGAGACGGTCGGCGCCGATGGTTTCTGGATGAGGGTAGGAAATTCCGATGCCAAGGGGAATCTGATGGCTAACCTCACACAATGCTCCGGACCAAGCCTGCCGCACCACGTGCGTTTTTTTGGGGACCACCGATGCCAGAATCATCTGCCGTGCGCTGCGTGAACCGAGCAGGTCTTGCAGGGCTTTCCTGGTGAATTGAGGGGTGGGAAGGCGCTCGATGCGTCCTATCCGGCTGCGACTGGAGAAGGCGATTTTGACGAAGGAATTGCTGATATCCACCAGTAAAAACTCCGAGACGCGACCTGATGGCTTTTTGCCCACCTTGCTTGCCTTGTGAACCGTTGGCATGGGTGCCCTCGAGGCCGATCAGTGGCGGACGCCCTTGACCTTGCCCGCCTTGTCCTGACGGGGCGCTCCGTCGTCCACCAGCCCGGTGGAATTTCCCAAGCCCACCTCTTCGACTGGCAGGAAGGGGCGAAAACGTTGTTTATCGATCGCCTTCATGTAGGCCTCGTGGGCCGAGGTTGCACCGGAAACCAGATGTTCCCAAATCGCATCGTCCATAAACTGCATTCCTTCGCCCTTACCGCCCACAATCACGTCCTGCAGCTTCTGGGTCGCACCTTCGCGAATGATGGCGGAGACGGCATTGTTGGTGACGAGAATCTCATTCACCGCGATTCGGCCTTCGCCATCGGCTCGTTTGAGAAGAAGCTGGGCCACCACGCCGCGGAGCGACGAGGCGAGCATGGTGCGCACCTGCGATTGCTGGTCGGAGGGAAAGACGTCGATCATACGATCCACCGTCTTGCGGGCATTATTGGTATGCAGGGTGCCAAAGACGAGAAGCCCCGTCTCCGCAGCTGTCAGGGCGAGGGAAATCGTTTCCAGGTCACGCATTTCTCCAACGAGCACGATGTCCGCATCTTCGCGCAACGCGGCCTTCAAGCCCGCGGGGAAGCTGATGGAATGCTCGGGCACCTCACGTTGGGTGATGATGCTTTTTTTGTTGCGGTGAACAAACTCGATCGGTTCCTCGATCGTCACAATGTGGCGGGAATGATTGACGTTGATGTAATCCATCAGGGCAGCCAGCGTGGTGCTCTTGCCGGACCCGGTGGGTCCGGTGACCAGAACGATCCCGCCCCGCATTTCCCCAAAACCTTTGATCACCGACGGAACCCCAAGTTCCTCCAGAGTCTTGATTTTGGTCGGAATGATACGGAAGACTGCTCCGTAACCGTTGGTTTGTTTGAGATAGTTGCAACGGAAGCGATTCTCGGCGTCCATCTCGTAGGCAAAGTCGAGATCGCCGGTTTCGTTGAAGCGTTCCCAACGCGCCGGGGAACAAACCTCGCTCAGCATATAGGACATATGCTCGTGGGTGAGCGGCTCCTCGCTGATGGGGATGATCTCACCATGGCGGCGGATTTTTGCGGGCTGTCCCTCCGCGAGATGAAGATCTGAGCCGCCTTCTGCGATCAGAGCCTGAAAGAGTTGATCAATGTATGCCATGATTATCGTTTTCCCAGGGCCTGCCGCATCATTGTCTTACTCTCCGCGCGATAGAGGGTTTCCTCCTCGGAAATAAGGCCGGCTTTGAAGAGCGAGAGCAGCGAGTCGTCCATCAGCTGCATCCCCTGTTTCCTCCCGGTCTGGATCACGCCGGGGAGCATGAAGGTTTTGCCTTCACGGATGAGATTGCCCACGGCGGGATTGTTCATCAGAACCTCCATGGCGAGACAACGTCCCGTGCCGTCGGCCCGGGGGACGAGTTGCTGACTGACGATGCCGCGGAGCGACTCACTGACCATGACTCGAATTTGATCCCGTTGATCGGTGGGAAAGACATCCAGAACGCGGTCAAGCGTGCGGGCGGCATTGCTGGTGTGCAGGGTACCGAGGACAAGGTGCCCTGTCTCCGAGGCCGTGATGGCGAGCGAGATGGTTTCCAAATCCCGCATTTCCCCGACCATGATCACGTCGGGGTCTTCGCGCAGAGCGCCACGCAAGGCGGCACCAAAGGATTTGGTGTGCGTATGGACTTCGCGCTGGGTCACCTGGCAACCGCCCGAGTGAATAATGTACTCGATGGGATCCTCGAGAGTGATGATGTGGTCGCGGCGGGAGGAGTTGATCTCCTGCACAAGGGCGGCCAGGGTGGTGCTCTTGCCGCTGCCTACTGATCCGGTCACAAGGACGAGGCCATTTTGGTATTGAGTGAGAAGCTTGAGCTGCGGCGGCAAGCCCAGCTCGTCCATCGATTTGACCGTGCTGTTGATAATGCGGAAGGTAATATCGTAGCCGAGCCGTTGGCGCACCACGCAGGCCCGGAACCGGCCAAACGAATTTGCATAGGCAAAATCCACATCGCCCCGTTCCGCCATCGTCGCTTTTTGAGCGTCGGTGAGAAAGCCCATGGCGAGACGTTCGGTGTCGGCGGCCGCGAGAACGGGGGCCTTCAGCCAGATGGCCTCCAGATTGCCAAACCGTCGCCAAATGGGACGCGAATTAACGGCCAGGTGGATGTCGGAAGCCCCAGACTCCCTGCCGACCGTCAGATATTGGTCAACATGATCCAGAGTGCGGATCGTATCGTCGGACACGACTTTCAGGGAGGAGGGTTCTTCAGAGCTCACGAGAAATTGGGAGGTTTGCGGAAAATAGAAAAAAGCGAATCAGATCAGGGAAGCCACTATTTCACCAGATTGACGGCCATGTTGGCGAATCGTTTTCCGGCGTAGGCGGTCAGGGCTGGTTTGAGAAGCGGTGCGGAAAATTTGATCAAGGCGAGCAGGGTGGCCAACCAACCCAGGCGCGATGCGGGTTTCGTCCCCTTGCTGCGGACCGTCCGCCCGGAGGCGGTGACGGTTTTTTTCACGACCCGGGTTTTGGTTTTTGGTCCGGCGAGGATCCACCCGAGGGCGGCGGCTCCACCCAGCCAGGCGAGAGGTTTGCGCCGGACGAGGCGATTCACCTTGGCGCGGAAATCGAGTTCCTGCCGGACCGTGGCGCAGTCCCGGGCCAGGACGGCACGGCTTTGCGAGAGGTCAAAAAGCAATTGTTCTTTTGTCATGGTTGGAAGCGTTGCAAAGCGTCAAAATCCTTTTTCAATTCCACCGAAGTCGCCGCGAATACCGGCGCGGCAAGGCGGGCCTTGAGGATGAGCGCGCAAATGATGGCGCCGAGCAGGTGAAGCCCCGCCAGTCCAAGACAGATCCAAAGCCAGGAAATGCCCGTGACCATCGCGAGAAGAAACGCCAGGAAGAGCAGCAGCAGAACATAGCCAAAGAGCGCAAAAACCAATCCCGTCACCAAGAGAATGGCCAGTATCAGATAATGGATTGCGGCTTCCTTAGACTCCTCACCGGCAAGCGCGATTAAGGTCTGGACGTGATGGCCCAGCGAGCCCAGGAGGCCGCCGATCGCCCCTGGAAGGCCACGGCTCGTCTCCGGCCTTTCAACCGGAGGCGGTGATGCGGGATCCGCCATGTCCAACAGGAATCCTCTTATCGCCGGAAGAGCACGCCGAGAACAAACCCCACGCCGACGGCAATGCCAACGGCCCGAAGCGGGTTCTCACGAATGTAGGTTTCGGTGTCGCCCTGAACGGATTGCGCCCGGGTTGTGGCGTCATTGAAGGCCGACTTGGCCCGGCCCCGATAATCTTCCGCCACGTCCTTGGCCTGCCCGCGGAATTCCTGATATTTCACATTCGCGGCATCGGAAAAATCCTTGGCGGCGGCGGTGAGATGTTCGCGTCCAGTCTCGTAGGCAGACTGGGTTTCCTTCCTGACGGTTTCGCTGACGTGTTTGCCAGCGTCGCTGGCTGCGCCGAGTGCCTTCTTGGCGTGCTCGGCTCCGCTTTCGAGTTTCTTGCTAGCGTCAGCGCCTTTCTGTTGGGAATTTTTATCGGACATAGACTTATTGGGATTGGTCTCCAATTCTGGCAGATTTTCCGCTCTTGGCAAGGGGAAGTGATTCAGGGCAACAGGGCTGGAGAGTGGGCGTCGAAAAAAAGAGTCACCGGTCACCAGTGACGCAGGAGTCGATTGCAGGCGAGTGTGATTTGGACCGTGAAATCGATGGCATTCTGAAGGAGATCCTGTCCGAATCCCGCCCACGTGATCTGGGGTGACGCGAGAATGAGAAGCAAGGCCAGAAGGGCAAGGTTCAGAAGATAGATCAGCGTGAGGGAAAAGAAGGTTCCTCCGTAGTGCAGGTCGGGCTGGCCTTTGGGGATCATCCAACACGTGAAGGTCATGTGAAACGCCCAGGTGAGCCCGATGGCGGCGTAGAGGGATTCAGGCCAGGGGGTCACTGCCACATCGCAAAACAATCCGCACCCTCCATAGATGAGGATCGCGAGCACACTGTAGATGGGAAAAAAATAGGGAGCGAGGGCGATCCAGGTGTTGGTGCGATCGGCCAGGATGTACCCACCGTCGCGCGAGATCTGGAAGCGGTGCACCCGTCCGCCCATGAGCCAGACCCAGAGGGCATGGGTCAGTTCATGCCCGAAGACGTAGATCCGGGTCGGGCGCGGCAGGCCAAAAAATACCACCAGCCAAAACACCACCCCTAAACTAAAAAACCAAAACTCCTCCGTGATCCAAAAGGCATCGTTCAGGGTGGTGCGGGCGAAGGCGGTGAAGAATGTCTGGGTGAGTACCCAGGCCAGGGGAAGGAGGAAAAGGCCTACGAGAAACTTGATCCAGCGTTTGGGCACGTGGGTTGGCAGGACCCCGGCGACCGAGAGGTTCATCCTCTGACCCTTCCGCTTGGGGCTCGCTTGCTTTTTTGTCGGCTTCCGGGGCATGGGAGGGAAGTGGAAAGTTAGGAGTGGGAGGTCCTCAGTGAAACTCCGTCGAGCCGGTCATTTCTTCCGACTTGAAAGCCTGGCCGTTGAGGTGCATCCGTTGCCGCCGGCTTCCAAGTTCGCACTTCGTTATGCCCTCCCCATGTAGTTTCCGGTGCGGGTGTCGATTCGGACCTTTTCGCCCTCCTTGATGAAGAGGGGCACTTGAACGACCTTACCGCTTTCGAGTTTCGCCGGCTTCTGGACATTATTGGCGCTATCACCCTTCACGCCTTCGGCGGACTCAACGACCTTCAACGTCACCGAGGCGGGCAATTCCACTTGGGCAGGCTTTCCTTCGAGACTGAGCACCTCCAAGGTCATGTTTTCCACGAGGTATTCTCTAGCCTCCTCGAGAAGAGACGCCTGGAGAGTGATCGTGTCGTAGGTTTCCGGATCAATAAAGTGGTAGCCTTGGGGGTCATTGTAGCTGAACTCCAATTTCTGGCGGCTCACATCGACGGTATCCACCTTCTCGGTGGACGAAAATCGAACGTCGGCGGATTTTCCGGTATTGATATACCGGACAATGGCCTGCACGAAGGCGCGCAGATTGCCGGGAGTCCGATGTTGAACTTCAAGAATGATGGCCGGATTTCCGTTGTAGCGGATAGCCATGCCTTTGCGGAGATCGTTTGCGAGAGCCATGAAAAAAGTGATGTGTCGCTGGTTGTTAACCGGGGCCTCGCCTTTGGGCGAGCTTGAAATTCCTCACCTCCACATATGGGGTTTCTTGGGGAGATGGGTTTCGCCCAAAATCTCGATTCACACCTCCCTTGCCATTGTTAAACCCCGGCCAATCCAAAAAATCTCTCGTCGGGGGCGACCAAGGCGTCCCGGACTGCTGCACCAAACGGTAAAACAGCACGCTTCAGCGGGTGGACAACCGGCGGTTGAGTCAAAACGCAAGCTCATTGAAGCACGCTTCAAGATGAGACAACCTGACTGCTCTATGGTGATGTCGCGTCGACGCGCTCGGGCTCCTTGACGGTACGTAGTGGATCGCCTCCAGGCGAAGTCCACCATCCCCAGGTCGTTGGGTGCGGGAGCTTCGAAGGCGTTGGAGGGCCCGCTTTTCAGCCGTCCGGCCTTGAGGCTGGGGCGTTCATAAGCGTGGGCACCGAGGAACCGCAACACAGAACATTAACCCGCAGCCGCCCATCGGTTACACGATAACGAGAAAATTTTCCCTGACGCCAAAACCGTCATGTCACGACACTCCGACGTTTATGACTCCCTTCACCAAGGGTCCAAGGCTTGACGCCTACAAAGCAATAGATCACCCCCCAAAAAAAAGATGCCCCGTTACTGGTTTCCCAGTAACGGGGCAAAAACTCTGGCAACGACCTACTCTCGCACAAGCTATACAAGCACTACCATCGGAGCTATGATGTTTCACTTCCGTGTTCGGGATGGGAACGGGTGGGGCCACCATGCAAAGATCACCAGACGATTGGAAATTATTTTCCTTTCCAAGGTGTCTGACGACCTTTCTTCATTAACCAGTCTATCAAAAGAGCGATGCTCTCTGAAAACCGCATGCATGGCAAAATAACAGCTCCAACGACTTGGAATCCACTTGATTCGAAGAAGTATAAAAAAGCCGAACGAACATTAGTAATCCTGAGCTGAACACATTGCTGTGCGTATACCCGGATCCTATCAACGTGGTGGTCTTCCACGGTTCTTCAGGGAGAATTCATCTTGGAACAGGCTTGGCGCTTAGATGCTTTCAGCGCTTATCCTTTCCGGACATAGCTACCCGGCACTGCCGTTGACACGACAACCGGAACACCAGTGGTCCGTCATTTCCGGTCCTCTCGTACTAGGAAATGAACCCCTCAATTCTCCTGCGCCCACAGTGGATAAGGACCGAACTGTCTCGCGA
>CALBXK010000190.1 GCA_937890535.1 uncultured Spartobacteria bacterium
TTCGACTGGACTGGAAAGCGGAGCCGCATTCCAATCCTCCACCCCGCGGGTCAGCCGAAGCGACCCCCGACCATACGCGCCAACCTGTTGGCGGCGAGCTTGGCTCTCAACTTCTGCATATTTCTCAGAAAGCGCAGCGATTGAATCGCTATTTGGAGGGGCAGCCCTGACGCCGTAAACGCGGGCCAAGCCGTTGCCAACGAGAAGCCCGGCAAGGTCTTCCTCTCGATCAGTTCTCACAAACGCATAATATCGAGGAAGGTTGCTTCGTCCGCGAGCATCCTGGCCTCTCGTCACTACCGTAAATGGGCGGGAAAGGACCTTGGCGGTGACTTTGGTGGCGAACTTGCCGACTTTCAATGTACGGTCGAAAGTGATCCCAAAATGAACAGCTTGATCATTGACGCGATCAGGAAACGAGTCATCCGATTCCGGTGTATCGACAAAATAGAGGCGGAAAATAAACTCCTTTCCGTCATACGAAACGTGAAAGCTGTCCCCATCGTTGCTTGGATTGTCCAGCAATCTACAATCACGCAAGGTTTCCCACTCGGCATAAAGCCGACTCGGAACAATGGCCCAGAGAAGAATGACTGCCGCCAAGATTGATTTTTGCATGGTCAACCCTCCCCGGGGCCTCCAAAGGACGTTGGATGGTGTTCGGACCAAAAAAAGGCGCTTTCAAGGATGTTGGTGGCCCAACGGTAAATGCCGGGCTCCTTGCTCTCGCGTGAACCGGCAATATTCAATCGCCTGATTCCGTGCAGTTGAACAAATTTTTGTAGATCTTCCGCGGGTTGGTAGGTTCCGGAAAAAATGTGAATCCACGGTTTTCGGTGCTTTTCGACGAATTGAATGGTCCGTCGAGATCCCCCGGAAATTGTTCGAGCAAGGGTAAATACCACCGTGCCGTCCGAGTCTCGCGCATTCCACTCGGTGCGTTGGAGGTAGCCGGCAGAGGGCGTTTCCTTCAGCCGATATTGTCCCCCGATCCTGCCGTCTTCCGCCTTTCTGCCCTTGGGGCACCAGCCTTCATGGGGAAAATCGTACCGGATTGCGACATCCAGTCCCGCCCGATCTGCTCCGGTTTGGCCTCCGGAAACAAAACCCGAGGGGGCTCTTCGACCATCGCTGGAGGATGAGATCGAGAAACCGAGCGGCAAAACTTCATTTTTAGCGGATGATGTAGGTTTCACCGTTTAGGAATACGAACGCCAAATTTTTCGTCAACAGGTCGGCCTTCATTTTTCTCAGGGGAAATGGAAAACGTGCCGAAAACAGCACGATCCTGTTGAAATTAGATCCTACGGTCAAGTGCTGAAACCAGCACGATGAACTCCCGTCCACGCAACATTGTCGGCCCGCAGGTTCGACGATTGCGGTCCGAAGCCAATCTCTCTCAGCCGGCATTGGCGGCCAAGTGTCAGCGCCTCGGATGGGATGTCGGCCGCGATGCCATCGCAAAGATTGAGGGTCAATCCCGATGGGTTGCCGATATGGAGCTGATCTATCTGGCCAGAGCATTCAATTGTCCGCTGATGGATTTGCTGCCTCCGAAGGTTAGGGCATCTCTGGGTTAAAGCGCCTGACTTCCAAGTGGCCTGGGTCGTATTTTTTCCTTTCGGAAAAAATTGAAAGCAACTCCTTATCGTCGCTCCCCTCTATTGCGCCAGGCAGAGTGCCATCAATTTCCCTTCACGGGGGTTGGAGAGATCAGGCGGGATTGTTTTGGATTCAGTGGATTGACGTTTCAGGTTGTGAAGAGTATCTATATATGACGCTAACGTAATGTTTGAAAAGCTCCTATCTGAACGTGGTCTGTCTCTCGATCGGCTGAAAAACTTTTGCGATGTTGTATCCGAAGGTTCCATTGCGAGAGCGGCTGGTGGTGAGCTTACAAGGCAAAGCCTCTACAGTCGGCAAATTGGACAGCTTGAGGAATTTTTTGGTGTCGAGTTGACGCGCAGGAAGGGGAAGGGGCTCGAAATCACCAATGCGGGACATAGGCTTGCCGAGGCCGCCCGGGCCCAAATGCAGGCTCTTGAGGATTTTAAACATGAGTGCGCGGGAGAGCCTGTTGATTTTCGAATCGCTGCAGGAAACAGCATCTTGGAGTGGTTATTGATCCCACAGCTTGCCCAAATCCGGAGCGCGATAGGAGACCAGCGGATTCATCTCTTCGATATGCGATCGCGTGATGTCATTTCTGGGCTGACCGACCATACTCTGGACTTTGGAGTTGTTCGGAAATCTGCGGTTGTCACTCCCCTTAAGTTCCGGCCGCTCGCGGAATTAGGCTATGCGCTCTTCTATCCAGAACAATGGAAGGCCTCCGATTTGAAAAATGGTCTCGATAAATTGCCCCTGGCGCTTCCAGAAGGCGGGGAGTTTGCCGATGCGGTGAGATCATTTTCCGCCAAGCGAGGGCTCAAGCTCAACATCATCTATCACTGTACGAGTCTCACTCAGGCCGCCCAGCTTGTGCGCATGGGAGTTTCGGGAGCTATCTTGCCAAAAATTGCGGCACCCTCACTTGGTAAGTCTGTGAAAATGATGGAGATTCCCTGGTTCGCGACATTTCGTCGGCAACTCGGAATTGTCTGGCACCAGCGATTGGTCGCTCTCCGGCCCAAAACGGAATTGCTCTTGGAAGCGCTTTCGACAATGAAATGAGATTGAAAAAAAGCGCGATGAGGTGAGGCTAAATATCCAACGAGGCGCCATTCACGCGAAGCCACTCTTTTCGTTCGCGGTAGTCTGGCATCACTTTATCGATCTCATTCCAGAACTTCTCGGTGTGGTCGAATTGATGAAAATGACAGAGTTCGTGGACGACGATGTAATCGATGATCTTCTGCGGGGCCATGATACATTTCCAATGGAAATCCAGATTCCCCCGTGACGAGCACGCGGCCCATCGGTGGCCGAGATCCCGGATATTGATGCCGGAGGGGAGGACGCCGACTTTTGGCGCGAAATAGCTGACTCGTTCGATGATGCGGGCATTCGCACGGGCTTTGTAAAAATCAGAAAACGCAGACTTGGCGTCAGCGAGGCCACCGCGGTCCACCAGATCCCGTCGAAGGCAAAAACGCCCCTTATTGAGAACCAGAGGCTCTTCCTGATCGGAGACCAGCAGCAAACGGTAGCTTCGACCCAAATAGAGAAAACCCTCTCCATTGCGGTATTCGCGAATCACTCTGGTCGCATTCAAGTCTCTCCATTCCGCGAGGGTTTTGAAGATCCAGGGTCGTTTCGATTCAACAATATCTTCGATACGTGCATCCGCGACGGAATGTGGCGCCCGCACGAAGACCTGGCCATCCCGTTCGATCACAATATCGGTAGTGGCTCGCGAACTGCGGACGATTTCGTAGGAAACCTGCTTATCCTTGGTGAGCTTCATTTGGTGAGTTCCGAATGACGCTTCTCCGCCAGCTTGATCACCTCGACCGCGATCCGGTCGTGCTTCGCGACAAGTTCCGGGATTTTCGCTAGCAACACCTCGGTATCGATCTCACCGCGGAGGTTCTTGACCTCAATGGGCTTTTTCCAGAAATCGATGATTCCAATCGTCTTTTGGAGTTTGTCCACGATACTTTGCGCCAGATCCTTGAGGGCGTCTTGAGACTCCTCCGGTACGGACGAATCCTTGAACGCGAGTTGCGAAATATAGTCGTGGAAAGTCGTGGCCTCAACCGAGAGTCCTTCGATGGCAACCTTACGGCCCTCGATGGCTTCTAGGCGGAGCTGTTCGTAATTCTCGGCTAAGAGGTTCCAGTTCTTTTTGTGTTCCAGGATGATCGTTTCGAGCTTCTCGCTTAGCTTCTTGTAAAATGCCGGATCCTCATCGAAATGGACGGTGCAGTGCTTGCGAATCGCGTGTTCCATTTCGCTGGCCTTCGCTTCGGGATCGCCCTGGGAATTTCTTCTCACGCTTTCCAAAAAACTGGGGGAGAGCAGTTCGATAGGCGGAATCTTCGGATTGATGCCGAGGTCGATGAGATGCTCGTTGATCAACGCCTTCACTTTGGCTCCAGCGTCGGCGATATTGAGCGATTCGTCTTTGTATCGTTCCTTCACCATCTGGAGCAGATAGCCGAAACGCCTAGCCGGACCGCGGTAAGGGTGCCCAGAGGTATGAGGAAGAATGAGATTTAGGCTCTGGAGGAATTTTTTAAAATAGACCTCGAAGTCCGCCCGCCGCTTGATGTCCTCCATGGCACCAACAGCCGTGTGGACAGCTTCGATGTCGGCTTTGGGAGAGGGGAGGGTCCCTTTCACGAAGCCTTCGATTTCTGCTGCTCCGGCGGATCGGAAGTGCTGAAGGAGCCGTTGATAGCGCTCTTCCATGATGGGCAATTCGGTTAGCAGGTTTTTTAATCCCAGTTGAATATCCTGTGCGTCGGCATTCGTGTAGATCGTCAACGCGTGGCCGAGATGGTTTGCGAGACCAATGTAATCCACAATGAACCCTCGTTGTTTGCCGGTGGCGACCCGGTTCACCCGGGCGATGGCTTGAAGGAGGTTGTGTTCATGTAGCCGTTTGTCGATATACATGACCTGCTCGATCGGGGCGTCAAACCCAGTCAGGAGCATGTCGC
>CALBXK010000191.1 GCA_937890535.1 uncultured Spartobacteria bacterium
GGTACTCAGTTCGTGGAAAGCAAGCGCGCTGATGAGGCAAACCACCGCCGAAGGAACTCGTTTGGCGGTCAGCGCAAGATCGGGATTCGTCAGCGGGGGAAGGCCCGCGAGTCGAAAAATTCCCCGGTCGGCTTGTTCCACGAGCCCCGCGTCCCGCATTTCATAGAGCGTGCGGGGGTGCACCCCCGCCTTGATGGCGTCACGGGTGCGGATAAGACCGCCGTTCGCTTTGAACAGCCGTTTCGCCCGTTGAATGGAGGTGCTCATGAAATGCATGGATAAAAACCAAGTTACATATTCACATCTATCTAGGTTTTTATCCAGTGCTTTATGTTCCCAACTCGAAGACAGGGGCGAAAGTTTTAGCCCCGGGCCGGGTCATGACGGGCGGTCATCGGGTGCAAAATATGATGGGTTTGACCGCGTAACTCATTGATTCCCAATACAGGTTATACGCGTTCGAACCCTGTATCGCGCACCATTTTCATTTTCGCGACTGGCCGCGTCAGTTTGCGACAGATCCCTCTATCTCTTCCGCCGAATCAAATTGTCATACTCGCCGTGAGGTCCAATCCAGAACCAAATCACCGTCTCGCCATCCATGATCCCCAAAGCGCGATAGTTGCGTGACACGCGTACCGACCAGTAGTCTTGGACTTTTTTGAACTGGAGGGATGAATGCCGGGAATTCTCTAACCAGAGGCGATACTGTTTAACGGCTGTTTTCTGGATTTCTTTCGGGAGGCCTGCGTAGCTCTTCCAAAATGAGGACGCTGCTTTACTCTGCATCCTGCGGAAACGGTATCGTTTTTCCAGCGCGAAACTCAGAAAGAGCCGCCTGCGCCAGGTGGTCGAGTCGGCCAGCTTTGATGTCTTCTTCGATTTCGTTGTCCCATGCGTCACTGAATTTGGAAGAGATCCAATCGGTCAGCTTGAAGAGGTCATTGCGCGGCAGTTGCTCAATCGCGGCTTCAATTTCTTGCACGGTACTCATGGCGGAAGAATATCATCCCTCTGAGTTAGAGGCAAATCCTTCATGTAGCCGCTGTGAAAAGTTTCGCCCCATCGGAGAGGTATTTTTTGCACTTCCCCTCTCGGCTCAACGCTTCGCAGCCATAAATCTGGAAAACATCATCGGTATTGAGCGCGCGAATGCCGACGCGTTTGACGGCTAGCTTGCCAATCTTTCCCCAAAAACGCCCGACATTCGTATAACCTTCTGGGACGATTTTCTGTTTTCTCTTCCCCGCGTGTGCTGCGGCATAGACCCACGCCCCTTCCGTGCTCTCGATGACTTCCCAGGCGGCCACGAATTGAGGATTTCGCAGATTTCGAAGCCCTCAGGGAATTCTTGTGAGTCTATTTGTGAGTCAGTCTTCGTAAGTGGCTGATAATCAGTAGGGGTGTCACCGATTCGAACCCTGTAGCGCGCACCATTTTTTATTTTTGCGACTGGCCGCGTCAGTTTGCGACAGATTCCGCCCCGAGCCTTTATCCGGCTCTCCACCAAACAATAGGGATGAGGGTCAATGTTGATGTTACTGGTTAGCCGCACTGAGCGATGACGCGCAGGCGGTAGTTGTTAAAGTTTTTGAAGCCGTAGGCACGGCGTTGGATGAGCTTCATCTTGCGATGGAAGCCCTCGGTGATGCCATTGTTTTTGGGCTCTACGGCCCTCTCCTTGGAGGAAAGTACCCCTTGGCGGCAGGTTTTTCTTGTCACTCCCGACTCCTAGCGCATCACTTCTTTCCATGAAGTTCTCCTTTCGACTCCTCACACGAATCTTTTTCCTGATTTTTGTATTGGGGCTCTTTGCCGTCGGAGGGATTTTGGCTTGGTTCACTTCCTGGAGGTCAGACCGGCTGGCGGCCTTGGACTCAGCCAGCGAGATCGCCAAAACGAGCTATGGGGATGTCGAGTATGTCAGGCAGGGAGAGGGGCCTGCCGTGCTGGTGTTTCATGGCGCACCGGGTGGCTATGATCAAGCGGCGCTCATGGGAGAACGTTTGATTGAGGCGGGAATGCAGGTGATCGCTCCCTCACGTCCGGGCTATTTGCGAACTCCCTTGGATGGTGGTCTCACGCCCGAGCAGCAGGCCGACCTGATGGCGGCCTTGCTCGATACCTTGGGCGTCCAGCAGGTGGCGGTGATGGGAGCATCGGCAGGCGCTCCGGCCGCGATCCAGTTTGCTCTCCGGCATCCTCAAAGATTACGGACCTTGGTGTTGATTTCCCCCATGCTGAAACGCTGGGTGCCGAACCCGGAGACGGCGCAGTTTGGACGATTGGTCCTTGGTCATTTGACTGGAGACGTCGGCTCCTGGCTGGCCGTGGAGGGGGTGGCCCGGGATCCCCGCCGGGTATTGGAGGGTTTTTTGGAGTTTTCAAGTCGGGGGGATGCCACCGAACGGGAGATCATCGTCCGCTCGGTCCTCAACGATCCGGCACAATTAGAATGGTTTCGCGACTGGATCGGGACCTTTGCTCCCTTGAGTCCGAGGGAAAGCGGAACCCGCAATGATCTTTTGCAACTCAGTGCCCTGCCGGCCATTCCTTTTGGGAAGATTTCGGTTCCGACGCTGGTGATTCTTGGGGCGGAGGACCCCTGCGTGCCACTGGAGGAAGCCCAAATCGCGGTGAAGAAAATTCCCACGGCAACCTTGTTTACGGCGGAAGGGGCCGGCCATCTCGTGGAGATTGGACCGCAGGCGGTCCAGGTGAATGAGGCCATTCGAAAATTTCTCAATCAAAGAGTTCCCAATTCTGGTGCTGCTGCCGCCGAAACGGACCAAAATTAAGAGATTTCAGGGAATCGAGGATCACTTTAACGACATTTTCTAACTGATGGATTTCTTTGATCAACAAGTTCGGGCCCAGAGAAAAACGCGATGGCTGATTCTGTATTTCGCGCTGGCAGTGGTGGGAATTATCGCCGCGATTCAGGGAATTGCGGCCCTGGTCTTCGAACAATCTTACACCGATTTGGAGATGCTTGCGTGGGTGTCGGCCGGAGTGGGGTTGACGGTGTTGTTGGGGAGTGTGACAAAAATGGTCGAGTTGTCCCAGGGTGGCCGGGTGGTCGCTGCCATGTTGGGTGGGGAGCCGGTGGCGGGCAATACCCTGGACCCTGACGAGCGCAAGCTGCTCAACATCATTGAGGAAATGTCGCTCGCCTCCGGCGTGCCGGTTCCCGAGGTCTACGTGCTTCCCGATGCCTCCATCAATGCCTTCGCGGCTGGTCACGGGCCGGGCGATACGGCGATCGGAGTCACCCGGGGATGCATCACGCAACTGACCCGGGACGAACTCCAGGGAGTGATTGCGCATGAATACAGTCACATCCTGCATGGGGATATGAAACTCAATATTCGTTTGATGGGGTTGCTAAACGGTATCCTGGGTATTGCGCTTCTGGGAGGAGTCCTGCTGCGAATTGGAATCTTTAGCCCATCGCAACGCCGCTCGCGTGATGATAAGGGCGGAGGGCTCGCGATGGCCTTGATGGGAGCGGGCGTCGGCTTGTATCTGGTCGGTTGGATCGGGGTCTTTTTTGGCAACCTGATCAAATCCGCCGTGAGTCGGCAGCGTGAATTTCTCGCCGATGCTTCCGCGGTGCAATACACCCGCAATCCCTCCGGTATCGCTGGCGCGTTGTGGAAAATTGGGAAATTCGCATCCCGTTTGGCCAGTCCCCGGGCCCAGGAAGCGAGTCATCTCTTTTTTGGCAATGGGCTGTCGGAATCCTGGTTTTCGCTCTTTGCCACCCACCCGCCGCTGGAGAATCGGATCGCGGCCATCGACGAACATTTTGACCCTTCGCAGGTCCGCGAGGTGCGTCCGCCTCCGACTCCCAAGCCGTCGGCGCCTTCGAAAAGCAAGAATGGGCTGGAGGCCTTGTTGCCGGGGGTTTTGCTCCCGGGCGGTTTGTCGCAGGGTTCCCTGCTTCAGGCCCAAACGCTTTTGGCGTCCCTGCCCGGGTTTGCCGGTGAGACGGTGCGAGATCTTCAGGGCGGGTGCGCTTTCATCTACGCGATGCTGCTCGATGATGACAAGAAGCTCCGCCAAGGCCAACTGGAGGGCTTCCAAGGGGATGCTGCCGTACGCGAAGAAATGATGAAGCTCTTTGCGCGTCGCAGTGAGATCGCGCTTGAGCAACGTCTGCCGCTTGTCGATCTGGTGGTCCCAACTCTGCGCAAATTGTCTCCGGATCAATACGCGGCCTTTCGGAAGAATGTTCGTCACCTGGTCGAGAGCGACCAGAGAATCCATCTCTTCGAGTATGCCTTGCAGAAAACGCTGCTGCGACATTTGGAAATGTATTTTACCCGATCCACCGGACCGAAGGTGAAATACAGAGCCATCGTTCCCTTGCTGCCGGATGTGGGAGCTTTATTGACCGGACTCGCCGTATTGGGGAATGCCGATGACGCGGCCCGCGATGCCGCCTTTGCCGTCGGCGTACGCGAGTTGTTGGTCAAAACCTCAATTTCAAGGGGAGAAAGCTGTGACTTGGCGGCTATCGATGCCGGGCTCGACCGCATGGCCCAGGCGTCTCCCGAGGTGAAACGATCCGTTCTCAAAGCCTGTCGCGAAACGGTGACTCATGATGGTGTGGTGGATTTGCGTGAATACGAACTTCTGCGAGCCATCGCCGACACTCTCGATGCGCCCATGCCCCCGCTTCCTCCCGTCCAGAGCGATTCGATTTCTGAGCCTGCATGAAATGGCTTGATCCTGATTTTGTGGCGACGTTGGAGGCGGCCGGGACCAACGCGCATCGCATCAGCTCCGGCCGCGACGCTTGGATCGAACGCTTCGGCACCACCGCCGTGATTTCGGTGAAGGAAAGGGCCTTGGGCGAAGTCCTGGCTGACGAACTCGACGTCTGGACGAATCGGGCGGGACTTTCCTTGGAACGAATTTACATCCGTTTATTGGTCCGCCAGCCTCGCGAGACGGACCAGTCCGTTCTTTTGCGTGGAGTTCCGGAGCGGCCCACACTCGAAGTCGTGCGAGAGGAGGGGCTGCTCTACGAAGTGGATTTTGGGGTCGGGTATTCCACTGGCCTCTTTTGCGATCAACGGGCCAACCGGCGTTATTTGCGCTCCCTCGTTCCGCGGCGAGTTCTTAACACCTTTGCCTATACCTGCGCATTTTCCGTCGCCGCAGCTAAGGAAGGTGCTGAAACCATGAGCATCGACCTTTCCAAATCCTCCCTGGCTCGCGGCCGGAGGAATTTTGAGCTCAACGGCCTCGATCCCTCCGTCCATCGATTTCAAGCCGGGGATGTCTTGGCGACTTTGCCGCGGCTGGCCCGCCAGGGGAGCGAGCCCTTCGATGTCATCATCCTCGATCCTCCGACGTTTGGCCGAAGCAGTCCCCGTCGGGCTTTCCGGGCCTCCCGGGACTATGAAGACCTTATCGCCACGGCCTTGGATTGTGCGGCGCCCGGCGCCCATATTTTACTCTCCACCAATTGTTCCACCCTCAACGCCGGGAAACTTCGCTCCATGGCGGCTCGGGTGGCCCGGGGTAAGGCGGCGTTCCACCAAGTGCCAGCCCAGCCGGATTTCCCCGTTGGGCATGGGGCGGAGACGCTTTGGATGCAATGGGGGAAGCGAGGAAAATCCTGACCGCCCGCCGGAGAGCAGGAGTGGGATTTCCGCTCAGAGGATCATGACTGTCGCGAGCCACAGAAAGGCTCCCATGCTCACCACGTCTGTTGAGGTCGTTAGAAAGATGCTCGATGCTGTGGCTGGATCCGCACCGAGTTTTCGCAGGACGATGGGCACCATGGCTCCTGCCACACCACTGATCACACAACTTACCGTCATGGCGAGAAAGACGACCACACCAAGCATTGGAGCTGACGGATTACTTTGCTGCCAGGCGTAGAAGAACATTCCCAGCCCCGCCGTCACTCCGACCAAGGCTCCGTTCAACAGACCTAGCAGAGCCTCTTTTGCAACCAGATATTTCTGTCGGCCTTTTCGGAGTTCGCCGAGGGTGATTCCGCGCAGAGTGACGGCCAGCGACTGGCAGCCCGTGTTGCCGGATTGGCCGGCCAGGACGGGTAGAAAGACGGCCAGCAAAACAATTTTTTCCAGAGTGTCGGCAAAGATTCCGACCACCGCGGCGGCGATAAAGGCGGTTAGCAAATTGAGCTGCAGCCACGGATGTCGAAACTTGAGGGAACGCTGCCAAGGCGTGGCCAGACGTTCTTCTTTTTCCACACCCACCATGGCACCGGCCTGGGCGCTCAGTTCGATGGCTTGCGCTTCAAAGAGAGACTGACCGCGCACCACGCCCAACAAGCGTCCTTCGGTGCTGCACACCGGATAAACCGGAAAGTGCCGGGTCACGACGGATCGCATGGCGTCAATCTCTGACATCTCGGGAGTCAGGAAAAATGGGGACCGAACCATGATCTCGTCGAGCCGTTCATCGCCGACGCCGAGAGCCAGTTCACGCATTGCCACCACGCCCAATAATTTTCCCTCCGTATCGGTCACGAATCCATAGGTGATAAATGCTTTCTTCACCAAATGCCGCAGTTCGCTGATCGCTTCGGCGATGGTGGTTTCCGGTCGGAAGATGGCAAGGGGAGGCTCCATCAGGCGACCGACTGTCTCTTCCGGGAAATCTGCATTCCTTATCCATTGTTCGCGATTTTCGACCGAAGTCGCGGCGAGAACTTCCTCTCGGACCGGATCGGGAAGAGCGGCGAGAAGATTTTGGCGAATGGCGGGATTCAACTTCTCCATCACACCCGCCATCGACGGCACGGTCCATTGAACCATGAGTTTCGCGCCCTCTTCCGGGGAGCGCTCCACGATTTTGGGGATCAACTCGTTGAGTGGATCCTCCCTTGCGCTGAGATCGGCCTTGGAGTGAGACTCATTCATGGGGAAAGATTATATTCCTCCCGGTGCCGGCTGGCAATCAATCCGCAATCCGCAGTGATTTTTGGGATCGTTTTCCAGCCTCAAGGGGCAAGCGGCCATTGGGTCAGGTCGTGTCTTCCGCGAAATGCACAACCTGGTCGAGAATGACGTCAGCCATCATGGGATCGGTACCGATGGCACTGGCGTAGTACAGTTGGCGTCCGCGCAGAGTGCGGGGGTTGTTTCGGAACACTTCGGACTGGCTGGCGGCGGTTCCGCCCTCCGTTTCCAGACCGAGGAGAACGGGAATGTCCTCAAAGCTGTGTAAGCCATCAGCAATGAAAAAGGGAACGACCACAACATGAGGTTGGCTGGAGAGGGTATCCCAGTCGGAAATCAGGGGAGCTTCCTCCATGTAGGCAGAGATCACTTCGGCGTAGTCCCCCCGTGTTCGAATGCGGAGCGTCTGATCTTTGGCGGCGCGGGCGGAATTGTCATTCAAATCGGTGCCGTGACCCACGATAAAGAGGCTGGTTTCGCTTGGAGGCACGCCGGGGGCGACCATTCGTGCCCGATGAAGGAGCACCTCGGTCATGAGGGAATGGCTGCCGACAGGGTAACAGTATTTGATGGTTCGCCCGTGGCGGTGGGTGAGCGGCCCGTCCAATTCCAGTTCCCGGGGAATGACGGTCCGGGTGAAGTATCCCTCGCTGATGAAATTTGGTACGACATAGATCACGTCGCTTTCCACCATCCGCAGCACCTCCCGCAGGGAGGGTTCCTCTTTCCAAAAACAGGAAACAACCTCGGCAAAGATTCCCTTTTGCCTGAGGGTTTTGGCGTGCTCCTGGGTCGGCGCGCTGGAGTCTGGATTCAGAGTCGAGCCATGACCAACCAGCACGAGGGCGGCCTCGGAAAAATCGGAACGGCAAAACTGGCCGCGGGAAGTCATTCGAGAAGATCGGCACAGACCTTGGCGGCGTCAAAATAGGTCCGGGCATAGGTCCGGGCCGCCTGGCAGTGATGGTCGTAGTTTTCGGCCACGGTGTTAATGGCCTTGGCCGCCTCGTCCAGAGTCCGAAAGGCCAGGACGCCGTCGCCAGAGGGAAGGTGGTCGCTCCAGCCTGTATCCTGCACCACGACCGGTTTCCCGGCGGCAAGGTAACAGGCACTGCGGCAGCTGAACCATCCGCTGTTCGATTTGACATAGCCGTTCTTGGCAATGCTCCACTCGGCTTTGCTGCGGGAAAGAAAATCGTGGTAGCTGGCGTAGTCGGGGAGGTGAATGTCGGGTTCGATAATCGTCCATCCGCAGGATTCGAGGTGCGCGGTCGGTCGGTTCCGGCCCGGCCCCTGACCCATCGCGAGAACAAATTTCTCAGGAGTTTTCTTCGGAAGATCGCAGAAATGGAGGAACTCGATATCTTTCTGTCCATAGGTTTCGCCTTCGAATTCCTCCGGTTGGTAGCTGGCCCAGTTCATCACCGTCGTCCAGGCCCCGTCGGCGGCGTGGCAGGCATTGGCAGGCATGAGGGTCTTTTCCCACCAATCGAGCGCAATGGGCTGAACCGTGGGACGCCAGCGCAATCCGTTGAGAGGCAGATGGCAATTGGCTTGGCCGACATTGAGGCCAAAGGTGAAATGATCTTCGTGAGCGTGGACTCGGTCGAGGAAGTCCTGGGATCCCCGGGAGAGCTTGATGTGGGTGAACATGGGGTCGCCATCGAGAAACAATTTTCTCGGGATGGCCGACGTGATCGGGCGCAACCAACACGCTCCGGAAACATTGGCAAGGATGTCGGCCTCGGACAAAATTTTTTCTGCGGTTCGTTCGTCGGGCACGCCATGGTAGCTGCCGTCCGGTTCATTGCGATAGATCCAGCGGTCCCCCAGATCAAATTCCCGCATGATGCGTTCGAGATAGCTGACATTGTGCGAGCAGTCCGCGCTGGGTTCCTCTTTGACGGGATCGTAGGCCCAGTTCGCCGAGTCCTCCAAGTACCAGACATCATGCCCAAGGGCACGAAATCCAAGCACGTATTGGATGTAGTCCCAGGTGACACCGCCGAAGGCATATTGGCCGATCAGGCCGGTGACTATAATGCGCATAAGAAAGGTGGGAATGGTCGCGATCCAATCCAGGGAGCGCCTCGCTGAAGGTAGGAAGACTTTTGTCTAAAAACAAGCCTTCCTCTCTCGGCAATGCCCAAGACTGAGCCCAGGAGATGATCGTTTTTTTAGGACGCTGGAGAAATAGTTCAGCGATCTGTGTTTCTATAACTGCCTAAACGAAAAGTAATAATGAGTCGCTGTGCGGAAATTATCTACGCTAAAAAATCTTTTTGAACGTTGTTCCTCCCTCTCTGTCTAATTGTTAACACCATTAAATAAAAAGAAATGATGCTGGGTCTCCGTTCCGACGGTGGCTGGGCAGAAAGGAAAACAAGATTATGGCATTCGAAGACAGCGAGACAGGGTTTCAGCTCTATATGAGAGAGATCGCCAAGTATCCATTATTGACCCGTGAGCAGGAGGTTAAGTTGGCGCGACGGATCAAGCGGGGAGATCGAAAAGCCCGGGCCGAGATGGTGAGTTGCAATCTGCGCCTTGTGGTCAAGATTGCCCGTGACTATGGGAATCTGGGTCTGCCTCTTTTGGATCTGATTTCTGAAGGCAATATGGGTTTGATGAAGGCGGTGGAACGCTTTGATCCTCTCAAGGGTGGCAAGCTCAGTACCTATGCAGCGTGGTGGATCAAACAGTCCATCAAGCGGGCCTTGGCCAACCAAAGTAAAACGATCCGGCTGCCGGTGCATCTGGTGGACAAAATTTCCAAAGTCCGTCGGGTGGCTGCGCAGATGACCGAGGAACTGGGGCGGGAACCGTCTGATGAGGAATTGGCCGAGGAAATCGGTCTCTCGGCGACGAAGATCACCCTTCTTAAAACGGCGGCGATTCGTCCGGCCTCGTTGGATCAGCCCATTGGTGATGACGAATCCACACAGTTCGGAGACATGGTGGGAGACGTCGAAGCCGACGATCCCTTCGAGACTCTGCGTGACAAGGATCTTCGTGATGAAGTGGGGGATTTGCTCGGTATTTTGGACGCCCGGGAACGGCGAATCATCAACTCTCGATTCGGGCTGGATGGCAACAAGCCCAAGAC
Organism: uncultured Spartobacteria bacterium; assembly: GCA_937890535.1. Taxonomy (GTDB): domain Bacteria; phylum Verrucomicrobiota; class Verrucomicrobiia; order Chthoniobacterales; family Terrimicrobiaceae; genus CAMASH01. The sequence continues at coordinate 10,051 of CALBXK010000191.1, forward strand.
TCTGGAGGAGGTGGGTGAACGGTTTGGGGTGACCCGCGAACGGATCCGCCAAGTGCAAAATATCGCCATCCTCAAATTGCGCCGGGCTCTGGGCAAAAAGGAGCGCCCAGGCATGGAAGTTCTCTTGCCGGGTTGATTTTTTGGGGGAGTGAAGGGACCGTCTGAGGAATCCGTGGAGGGGTTCTTGGGCGGTTCCTTTTTCCGTTTCTGCGCGTCTGTGAGGCGGGGTATGGGGCTTAGGAATCGAGCCGGGGTCGATTCACCACCGAAAAAACCAGGACCCAAAAGGCCTGAATGAGAGCTGCGACTGGAACTTGTAACTCGGGCGGCATAAAATAGACGACAGAAACGCCGGGAATCCAAATGCACCAACCGGCCACCTGAACGGGAAAAATGCGCTCGGGGAAAAAGTCCCGGTTGAAAATTTTTCTCAGAGCTGGAAAGCGAAATCCGGCATCCCTCCAGGCGAAGTATCCGATGACAAAGACATTGCCGACAAAGGGGCTGAAGAGAAACTGATCCACCGCCACCTTGATGAGGATGGTTCCCACATCATTCCCGATCCCAAACCACAGGGCCTGGAGGCGGTAAAAGAGATCAACCAGGACTCCCATTAGCCCCCAGACTGGTGCTGCGGTCAGGAAGTTTTGAATGTTCTTCCGAGTGATGCGGCCTTTCTGAAAAATTCCGATGCGGAGAAGCTCCGGCAGAAGGGCCGCTGAAAGAACGTAGATAACGAAGGCGAAAAGAAAGCCGCTTTCCTGCTTCAGATCCGCCACCTGGAAAAGAACATGCCGGGTCCCTTCATGGGTGAGATAAAGCGCCAGGAAGACCAGTAAAATCGCCTGGAGGAAAAGTCCTGGGAGAATATTGGCACGGGCCGCCCGGGCCGCCTGGCGAACGGCATGGGAAAATGTCACTTCGAGGATTTTCTCCTGGCTGGTTTTGCCTTTTCGAGAAATATCTCGCGGGAACGGCGGCGGGCGTGGTGACCCTGGGGGAGATTGATTTTTGAGGGCCCGGCTTCGCCGCGGAGAAGCGAAAGCACGCGTTCCGTTTCCTGAAATCCCGCCTCGGCGATTCCGTGATGAATCAACCACCGGCGGACCAACCGGCGGCGGAGAGCGAGCGGCATGCCGAGGAGATTCGGGGTGGATAGGCGGGACGGGACGGGAGGAATCTGCGATTCCATCCAGGCGTCCTCCTCACGAAGGATTTCTGCGGCGCGCAGAATGGCGGCGGGAAAGGCGGGGCCCATGACGCGTTCCACTGCCGGCAACACCTCGTGGCGCAGGCGATTGCGGGTATACACCGTCTCGGCGTTGCTGGCATCTTCCCGCCATGGGAGTTGATTCTCCTCCGCATAGGCAGTGATTTCCTGCCGCGAGAGGCTCAGTAGCGGGCGAAGGATCTGTAAGGAGCCGATCTGTGAGAGCGGCTTGATCCCGGCGATTCCCGCCGCACCGCTCCCGCGCAGAAAATTGAAGAGGCAGGTTTCGATCTGGTCTCCGGCGTGGTGGGCAAGGAAAAGGCGTGGGCAACGATGACGTCGGGCGCATTGGGAGAAGAAGGCGATCCGCAATTCCCGGGCCGCGAGTTCGACGGATTGCCCCGTCTCGCGGGCAGCTTGGGAGGCCGAAACCCGCTCGGTCTCGAAGGGCAGGCCAAGGAATCGGGCCTGACGCCGAACCAGGGTGGCGTCCGCCATTCCCTCCTTGCCGCGCAGACCATGATTGAGGTGGCAAACGACCAGCTTTTGGTAGTGCAAGGCGGACAAGGCATGCAATAGCACGAGGGAATCCCGCCCACCGGAAACCCCGATAAGAAATTTCTTTCGCGGCGAATGAGCGGCGACGGCCAGGTTCAGTTTTTGAAGAAAATCACTCAATCGAAGGCGCTCCGAAATAGGGATGGAGCAGTTCCGGAAGCTGAACGGAACCATCGGGTTGCAGGCCGCTTTCCAAGATGGCGACAAATAATCTGGCCAGAGCGGTTCCGGATCCGTTCAAGGTATGGCAGAAGCGATTTTTTCCATCCGGGCTCTTGTATCGAAGGTTCATCCGCCGAGCCTGGTACTCCCCGAAATTTGAACAACTGGACACCTCCAGATAGGCATTCTGTCCTGGAGACCAGACTTCAATGTCGTAGGTTTTGGCGGCACCGAATCCGAGATCGCCGGTGCAAAGTTCGATGACCTGATAGGGGAGGCCGAGGAGTTGCAGAACTTTTTCCGCGTCGGAAGTGAGGGACTCAAGTTCGGCCGCCGAATCCTCCGGGAGACAAATTTTGACCAATTCCACTTTGTCGAATTGATGGAGGCGGATCAGGCCCCGGGTGCCGAGTCCGGCTGAGCCTGCCTCGCGGCGGAAGCAGGGGGTGAAAGCGGCATATTTGACCGGCAGGAGATCGGAGGGAAGGATTTCCTCACGATGAAGATTGGTCACTGGCACCTCGGCGGTGGGGAGTAGATAAAGGTCGTCGATCTCACAGCGATATTGCTGGTCGGCAAATTTTGGGAGTTGGGCGGTGCCGATGAGGGCTTCCGGTTTGACGACAAGTGGGGGCTGAACTTCCGTGTAGCCGTGCGAGCGGGTATGAAGGTCGAGTAGAAAATTTGCCAGGGCTCTTTCGAGGCGGGCACCCTGGCCGACATAACATACGAATCCGCTGCCACTGATCTTCGTGGCGCGGTCAAAATCCAGGAGTTTCAACCGAGAGGCGATGGCAAGGTGGTCCTGGGGATTTTCCAACTGGGGTTTTTCGCCCCAGGTGCGCAGGACAGGATTCTGGGTGGCGTTCGAGCCCGCGGGCACGGATTCCAGCGGAAGGTTGGGCAGTCCCAGAAGGAGGTGGCGCTGGTTTTCCTCCGCCTCAGTGCTCTGGCGGGAAAGTTCCTGCATCGTGGCGGCAGCAGATTTAACCTGTTCCTCCAACGCGGAGGTGTCCTGGCCCTGGCTACGGAGTTGGCCGATGTCCTTGCTCAGGCGTTTCCTGTCGGACTGGAGGGATTGTAGGCTGGTTTCCGCCGCCCGACGTTCGCCATCGATCGCGAGTATCTCATCCAGGCTCGATGAAAAATCGCCTCCACGCAACGCGAGGCGTTGCTTGAAGAATTCGGGGTTTTCGCGGAGGAGTCGGATGTCGAGCATGGCGGAGGAAGTTAATCTTAGAATCAGAAGTTGAACAGGAATTGAAGGCTGAGGCATAATAATTCGGTGAAGTTCTGTAAATCTTGTTAATCTTTTTTGGATATGCCCGCTCAATTTCGTGATTACTATGAGACCCTTGGTGTGTCGAAAACGGCCACTCCGGATGAGATGAAAAGCGCCTTTCGAAAACTGGCGCGAAAATTTCATCCCGACACGGCGACGGACAAAAAATCCGCAGAGGAAAAGTTTAAGGAATTGAATGAGGCCTACGAGGTGCTCAGTGATCCGGAGAAGCGTTCCAAATACGATGCGTACGGTGCCCATTGGCAGCAGGGCGGTTCCCCGCCACCTCCCGGGGGAGGCGGTCGTGAGTGGAGGCAGGGATTTCCCGGGGGGGGGAGCTCCGGCGACGATGGCGCGGAATTTCATTTCGGCGGCACCGGGTTCAGTGACTTTTTTGAGCAAATGTTTGGCGGGCGAGGCGAACGGGGCGGTGGGGCCTATGATGCGGGGGCTGGAAGGCGGGCTCGGGGTCAGGATGTCGAAGCGGATGTGCTGGTCTCCCTGGAGGAGGCGCTGCATGGGTCCGATCGGCAGATTTCTTTTCGGAGAGGAGAGTCTGGAAAAGTCCAGACCTATACGGTGAGAATCCCCAAGGGAGTTCGGGAGGGCCAGCGCATCCGGCTGGCGGGTCAGGGGAGTGTAGGAGTCGGGGGAGGAACTGCCGGAGATCTATTTTTGCGGATCAAATTTCAAAAACATCCGGAGCTGGAGGCACGCGGATCAGATATTTTTTATGATTTGGAGATTCCCGTCCACAAGGCGGTATTGGGATGCGATGTGGAAATTCCGACGCTGGACGGGCGGGCGAAACTCCATGTGCCAGCGGGCACCCAGAATGGTCGGCAATTTCGGATTGCGAAGCGGGGATTGCCAGAGAAAGGCGGCGAGAGGGGAGATTTTTATGCCGCCGTGAATGTGATGTTGCCTGCGAATCCATCACCCAGAGAACTGGAGGCATGGAAGACGATTTCCTCTCTCGCTGGAGAATTGCCCTGAAGTAGCTTGCTCCTTGGAGCCAGCAGGCTCCTTCGCAGGAGATCCGCCGGGTCGCGGCTTCCCAGGGATCCTGTTCCGGCTCGCCATCTGGTGGCCGGAGTTGTGGGGTTTAGGAAACCGGCGTCGGGGCTGGGGTGGGCGTCGGAGTTGGAGTCGGGCCGGATCCGTTATTTCCGTTATCTCCGGTATTTCCAGATCCACCGCTCGATCCGCCAAAACCACCACCGCCTCCGTTGTTGATCGCACCTTGGTCTCCGGAAAAACCACCGAGTCCGACGATAGTGGCTGGATCGTTCACGAAGTATCGGGTGGTGCGATCCGTGGTGGGATCACCATCATTGTCTGCAATTTCAATCTTGTTTTTGGTGGCGACGGTATCCAGTTCAGAAATAATTTCGTCATTGTCACCAATGGCTTCGTAAACCGCATTGAGGAGCTCCGCTTTGGCCCGAGGATCATCTTGTCCGTCGATAACGGCTCCGGCAATGAGTGGAACGACGGGAATTTTAAGTCCCGTCGGCACGGCACTGATGGCACTGATTAGGATTTGGTTTTGCAACTTCGGATAGTCGCTGGTGGCGTCGAGAACGAAGGCGGGAATGACCGAGGCCGCAGCGTTCGGGTTGCCGCTCAAAGCTTGGCCGATGGTCTTCACGAAGTACGCGACAATCTCGGGAGCGAGGGAGGGGTTTTTGGCGATGGCGTCCTTGACTGCCTTGCGGACCGCCACCGAATCGGTGGGATTCACGGATTGGAGAGCCGCCTGGAGCTCAGATTGCACGTTGGCAGGAAGCGGCGTGGCCTGTGCCATGGCAGATTGCGGAGTCAGCACAAGGATCATCGCGAGGGCTACGAGAAGGGCAGTAATGGATTTCATGGATTCTTCTTTT
>CALBXK010000192.1 GCA_937890535.1 uncultured Spartobacteria bacterium
TCCACAATGATTTTCTCCGCAAGGTGCGAGGCGCGTTGGACCAAGTGGGAAAAGCGCAGGGTCGGCGGGTGTCGTTATCCATTCGTCTTCCGGCCACGAAATTTGAATCCTTTAGTTTCGATCCAAAAACCTGGATCAAAGAGGGTCTAGTGGACGCCTTGATTCCAGGTTTTCCCGGACATGATCGCTGGGTGGATGTCGGCTTCTGGCGGAAGATGATCGGCTCGGCGAAAATCGATCTTTGGCCCAATATCGAATATTATCGATTTTCGAAAACCTCAGAATTGACCGATGAGCAAATCGCTCAGGGAATGAGACACGCCTATAAGTTCGTTAATGCGCGTGAGGACTATTTACGGCGGGCCGCGGAGGCCTATGCGGCCGGAGCCGATGGCATGTACATCTTTAATCGTTGGCTTGAGCCGGGCCTATTTCGCGGTCTTTCCGATGCTACTTTCATCCGCAACTGGCAGGAATTTCAAAATCCCGACAACCTGGATAGCGAAGTGGCGATGAAGTCACGAAAGCATAAAACACAATGACCGATTTTCTTCACTTCGCCTGCGCTTCGTTTTGGCCCGCCGTCTTGCGCGTGCTGCTGTTTGGTGGGGTTTTGCTTGGCGGCTTTTCAATTGCTTCGGCGCAGGAAGAGCCCCCGCCCGGGGCCTATGTCCCGGGGGAAGTGCGTCTGGCCGGGCACTCGCGGGTGCAGGCGGATGAGCCGATTCAGGTTGCCGTCTGGGCGATCCGTCCAGAAAAGCCCTATCATTATTCGGGCGTCACAGGAGGAGTGGCGCCCCGGGCCGAGCTCAAGCTGGAATTGCGGGACGCTCAGGGCAAATGGGTCGGAGGTGGGGAGCCTCGGTTTCGCCATGGAAAATGGCAATCGATGACACTGGCTCCCCAAGGATTGCAACCCGGACGCTATGAGGCGGTTCTGACCCTGATCTATGATGATTTACCGTTTAGCCGGATCAGCAAACGGATCACGGTTTTGACCGCAGGGGAGATGGCCGCGACGCCGGGAATCTCCGCGACGGAAATTGCCAAGTTCGCCTCGCTGGAGACCAAGGTGCTCGACGGGGGCCGGGCGGCGGCGGTTCTTCCCGCGGACCGTGAGTTGGTTGTTCCGCTCCCGGCGAAAGGGCCGACGGTAGTCTATGGAACCTTCGCGGGCTCTGCGACGGCTTTTCAGACGAATCTCTCGGGACGAGAACTTGAGGTGAATGGCTGGGGATCGGAGTATCAGCAGCGGGAGGTATATCTCGGTTTTGGCATCGGCGAGACGGATCAGCTTGTTCTTGAGGTGGGGAAAAGTGACTTGCTGTTGATCAGTCTGCGGTTTGAACCCGTTTCGGGGGCCGAAGCGAATCTCGCCGCTCATGACCAGCCGGGCCGCGGAAACAAGGCGGTGGTGATCAATAACGATGGATTTAGCGAAGGATTTTTCGATCCCAAGTGGAACATCAAAGATCTCCCGCTCCAGGTACTCCGTTACAAAGGCACGGATGCCACCCAACTTGATTGGTGTGTGTTGGTTTCGGATGTGGTGAGCTACCGCAGCAAGTTTGCCGAATTTTATGGCGAGCACCATTCCGGACGATGGGCGACGGAAGGAAACCGGTCCGCCCGTGGGTTTTATCTGGAACTGGAGGGACACGATCCCAAAATGATTCCCTGGCTGGTGGCAACAGGCCAGGAAATTGGATTGCCGGTCTGGGGGTCACTGCGCATGAGCGTTTCTTATGGGCACCATCCTTTTGGCAAAGATTTCAATGGAGCTATGTGGCAAGGGCACCCCGAGTGGCGGCTGAAGAGAAGCTCTGATGAAGCCTCCGACAATGACAATCCCCTCAGTTTTGCCTACGAGCAGGTTCAAGCCGTGCGCATCGGCGTTCTCACCGAGTTGGCGGAGATGGGTTGCGAAGGGGTCAATCTTGATTACTGTCGCTACCCGCTCATCATGGGTTATGAAGCGCCGCTGCTGAAACGCTTTCAGGAAGTGCATGGCGAGGATGGAAATGACATCGCTCTCGACGATCCCCGCTGGGTGAAAATTCGGCAGGAACATCACAATGAATTTCTTCGCAAACTGCGCCAAAGATTGGATCAGGTTGGGCGGGCCCGCGGGAAGCGGGTGCCGGTTTCCATTCGGCTTCCGGCGACCCAGTATGAGAGCTTTGGCTTTGATCCCAAGACTTGGATCAAGGAGGGCTTGGTTGATGTCTTGATTCCCGGATTTCCCGGATTGGATCGTTGGTTCGATGCGACTTTCTGGACTGATATGGTTGGGGAGTCCAAGGTCAAGGTCTGGGTCAATATGGAACTCTATCGCCATGAAACCGCCCTGACGGAACTCACCGATGATCAGGTCGCGCAGGGAATCAAACCCGGCTATCAGTTCAAGAATCTCCATGAAGATTACTTGCGCCGGGCCGCTGAAGTCTATGCCCAGGGCGTGGACGGGATGTATATTTTCAATCGCTGGTTGGAGCCGGAGATTTTTCGTGGTTTGGCAGACGCCACCTATCTGAGGAACTGGCAACAGTTTCAGAACCCGAACAATCTTGACTCCGGGATACGGGATAAATCAAATGACAAATAGATTATGAAGTGGACAAACGTACTCGAACTGAACGCGGAAAGAACAATCACCGGGGGCGCGCCCAGCAGGCTGCATCACACTATTGGAGCTGGTGCGGATCTTCGGATCTACACTGCGTTTCCGCACAACGAACATTTAGAACCTGGCTCGGACAATCCTGAGATTGTGGATGAGGTCAGTGAATTTCGGACCACCTATTTGATCGATGATCGTTGGGTGGCGGGCATCATGACCACCCGAATGCCGATCGATCCTCCGTTGGGTTTTGGCCCCCGCCCCTCGATGTCATATTTTCTCTACAATGAAGATGGGAGGCAGGCCATTGCCAGGCCCTTCCTGGACGAGGGCTTGGAGGACGGGGAGCCGGCTGAGTGTCCAGTTCAGGAGCACCCGGAAATGCCGAAGTATCAGGAGGAATCCCGCTGGGACGATGCCACCAAATCCCCGGCGCACAACTTCTATTATCCCTTTGATAAGTTTCGGTTTTTTACCAACGAATCTTGGAGGGAGACCTACGTGCACGAGGCCGATGGGCGTCCACGCCGGGGTTCTCTCTCGGCATTGACCGACGCCTTCAAGCAGGGCGCTGAGATGAAGGTGGGGCTGGAGGGGCTGTGCGCTGATTTGGGAGGTGAGGGTCTTCCTCATGTTGTCTTTGTGCCCTGCGGGCCGGGCTACCACCACACCGAGAGCAAAGTGTTCTCCGTGGGAACCCACCCCACGGTGCGGGTGGCGCCGTCCATTCCCATGAAATATGAGAGCCGAAACTGGGATTTTGGATCCTTGTTCGTGCGCACGGACGGCTTTGTCCAATACTGGCGGCGAGATCCCTACACCATGGAATTTTCCAAACGGGACATGCAGCTTGCCCTGCGGTGGTTCGTTCGTTAGGAGCTCGCTGAGTTTGTCCACCGATTGAGGCTCTCCACCAAAAATGGACATGATTGACGGTGAGCGGAGCTGGCCAGCGGCTGTGCGATTCTGGCAGCGTGGGTTTCCGGGAGGAAGGCTCCCAGGGTGCCCGTGAGGGTGGGGCCTTGGCACCACCAAAAATGCAGGGCGCCCAGGTGAGATGAAGTTCGGCGATGGCGTTCTGTACCGAGGCCAACATCCGCCAGTTGCAGAAAGTGCGTCGACGAGGCCATTCTTCCGGACGGCTTGCTTCTGTGGCAAGTATCCATTAGAGCTATTAGTATGAGTCTGTTGGAAATCGAAAGCGCCATCAAAAAACTGCCCAAGCAAGACTTGG
>CALBXK010000193.1 GCA_937890535.1 uncultured Spartobacteria bacterium
TGGGCATTTCGAGTTTTTTTCTGCCTTTTTCTCCTCCTATCACGCTTGTTGAAGGCCTAGGGTAAACTACTCCAATCAGAATGCTTGGCAACCACTGCTTCAACATTCGTCCTATCGAGAATCCGATCTCCCAGGGAGAACCACTGATATCAACCCCGGCCAGGGCGGTCGAAATCCTGCATGGAGTTTCGCGAGGCAGGTCCTTCACCGTCAACAAGGCCGTAGCGTTCAAGCATGGCGCCCAGAGCATCGGACCGAATCGGCTTGCTCAAATAGTCGTCCATACCGGCAGCCAAACACCGCTCCCGGTCGGACTCCATCACCTCTCTCACAATCTCCGCATCCTGAGGTTCCACGATCAATACGGTGGGGTCCAATTTCTCGCCCGCCCGCCAAGCGATCATCTTCACCGTCTCTTTATTGTGCGCCACCTGAGTCTTCCAAGCCTGCGAATGAATCCACCAGGCGCTGACGGCAAAACAAACGAAGACGCCCAAGGCGGCAAGAATTCCATCCTGCAAAGGATGAATTTTCTGATCTCCCACCTCCCCAGACCGATAAATATTCGAAAGATTCGTAATCACGAATCAATGGATCAAAGCCAATCGCAAACGGCGGAGACGCAAACTCATGCGTTCGCGCTTAGGAACCAGATTCTGAAATCAGTGACTTCCCACCCAAACTGCCAAAGGCGATTCGCTGTTCGGGCGTTAGAATCTTAAGCAAGGCTTTGGCCTGCGAAATACGGCGCTGCTGCAGGAGCTTGAGACGCTCCTGGGAATCAATCCGCTTCTCGGCAAATTTCCGGTTAATCTTACCGACCACGACCAATCCCTTCTTCCGAATCGCTTCGATCTTCCGCTGCTGTTGATCGGTCAGCTTCAGGGCGGACTGAACCGCGGGAGTCGTCAGAGCCCTTGCCCCGAGAACCTGATGTTCGATCTCCAAAAATCGCTTACGCTGCGAGGCATTGAGTACGGAGAGCGCCCGCTCATTGAAGCGGATATTCAAGGCCAGAAGTTTTTTCTCAGCCTCCACTCGCGCCTCAGCATTCTTCGGCATTGGATCGGTGATTTCACGAACGGCCTCTTGATATTCGCCTCTGAGAGATTTCAGAACCGCCGCCTGCAAGGAACTCATTGCAAGTTCTTTCCGAACCATTTCGTTCCCGAGAAGTGCCGGCAAAGACCCCGGATGGTCCACTGCGGCCGTCATCGCGAATAATGAGACCACAGAGCCAATCAGCGCCGCAACCGTCACCAAAAAGAAACCGCAATAAGAAGTTCGCATCAAATGGATTTGGCGATGATGGCTTCGAGTTTGACGATGTCAGCGGCAAACTTGCGGATTCCTTCCGCCAGCTTGTCGGTCGCCATCGCCTCTTCATTCAACATCCAGCGGAAGACCTTCTCATCGACGTCGATCTTCTCGATGTCCATGTTCCTCGCCGCCTCAGGGCTCAATTTTTGCGTCACTTCCGCCTGGCTGTTCTGCAAATCTTCCAGCCAGTTCGGACCAATCGTCAAAAGATCACAGCCCGCAAGTTCGAGGATTTCTCCGAGATTTCGGAAACTCGCCCCCATCACCTGGGTTTTGTAGTCAAACTTCTTATAGTAGTTGTAAATGACATTCACGGACTGGACACCCGGATCCTCCGCCCCGGCATATTCCTTTCCGGTTGCTGCCTTGTAGAAATCGTAAATGCGACCGACGAAGGGCGAGATCAGGGTCACTCCCGCCTCCGCACAGGCGATGGCCTGGCCTAAAGAAAACATCAGGGTCAAGTTACAATGAATTCCCTCTTTTTCACAGATTTTGGCCGCCTGGGCCCCTTCCCATGTCGAGGCAATCTTGATTAAAATCCTCTCGCGGGGCACGCCCGCCTTTTTGTAGAGGCCAATCAACTCCCGGGCTTTTTCCACGGTGGCATCACGGTTGAAAGACAGGCGGGCATCCACCTCCGTGGAGACGCGACCAGGGACGATATCGAGGATTTTGCAACCAAAGGCAATCAAGAGGTCATCAATGATTTTTTTCTGTAGGGCCTCCCCGACGAGCGGAGAGCTGCTGTTATCCGCAATCGCTTTTTCAAGCAGCGGCTTGTAGGCCTCCTGCTGCACGGCCTTAAAAATCAGACTCGGGTTGGTGGTGGCATCCTGCGGCGCATATTTCCTGATCGACTCAAAATCACCAGTATCCGCAACCACCGTGGTGAATTTTTTGAGTTGGTCGAGTTGGCTTGTCGCGGAAAGAGTGGTGCTCATGGTGATCTTTGGGTGCGGTGAAACCTGCGCCCGCCGGAACTGAAAAGCAACTCTGAAAATTATCCCGCCCCCCCCGGTTCCGGTGGTGACACCCTCCTTCCTCCATGCCAAACTCCCAACCCGCACCAGCCAACAACGAACCGCCATTTGATTGCAATTGTTTCTCGACGCTTGCACCGGCAGTGTTCAGGGTGGATAGCTACCTTAAGCCTAAAAGATTGATCCCTGCACTCATCTGATAATTTTTCCATGTCGACGCATCTTCGTTCCCCCACCCTCAATGAGGTTTTGCAGAAAAACCTGCCGGCAGACTCCGGACGAGAGATTCTCATTAATCCGGACGGAGGCATGTTTGACGCCCGCACCATGGCGGCCGCGCTCCGCCGCGCCGGCACTGCCGATGTGATCATTGTCCCTCCCGGCGAATACACGGCATTTGAACTCAAAAAGAGCGTGCGGATGCGGAGTCAGATCCCTGGCACGGTTTCCTTCCAGGGCACCATGACAATCCGCTCGGAGTTCGCTTCTTTTTCTGGCATTAATTTTCGTAGCCCTCAGGAGCAATCCGCCTTCCAAGTCGAAAAGGGAGCCCTCATCCTCGACGACTGTGTGATTCGGGGCGAGATCACAGCCGTCTCGCCGACCGAAAATGTCCGCGTTTATCTCAAAGGATGCCTGGCTGGCCAGACGGACGAGGGCATTGTGCTATCTCACCTGGCCTTCATGGAAATATCCGAAAGCCGGATCGCAGGTTGCCGCGTCGGCCTGGCCTTACGCCAGGGAGCCTCCGCCGCCCTCTATCATAGCCGGATCGAGTCCTGCCTCAACACCGACGAGACCGATCCCGGCGTCGGCATTTTTGCCGAACAAGCCTCACTCTATTGCGAAGGGGTCGTCCTCCGCGACAACGGAGTCGGAATCTACCTCAAAAATTGTCCCGAAGCCCTCCTGCTCTCGTCACTTTTTCATGGCAGCCGAACCTCGGCCGTCATCGTCGCGGATAGCCCGACCACCGCCTCGGTCGTCATGCATTCCTGCGTGGCCTCACAGCAGACTTCCTCCCTGTGTCCGCAGCTTTCCCTCTCTGGAGGATCGGTTCGGTTGGCGCACTGCCGGATCCTGACCTCGCCCTCCCCGGCCCTTTCTGCCGAACTCACCCGATTGGAAATACTCAACAGCTCCTTTTTGGCCACCGGCGCGACCGCCAT
>CALBXK010000194.1 GCA_937890535.1 uncultured Spartobacteria bacterium
TGCATTCCATAGCATATTTTACGCTCCTACTGGCCTAAAATTCGGGTCCACCCCATATTTCCTTTTCCTTGCTGCGGGCGATTGCCAGAAAGCTCTGCCGGATTGAGATTTAATGCTTCCATAATTTTCAGGGCGGCAAAGGCATCGTTGGCGGCGTAGCGAAGTTGCCGCTGCGTGAGTTCCTTGGCGGCCCAATTGCTCGTAGTGGTCGTTTTGGACTTGGGGAAACTCAGGTTGAGTATGGCTCCCATTGCTCCTCGCACCCCGATCTGTGACCGATAGCCTCTTTTTCGGAAAACATGGTCCAGGTCGAGAACCGACGTGAGTTCAACTCCAAGCCGGTTGCGAATCTGTCCATGGTCGTTCTTCAGTCCGAAGCCGACTTTCAATACACGCTTGGATGCGATGAGATCGGCGACAAGCATGAGGCAATCCCGGCGATGGAGCTGAAAAATGAAGGCTTTGTCCGAGAGGGCAAATTGAACCACATGCGGCCCGCCGCTTTTCTCGCCGACTTTGAAGGTCGGCTTGGCCTCGGTATCAAATCCTGCAACCCCCGCCGCAAAAATATCTTTAGCCGCCGCATCACACTCTGCTTTCGTTTTGGGAACATGAATCCGCTCCGAGGGGAGACCCGGAAAAGGTTGCAAAAGCGCCGTCTCCGATTTCGTGGGCGCGACCGGACGGGTTCGTTCACTGGTCGTTCCAGGATCTGACGAACGCTTTTTCCGGCGGCCCAACAATTCGGCGACCGAGCGGTAAAGTCGCACCGCCGGACTTGGTCGGGGTGTCGGGCGGTTTGGCGGTTGGGGCTTGGTCATATCCGGGAAATTCGCGACATCATGGATAGATCGCCGCTCTCAAGCAATCCCCCCGCTTCATCCCAATCAGAAAATGAAAAAAAGGGTCAGCCGCTCGCCTCTGCTTTCCGCTTTCCGCCTGCGTCGCGCCCTGATAGACTTCGTATCCCATGAGCGCATTATTTGGGGAGACACGAACGCGGGTGACCGCCAGCCATGCTTTGATTGCGGCGGACAGCCATGTGCCGAGCGCGCTGCCTGATTTCGAGAACGCGACACCTTTTTTCCTCATTTCTCCGGCGATGGGGGCAGGTCTCACCCAGTTGCTGATTCGCTTCACTGCCCGCGGCAAGGCGCGATTTTCGGCCGACTGGATGGAGACTGTCCTCTATGTTCACGCCGGATCCTGCCAGGTGCGCATTGGTCAGAAGACCCAGACGCTTGGGGTCGGAGGGTATGCATTTTGCCCGGCGGATATGGGGTTGGAAATTTTCGGCGCCCGGTCGGGCACGGCGGTGACAGCATTTCGAAAAGAATTTGAGCCTCTCGACGATTTCAAGGCACCTCCCCCGGTCTTTGGCGACGCCACCAAGGTGAAGGGCAAACCATTTATGGACAATCCCCGGGCATTGCTCAAGACCCTCCTGCCCGAGGATTTTCGCTATGATCTGGCGATGAATATTTTTACTTATGAGCCGGGGGCCACCCTCCCCTTCGTCGAAACCCACATCATGGAGCATGGGTTGCTCATGCTCAGCGGACAGGGGATCTATCGACTGGATGAACAATATTATCCGGTCCATGCGGGCGACGTAATTTGGATGGCCCCGTATTGCCCGCAATGGTTCGTCGCCATGGGTGATACGCCCGCCAGCTATTTGTATTACAAGAACGTCAACCGTCCCGGCTAACCATGAGCTCCGTGGATTCCGCCCGGCTCCAGGAAGAAATCGACGCCCTCGCCGAAATCACCGAGGTCGTTCCCCCGGCGGTGACCCGGGTCCTGTTTTCAGCTCAAGATCTCGCCGCCCGGGAGGAAGTTAAGAAGCATTGTCGCGAGGCCGGGCTGACTCTGCGGGAGGATGCAGTCGGCAATTTATTTGCCCGCTGGGTGGGTAGCGAACCGGACCTTCCCGCGGTGGCCACCGGATCCCATATTGATGCGATTCCAAATGCTGGGCGATTCGATGGGGTGGTGGGCGTCCTCGGCGGATTGGAGGCGATCCGGGGATTGCAACGGGACGGATTCCAGCCCAAACGCTCCATCGAATTGATCACCTTCACCAGCGAGGAGCCGACCCGCTTCGGGATTGGCTGCCTCGGCAGCCGACTACTCTCCGGTTCGCTGTCGTGGGAGAAAGCGCTGGCGCTCGCTGACGAGACGGGACGAACGCTCGACTCCTGGCTGGGGGACACCCCGTATGCGGAGAAAGATCGCGGGGCGGTCCGGCTTCCAGAGGACCACTATCATGCCTTTGTGGAACTTCACATCGAGCAGGGTCCGATCCTCGAAAATGAATCCTTGGATATCGGAGCCGTCACCCATATCGCAGCCCCAGCGGCGCATCGCCTGGAGATCACCGGGCAGGGTGGACACGCCGGCGGAGTGCTGATGCCCGCTCGCCACGACGCACTCTGTGGAGCCTCTGAATTTGTCCTCGCCCTGGAGTCTGCCGCCAAAAACTCCGGGTCGCCGGACACGGTCGCGACGGTGGGCGTTTTGCAGGTTGCGCCCGGCGCCATCAACAGCATCCCGGCCCGGGTCGAGCTTACGGTGGACCTGCGCGACATCCAAATCGCCACCCGCGACAAGACTTGGAAG
Organism: uncultured Spartobacteria bacterium; assembly: GCA_937890535.1. GTDB lineage: Bacteria > Verrucomicrobiota > Verrucomicrobiia > Chthoniobacterales > Terrimicrobiaceae > CAMASH01. Next base: position 2,623 of record CALBXK010000194.1, read on the forward strand.
ACGGCCACCGAGGCTTTGGAAAAAATAGCCGCAGGGCGCGGGCTCGTCACTGCCGGGTCAGTCATTAACGAGGATCCTCCGGCGACTTGTGATCCCGGGTTGGTGGAATCGATCGAGGTCGCAGCCAAGTCACGTGGATGTTCCTGCCGACGCCTGATCAGTCGCGCCTATCACGACAGTCTCTTCCTTTCCCGAATTGCGCCGACAACCATGATCTTCATTCCCTGCCGGAACGGATGGAGTCATCGTCCGGACGAATTCAGTTCGCCCTCGCAGATCGAAAAGGGCGTCGCGGTGCTGGCCGACGTGCTCGCAAAGGCCTCCACCTCATAATGGCCGTGGTCGATTCGTTCTCCGTCACGATCAACGGCCAGGCGGTCGTGGTGTGCGACGCTTCGCCCAATGAAAACCTCCTTCATTTCCTCAGACGAACCGGACGCACTGGCAGCAAGGAAGGCTGTGGCGAAGGGGATTGCGGCGCCTGTTCGGTGGTGGTGGTGGATCGTGACGCGGCCGGTCAACCAGCCTATCGGGCCATCAACAGCTGTATCGCCCTGCTTCCCTCCCTGGCGGGACGCGAAGTCCTGACCGTCGAAGGCATCGGCTCTCCGACCGCAATGCATCCGGTGCAAACCGCGATGGAAAAACATTATGGTTCGCAGTGCGGGTATTGCACCCCGGGATTCATCGCCTCGCTCTTCGAGGGATACCATCGGGCCGACGTGACCGAACCGGCACAGATTGCCGATCAACTCTGCGGCAATCTTTGTCGATGCACTGGATATCGTTCCATTCGCGACGCCGCCCATGACGTTTTTTCCCAGCGCCGGCCAAAGCCCCTTCCTGAGCCCCCTCCCCTGACCGCTCTGCATTACGCGCCGGGGACCCAACAATTCCATCGACCGGTTGCCCTGGACGAACTTCTCCGCCTCCTCGCCTCCGATCCAAAGGCACGGCTCGTGGCCGGGGCAACAGAGATCGGGGTCGAGATCAACAAGCTCTTCCGCGAATATCCCTTTCTCATCAGCACAGAGACGGTGCCCGAACTGCAGGATATCCACGCCAGCGAGGGATGGTGGGAGATTGGCGGCGGCGTGACCCTGACCCGGATCGAGGAATCTCTGGCCGGGGAATATCCCGCTCTACAGCAGATGCTCACCCTTTTTGCCTCCCGGCAGATCCGCAACCGCGCCACTCTGGGAGGAAACCTCGCCACCGCCTCACCCATTGGTGACAGCGCCCCGGTCTTGCTCGCCCTCGATGCCGAGGTCGTCCTACGTTCCCGCGAGAAGGAACGCACTCTGCCCTTGTCCGCGTTCTTTTTAGACTATCGAAAAACCGCCCTGCAACCCGGAGAAATTCTCCTGCGGATCCGCATCCCCCGGAGTCCTGCCGCGACGACCCGCAGCGTGTTTTGGAAGGTGTCCAAACGCCGCGAAATGGACATCAGCATCGTGGCAGCAGCCTTTCACGTGGAGATGGAAAATGCTGTCGTCCGCAAGGCGCGCCTCGCCTTTGGGGGCGTCGCAGCCACACCCAGCCGCGTGCCTGCCGCGGAAGAGACCCTCTGCGGACAAAGCCTGGAGGAGGCCCGGGAGGCAGTGGGAGCCATTCTTGCGCAGACCTTCACTCCCCTCTCCGACGCGCGCGGCAGCGCGGCCTACCGATCCGCCCTCGTCGTCAGCCTTTGGGAAAAATTCGTCTCGGGAGAAACCAGCGCCCTGCATGACGAGAGCGTCACTTTTGACACCGATTCCGTCTGGGATGTCGGCGAGTGCTCCCGGGCCCTGCCGCACGAAAGCGGGGTCGGTCACGTCACCGGCGCGGCTCACTATGTGGACGACACCGCTCAGCGGCGGTCCATGCTGACGATGTGGCCGGTGCTTTCCACGCAGGCCCGGGCCCGAATTCGCGAGATCGACACCACAGAGGCAGCCGCCCTGCCCGGAGTGGAAACCATCCTCCTGGCGCACGACATTTCCGGCACCAACAACGTCGGTCCCAACCGTCACGACGAACCCGCCCTCGCCGGGGAGGAGGTCTTCTATCACGGCCAAGTCATCGCCGTGGTCGTCGGCACGGACGTCGACCACTGCCAGAAAGCCGCCGCCGGCGTGCGGGTCGAATACGAACCCCTGCCCGCCTTGCTGGGAATTGAGGCTGCGATGCAGGCCGCTTCCTATCACACCGACTCCCATCGCCTGGCACGGGGAGATATCGACGCGGCCCTGGCGGCGGCCCCGCATCGGTTAACGGATGTCTTTTCTTTTGGTGGCCAGGAACATTTCTATTTGGAGACCCACGCCGCCTGGGCCGAGCCCACCGACGATGGCGGAGTTTATGTCGCCTCCTCGACCCAGCATCCGACCGAGATCCAAACCCTGGTGGCGGAGGTCCTCGGGCTCTCCCGCAGTCAGGTGGTGGTGGAAGCTCCGCGGATGGGCGGCGGCTTCGGAGGGAAAGAAACCCAGGGCAACCTCTGGGCCGCGCTCGTCGCCTTGGCGGCGCAAAAAACCGGCCGACCGGTGCGGGTTCAACTCGACCGCGATCTCGACATGACGATCAGTGGAAAGAGGCATCCCTTTCGCGCTGAGTTTGACGTCGGCTATGACGACGACGGCCACATTCTCGCTGCCCGCATCCATCTCGTTTCCGATGGCGGCTGGTCGCTTGATCTCTCCCAACCGATCAATGATCGCGCCCTCTACCACCTCGACAATGCCTACTATATCCCCGCCGTGGAATTTAGCGGACGGGTGGCCAAAACCCACACGACGTCTCATACTGCCTTTCGCGGATTTGGCGGCCCGCAAGGCATGCTCGTCATCGAAGAAATTATCGGCCGGATCGCGCAAGTCCGAAATCTAGCGCCGGAAATCGTCCGGAGCAGCAACTTCTATCATGGCGAAGGCGAGTCGAACACAACCCCCTATGGTCAAGAGGTTGAGAACAACCGACTCGACCGCATCTGGACCGAGCTGCTGAAAGAATCTGGCTTCGCCCGGCGACGGGAGGAAATCCAGGACTGGAACGCCCGGCATCCGAGAGTCAAACGCGGTCTGGCCATCACTCCGGTAAAATTCGGAATCGCCTTTACTTTCACCCCCTACAATCAGGCTGGTTCGCTGGTGCTACTTTATCGCGATGGCAGCGTGCAAGTGAATCACGGAGGCACCGAAATGGGCCAGGGCCTTCACACCAAAATTCTTGGTGTGGTGATGCGCATCCTTGGCCTCCCACGAGATCGCATCCGCATGATGCCCACCCGAACCGACAAGGTACCGAACACCTCAGCAACCGCCGCGAGCTCGGGATCGGACCTGAATGGCGCCGCCGTGGCCGATGCCTGCCGGACGCTCACCGCCCGGCTCACTCCCCTGGCCGCAGAATTACTGGGAGTCCAATGCGGTGCCACAGTGAAGGAGGACGAGATTCTTTGGCAGGACAACGCCATCTGCTGGAGCAAAGACGAGACGGTGCGCATTCCGCTCGCGCAATTGACCGAGCAAGCCTACCACCAGCGCATCAGCCTCAGCGTGGCAGGCTACTACAAAACGCCGCTCATCCATTGGGACTGGGCCATCGGCAAGGGACGCCCGTTCCACTACTTTGCCTTCGGGGCAGCCGTCAGCGAAGTCGAAATCGACACCGCCTCCGGCATGATGCAGGTCCGCCGCGTCGACATCCTTCATGATGTCGGCGACTCCCTCAATCCCGGCGTGGATCGCGGCCAAATCGAAGGCGGCTTCGTCCAGGGACTGGGTTGGTTGACCAGTGAGGAACTCGTCTGGAACCCCGAGGGACGCCTCCTTACCCACAGCGCCAGCACCTATCAGATTCCGGCCTTCAGCAACGCCCCGGCAGAGTTCCGCGTCCGCCTCCTGAACGAGGCGGCCCAACCCCGCACCATCGGTAACAGCAAAGCCGTGGGCGAACCTCCCCTCATGCTGGCATTTTCTGTCCGAGAGGCCCTGCGGGACGCCATTGCCGCCTGCCGACCCTCCGGAGAATTGATTTCCCTGGCCTCACCGGCCACCTCGGAGGCCATCTACCGGGCGATCCATCCGGAGGCCTTCGATTCCGGAATGAATTGACCTTTGCCTTTTGGAGGATCCGCTCACTCACAGCCCCAATGCTGGCCCGCACAAGGGAAAAGCGACGACTCCCGATTACGGATTGGCCCTCGCCATCCAGGCCAGTGCATCGGCCATCATCTGCCGAACAGTTTCTTCGGTAATATCATTATGCGCTCCGCCATACCAAATCTCTTCCTTGGGCTCGCCAGCCGCTTCGTAAAGCTCCGCGACACACTGACGGTTAATGAGCTCATCGACCTCCACATTGAGAAAAAGCAGCGGCCGCGGGGCCACTTTTCCGACAAAGGTCAAGGGTTCAAAGGGACGAATAAACCAAGCCCCCAACTCTGCAGCCACCGGCCAGAGAATCTTCGATTCCGATCGATGCTTCCTGGCCATGGATCCCAGCAGTTTCCGAAAATTGCCACCGACCATGGCGAGCACCCCACAACGAAGGCGGGGTTCATGAGCCAGAACCGCGCAACCCAAGATCCCGCCGTAGCTGGCTCCGAGAAAGTCCAGCCGCTCAGGATCCATATCTCCCCGCTGCAAAAGGTAGTCCACCACCCGTCGGGTTTCCGGAACAAGGCGTGAAGCCCGTTCCCGGAAAGCCAGCGCCTCGCCCCATGGATTGATTCCCCGGATCCGACGCTCTCCGCGATTATACTGCTCGGGCATAGCCATAGCCACCCCCTGAGCGGCAAAAATCGGAGCCACCAGGTCGAAGAACTTCATATTTTGCCCAATGCCATACAGAAAGACCACACAACGATAGGGGACCAGGGAAGGGGAATTCGGCAAGATCAGACGCAGCGGAAAACGGTCCCCGTCCCATCCGGTGATCTCGATCTTTTCGGTGCGAAAACCTCCAATTTCCCCGCGAGCAAGAACCTTCGGCTCCAGAGCGAGTTCCGCGTCATAGCCTTGAAAAACCTGGCAATCCCAGAGCAATTTCGCCCCCAAAAGTGCCCCAATAAGAACGAGCAACGCGACCAGCAGCCGGAGCCCGGTTTTCAGTGAAAAGGCACGGCGAAGAAAAGGTCGTTCCATTTGTAGGTGCAATAAGGCTGATCACAGGCCAGCTAATGCAAAAACATCCCCAACTGCTCATCTCGACGGTCGGTGGCAAATGGGGGATCAGGCGAGAACGCAGAAATCTGAGCGCGTAGTTCTGGTGTCATGGGAAAATCAAGGGCGGCCAGTGCCGTCATGATGTGCTCGCGCGTCCGTCCGCCGATGATAGGCGCGGTCACGGACGGATGACTGCCGACCCAGGCGACAGCCACCGTCGCTGGCTCCCAATCGCGACCCCGGCAAAATTCCACAAACCGGGTCGCCGTTGTCCGATAACTTTCCTCATCATAACGCGCAATGTAAAATTTGTTTTCGGCGATGCGTCCGGTCACACTTCCGGTTCCGGCCGCGTATTTCCCAGTGAGCAAACCCGCCGCCACCGGACTGTAGGTAATGACCCCCACCTCTTCGGACTGAGCCATGGGCAGAATCTCCACCTCGGCCTGGCGTTTCACCAAATTATACATCGGCTGAACGCATTCGAAGCGCGCCAAGGCCGCCTCTCTAGAGATGCCAAGCCCCCTCATGATCTGCCAGGCGGCGGCGTTGCTTATGGCAGGATACAGAATTTTGCCCTGGCGGACGAGATCATCCAAGGCACCAAGCGTCTCCTCAATGGGCGTGAAGGAATCAAAATTATGCAGAAAGTAAAACTCGATTCGATCGGTCTGCAGACGACGAAGGGTCTGGTCGATTGCCCGGGTCAGATGGCGACGGGAGGCCCCGCGATCATTGGGGCCGGGGCCGGTGCGTCCTTGAAACTTTGAGCAGACGATCCATTCGTCGCGGCAGTCCGCCAACAAACGCCCGACGATTTCTTCGGTGCGGCCCTGCCCATAGACATCTGCCGTATCAATGAAATTTAGTCCCCGATCCCGACAGCTCTGGAAGATTTCGGCCGAGACCGTCTCGTCTGTCTCATTGCCGAAGGTCATCGTCCCCAAACATAGGGGGGACACTTGCAAGCCGGTGCGGCCAATTAGGCGATACTTCATAGAGTTACTCTCAAGAGGAGTGGATTTTTGGTCGAGGGCCGAAGGGTGAGGAATAGTCAGCTAGAGGCAATGCCTACCATTGGGCAAGATCTGAATTAGCGCTCGCGGAGTTGACCGGCCCTCCCTTCCTGTGGATGCTCGCCACAGCGTCCAATATCTCCAACCACTCAGATCCAATTTCGTTCAATCGCACCATCTTCCACACGCCATGAAAACCCATCCTCCTTCACTTCCAGTCCGCACCGCCATCGCCGGCATCGGAGGCTTCGGAGCCGCCCACCAGGATGTTCATGAAACCCTGGAAAAGCGAGGTCTCTCCCGTGTCATCGCGACCTGCGACCCGGCTCTGGATCGCCTGGGAGAAATTTGCGACCGTCACCATTTCACCGACCGGGGCGTCAAGACCTATAAGGACTTTGACACGATGCTCTCAGCCCATGCCGGGGAGATTGACCTCGGTGTCATCGCCGCTCCAATCCAGTGCCATGCCTCCATGCATAAGGCCTTTGTTCGGAATCAAACGGCCTGTTACCTCGAGAAACCCCCCACCCTGGACCCCGACGAATTAGAGCAAATGCTCATCGTCGAGAAAGACGCTGCGGTCGCGACCCATGTGGGATTTTCTCATATCTTTGTAAAAGAACGGCTGGCACTCAAACAACGGATGCTGGACGGGGAGTTCGGGGCCTTGAAGAGATTATCATTTTTGGGCCTCACCTCGCGCTCTCATACCTATTTTCAGCGTAATAACTGGGCGGGCCGACTATTGCTCAATGGCAACCTCCTCCTTGATTCCTGTCTCGGCAATGCCATGTCGCACGCTCTGAACAGCCTTCTCTTCTTCGGAAACCAAACCTCCTTGCAGGAATGGGCCCGCCCCTCAACCATGGCCTGTGAGTTGTATCGAGCCAACCCCATCGAGGGCACCGACACCATCTTTGCGATTGGACGCCTCGACAACAATGTGGAGGTGCGCATTGCCGCGTCCCATGCCTGTCCCCGAAGCATGGAACGGAGCGAGGAGCGAATGGAGTTTGAAGACGCCGTCATCACGATTCGCTCCGCCACCGATGTCACCATCGAACGCCCCGGCCAAGCGTCGGATACCCTGACATTTCCCCAGCAGTCGCTCCTGAATAGCGTCGAGACCTATTTTGAGTTTTTGCAAGGGAAGGCGTCTCGCCCCGCTCAAAGGTTGCAGGATTGCAGGGGTTTTGTGGAAACCAACGCGCTTTTTTATCTTGCTGCGGGCCAGATCCACGACCTCCCGGCGAACGCGGTCTCCCATCCCACCCCTGACGCTCCCGTGGCCCTGATCGACGTGGAGGAGGCGGGACGCCGCGTGATTGACGAAGCCGTCCTTCCCTCCCAAGCCGGATACTCGTGGGCATCCCAAGGCGGCTCCGGCAGGATCGAAACCCTTCCAGAATTGAGAGATACCATTGAGACGATGACCGAGGTTCCAGCCTCAGGAACCGCTGAATAAATGAAACAAATTTTGCCCTGGATTGGTGCCCTCATCAGTGGCGGGTTGCTTGCACTTTGCTACGCCCCTGTCAATTGGGGGGGGCTGGTGTGGATCGCGCTCACCCCGTTGATCAGCGCGCTGTGGTTTTCCGAACCCTGGAGCCGTCGGGAAACCCTCCGGCGCTTTCTTCTCGGGTATGTCACCGGCGCGGCCTATTTTATTGGCTGCTTCCACTGGCTGGTGACCGTTACGGTCGCGGGCTGGATCGCGCTGTGTCTCTTCCTTGCCATTTATCCCGCGCTCTGGGCTGTGCTGGTTGCGGCCTTGAAGCCCCGTCAATCCCCATTCGAAGCCAGGCCGGTCTGGATGAAATCCTGGAACAATCTCCTCATCGCTGCGGCAGCCGCCGCCGGCTGGGTGGGGCTCGAATGGTTACGCGAGGTCGTCTTCACCGGTTTTGGATGGAATAACCTCGGAATCGCCCTCCACGAGAATATTGCCCTGATCCAAATCTGTGACCTCACCGGGGTCGGCGGACTTTCGTTTCTCATCGTGATGGTGAACCTGATACTCGTGCTCACCGCCAAACGCCTGCGGGTGGAAATCGGCCATCATAAATTGCGGCCGCACTACGACTTCAGCCTCACGGTCGCACTCGTCGCCATCGTCTTTGGCTACGGCGTGCGGGAGTTATTTAAAAAGCCAGTGCCCTCCGCCCCGATCAGCATCGCCGCCATCCAGGGCAATGTCCCGATCCATGAAAAGCGCGATCCCGCCCAGGAGGAAGAGATCCTCGAAGAACACATCCGCCTCACGGAAGACGCCATGGCGATGCAGCCCGATCTCATCATCTGGCCAGAAGCCGCCACCCCTCAACCACTTTTTTCCGATCAACGGAGCTGGGATGTCGTCCGGTCCCTGGCAGAAAAACACTCAGGGGATTTTCTACTTGGCACCGTGAACCTCGACACCACGGGGGACTTCAACTCAGCCGTCCTCCTGACCGAGAACGGGCGGACCGCCCAGACGTACAACAAGATTCACCTCGTTCCCTTCGGCGAATTCCTGCCCTTCCGCAGCCTCGTTCCCTACCCGGCCTGGGTCACCTCCCAGGTCCCGGGAGACTTTGATTCCGGACGCGAACCCACCCTGCTCGAGATGGCTCACCGCCCGGTAAAAATTGCCGCACTGATTTGTTTCGAGGACACCCTCGGTGATCTGGCGCGACGCTTTGTCCGTCAAGGCGCACAACTCTTCGTCGTCCTGACCAATGACGGCTGGTTCCTCAAGAGCGCCGGGGCCCGGCAACACGTTCAACATTCCATTTTCCGCTGCGCCGAAACCAAAATCCCCATGGTCCGGGCCGCCAACACCGGACTGACCTGTATCATCGATTCCCACGGCCGCATTCTCCACTCCTTGGAAGACGCCGAGGGAGGCATGTTCTTCGAAGGGATTCTTTTTTCCGAAGTCGACGTTCCCCAGGATCCCAAAATGACTTTCTACACCCGCTACGGCGACGCATTTTCCCTCACCTGCCTCGGAGCCGGAATCCTCACCGGAGGGTTCCTCATTCTCCGTCGAAGAGAGAATTGAGATCTTTTTTTCATTTTCTTGGTGTTCTTGGCGGCCTTGATGATTAAATCCAGTCCTGTGAAAGCCATTGTCACCGTCATGCCCAAACCATCCGTTCTCGACCCCCAGGGTGCGGCCACTGCCGAAGCCCTCAAACACCTCGGCCTCGAATCCGTCGGACATGTCCGGGTCGGAAAATCCATTGAGATCGAACTCCCCGACGGAGCCGACGAAGCCCAACTCCACACCATCGCCAGTGATCTCCTCTCCAATCCCGTCATTGAGGACTACATACTGGAGATTCAAAACTGATTAACCACAGAGGACACAGAGTTCAAGGAGGTTGAAAAACCTTCGACTTCCCTCTGTGTCCTCTGTGCCCTCTGTGGTTATAAAATCTTAATATGAACTTCGCCGTCATTCGCTTCCCCGGGTCCAACTGTGACCAGGATTGCCTCCTCGCCCTTAATGCCCTGCCCGGTGCCACGGCCAAAGTCGTCTGGCACAAGGATTCTTCACTCGCGGGCTTCGACGCCGTGATTATTCCCGGGGGGTTTTCCTACGGAGATTATTTGCGCTGCGGCGCCATTGCCCGATTCTCACCCATCATGCAGGCGGTGAAAAAATTTGCCGAAGACGGGGGGACCGTAGTGGGTATCTGTAATGGATTTCAAATTCTTTGCGAGGCCGGACTCCTCCCCGGAGCCTTGGTTCGAAACCGGGGTCTTCACTTTATTTGCGAGTCCACCACCCTCCGGGTCGAGCGCCACAACTCCGCCCTGACCAACGCCACCTGGACCGGCACCCTCCTCAATATCCCCATCGCCCACGGCGAGGGGTGTTATTTTGCCGACGACACCACCCTGCGCGACCTCCACCACAACGGGCAAATCCTCCTTCGTTACGCGGACGCCCAGGGACGCACCAACGCCGCCGCCAACCCCAACGGCTCCTGTGCCAACATCGCCGGGATCCGCAACCGGGCCGGCAATGTCTTTGGTCTCATGCCCCATCCCGAGCGCGCCTGCGACCCTCTCCTCGGCAGCACCGATGGAAAAATCCTCTTCCAAAGCCTTCTCGCCTGGCCCGCCTCGCCGCTAAGAAAGCATGACGCGGAGAATCTCCCCGCGTCTCCCCTTCCCCCCGTCTCCGCGTCGCTCTAAGCATCCTATGTCCGATCCTGCCATCACTCCTGAACTCATCGCCAAACACGGCCTAACTGCCGAGGAATACGAACGCATCCAAACCACCCTCGGACGCGACCCGAACTTCACCGAATTGGGTGTCTTCTCCGTCATGTGGAGCGAGCATTGTTCCTACAAAAACTCCCGCCCGGAGTTGAAAAAATTCCCCACCACTGGCCCCAAGGTCTTGGTCAAGGCCGGGGAAGAAAATGCCGGCGTCATCGACATCGGCGACGGTTGGGCCGTCGCCTTCAAGATGGAGAGCCACAATCACCCTAGCGCGATTGAGCCCTTTCAGGGCGCTGCGACCGGCGTGGGAGGCATCATTCGCGACATCTTCACGATGGGAGCCCGCCCGGTCTTCAGCCTCAACTCCCTGCGCTTCGGCCCCATCAGCAGGGGATTGCAATCACCGACCCCTGAACAGGAGAAGGAATTCGCCAACAATCGCCGCCTTTTCGCTGGTGTGGTCAATGGGATCGCCCACTACGGCAACTGCATTGGCATTCCCACCATCGGCGGCGAAGTCGCCTTTGATGCTTCCTATTCTGGCAACCCCCTCGTCAACGTCTTCTGTCTCGGCATCCTGCGCCACGATCAAATCGCCCGCGGAGGAGCCGTCGGCGTCGGCAACCCTGTCTTTTATGTCGGAGCGGAAACCGGCCGGGACGGGCTCGCTGGAGCCGCCTTCGCCTCCCGTGATCTCACCGAAGAATCCAAAGAAGATCGTCCTGCCGTCCAGGTGGGGGATCCCTTCCGCGAAAAACTCCTTCTTGAAGCCTGCCTCGAACTCCTCGCCAGCGGCTGTGTCGCCGGCATCCAGGACATGGGAGCCGCCGGCCTGACCTGTTCCACCTGCGAGACCGCCAGCCGGGGCGGCACCGGGGTGGAGATCGATCTCGCCCTCGTCCCCAAGCGCGAAACCGGCATGACGCCCTACGAAACCCTCCTGAGCGAATCGCAGGAACGCATGCTCGTCATCGTAAAAAAGGGTGAGGAAGCCACCGTGAAGGAGATTTTCGAAAAATGGGATCTCCCCCACGCCCAAGTCGGCGAGGTCAAAGACGACGGATTCATGCGGGTGAAGGACAACGGAAAAACCGTCGTCGAAATCCCGGCCCGCATTCTTGCCGACGAGGCTCCGGTCTATCACCGCGAGGCCGCGGAAAAATCCCTCCCACCGCGTCTTAGCGCTGAGGACCTCCTCGCCAAAGTCACCCTCCCCGACGTGGCAGACGTCCTGCCAGGATTGCTCTCCCATCCAACGATCGCCAGCAAACGCTGGGTCTGGCGACAATACGATCACATGGTCCGTCTCGGAGCTGCGGTGCAGCCAGGCTCGGACGCAGCCGTCTTCCTCGTTCGCGAAGCCGACAAAATTTTGGCAGCCACCTCGGACTGCAACGCGGTGTACTGCAAACAGGACCCCCGCGAAGGGGCCCGCATCGCAGTGGCCGAAGCCGCGAGGAACCTCGCCTGCTCCGGAGCCGTCCCCCTGGCCATAACCGACAACCTCAATTTCGGCAATCCCCACAACCCGGAGAATTTCCTCCAACTCCGCGAATCCGTGGAAGGTCTGGCCGAAGCCTGCCGGGAGTTCGACACCCCGGTCACCGGCGGCAACGTCAGCCTCTACAACCAAAGCCCCGCCGGAGCCGTTGACCCCACCCCTACCGTTGGCATGGTGGGTCTCATCGCGGAGGCCAAACACATCACCACCCAGGCCTTCAAGAGCGACGGAGATGTCATTTTTCTCCTCGGTCCCCTGGGCGACGAACTCGGGGCCTCCCATCTCCTGCTCCTCGCCGACCTCAAAGAGGGCGCCCCGCCGCACCTCGATTACGCCCTCGAAAAAGCGGTACAGAATGCAGTGCGCTCCCTCATTCGAATGGGCCTGGTACAAAGTGCCCACGACTGCTCCGAGGGAGGCCTCGCCGTCGCCCTGGCCGAATCCTGCCTCAGCGGCCCCGCTCCCCTCGGTGCCGACATTTCAATCCGCACTCCGCAATCAGAAATCAAAAATCCGTTGGTCGCTCTTTTCAATGAATCTCAATCCCGGATTGTGATTTCCGTAAAAAAACAGAATGCCGCAGCCGTCCGTTCGCTCCTGGAATGGCGCAAAGTTCCAGTCAGCAAACTCGGTGTCGTAACCAAAAATCCCGAGTTAAAAGTCGCCGTGGACGACGCCGACTGGAGTTGGGCGCTGGGAGACCTCGAAGAGTCCTGGGGCGGAACGATTGGCCGATTGATGGGGAAATAGCAGTCTAATTTAGGTTTAAGGAGTTTGTCTCAAACGCAAGCCCGCCACTGGGCTATTGCGCAACAATCGAATCGGGACCAAGAAGAATGAGGTCCGGAAAGACTTTGAAATCCTCTGGGTTCAAGGTCACAAGCTGCCGGAGTCCGTGCTCCAACATGGCCGCTGCAAGGTTTGCGTCGTGAATGCGTTTCCCCTGAATCCGGTGGTGCCGAACCAGATTTATGAGACGCTCCAGGACGGCGGAAGTTTCCTCCAACGCTTGGATGCACAAACGAAACTCCTCGACGTTCTTCAGGGCGTTCGCGCGACTCATGCCAAGACCATTACTTTCCGTCGGGCGTGTGGCCACTACCAGATATTCGCGGAAGACCTGCCCGCTGGCGTAGAAACTCGCCTCACCACCAAGGGCCGATTCCAGCAGATCAAAACAGGCCCGATGATGACGGCGGTCCTGATCGCTGGCTGCAAGCAGGATGTTCGTGTCGAGAAAAAGGCGCTTATCTTCCATCATCACCGTAAAAATCCGCACGGTTGAAAGAATCATCGCTGATTCCGCTCTGGACGATTTTCAGGTCCAGAGAGCGGCGGAGCGGGGCGTCGGCAGGAAGCATCCGGGCCGCATTCTCCAGCAAAACCTGAATTTCCTGCTGAAGGGAACGGTGGTGGCGCGCCGCGCGGCGTTTCAGGCGAAGCAGGGTTTCATCCGGGACACTACGGACGTGGATCGATTTCATACTAGTATCAATATGATCCCACCGCAATCAGTCAAGGGGAGAAAATGAACCACTCTTAACGACAGACGGGCGGACGAACTCTCGCGTGAGCCCCAAATGATCACTGCTCAGACGGCCAATCACCGGGAGACAGATTCGCTGAAGGCGAAAGCGATGCGTTCAAAGCCTCGCCCCCTCTTGTTATCAACAGGCCAGTATTTCCCGGCGCCTCATTGCAGGGCGACTGCGACGCCTCTATTTTCGGCTTTTCTCCAAGACATCGAGCAGGAACGGGGCGGTCCGACTGGCTTTGGACTGCGCGACTTCTTCCGGAGTGCCAGCCGCGACGAGTTCCCCTCCGCCGCCGCCCGCCTCGGGTCCGACATCAACGACATAATCAGCCTCGGCGATAACGTCGAGGTGATGTTCGATGACGATCACGGTGCCGCCCTCATCGACGAGGCGATGAAGCACCTTGATCAACTGGGCCACATCGTGAGCATGCAGACCGATGGTCGGTTCCTCTAGAATATAGAGAGTCGATTTCCCCCTGCGGGCGGTTTTAATCTCCTCGGCCTTGGGCGTGGCGCGACGGGTCAACTGAGTGACCAATTTGATGCGTTGGGCTTCTCCTCCGCTCAAAGTGGGGCTCGGTTGACCGAGTTTTAAGTAACCCAATCCGGTCTCGTTGAGCAGATCGAGGGCGCGCTTGATCTTGGGGTGGGCGGCAAATAACTCTGCCGCCTGCTCGACCGTCATATCCATCACGTCCCCAATGGAACTCCCATTATAGTCCACCTCCAAGGTGGCGGAATTATAGCGTTTCCCCTCGCATTCCTGGCAGGGCATGTAGGAGGAGGGCAGGAAACTCATCTCCAACTTGATCACAGCCTGGCCCTGACAGCATTCGCAGCGTCCGCCTTCGTTATTAAAGGAAAACCGGCTGGCGGTGTATCCGCGCATCCGGGCGGCGGGAAGGGAGGCGTAAAGATTGCGGATGAGATCGAAGACCTTGATGTAGGTGGCCGGAGTGGATCGGGAGGTCTTTCCGATGGGAGATTGATCCACTTCCAGGACGGCGCCCAGCGATTCGGCGCCGGAAATGGTCTTCCACGGATCGTCCGAGAGCGACTTCTTCCGGGTCCGAGCCAGGAGCCCCTTCACCGCCGGCAGAAGCACCCCCCGAACAAGGGTGCTCTTTCCGGACCCTGAAATTCCCGAGACCACACTGAGCCGATTGATGGGAAAACGCACATCCACCCCTTTCAGGTTGTGCGCGGAGGCCCCCGTGAGCTCGATCCATGGTCCCTCCAGCGAGCGGCGGAAACCTTGCGAGGGGTGAATCATCGGCTTTTTGAGAAACTGGCCGGTGAGCGATTTCTTATTGGCACAAATATCCGCAAATGTTCCGCTGGCCACGATCTCTCCTCCATGGATTCCCGCCATGGGTCCCAGATCGATGATATGGTCGGCTCGCCGCATGGTTTCATCATCGTGTTCGACGATGACGAGAGAATTGCCATTCTTAGCCAGGGCCTCGAGAGCATCAAGGAGGCGGGCGTTGTCGCGGGCATGGAGACCGATGGTGGGCTCATCCAGCACATAGAGGACGCCACGGAGATTTGATCCCAATTGTGCCGCCAGGCGAATGCGTTGGGATTCTCCCCCGCTCAAGGTGTTGGCCGCACGGTCGAGACTCAAATAGTTCAACCCCACCTGGCTAAGAAACTGCAGGCGCTGACTGATCTCCGCCGTGATATCCGTCGCAATCTCCCGCTCCCTCCCCTGAAAGTTCAGCTTGGAGATGATCTGAAACGCCTCGGTCGCCGGGGCACTCGTGATCGCCGTCACATTTTTTTCCTGGAGAAAAACATTACGGGCGGTCTCGTTCAGTCGAGTGCCTTGACAGATCGGACAGGTCCGCGACTCTCCGTCATCGAGATTTTCGTGGCGGCGTTCTTCGGCCAGTTCGGCATCGAGGACGGAATCAAATTCCTTGTCGGAATATTCGGTCCACACCTCGCCAAATCCCCGGCAATGGGTGCACCACCCGTGCGGGGAATTGAAGGAAAACAGACGGGGATCCAGAGGCTCAAAGGCCCGCGAACATCCGGGACAATTCATCTCAGCGCTCAGGATGTGAAAGTGACCCTTGGCATCCCGCACCCGGGCGACTCCCCCCCCAAGTTCGAGAGCGCGCTTCACGATATCCAAAGCGGGTTTTCCGGACTCGCCACCGACCTCACCCACCAGGGCATCGATGGTGTGTTCCTTGAAGCGTTCGAGTTTGGTGAATCGATCCACCGCCTCCAGCTCGCCATCGACGAGCAGAAATTCAATACCCTTGCGAGCGGCAGTCTGGGCCACTTTGGTGTGATGGCCTTTCCGGGCCTTGACCAGAGGGGCGAAGACCTCAACGGCGCCGCCCTTGGCGAGTTGAGACACGATATCCGCAATAGCGGTGAGGGTGCGCTTTTGCACTGGCACCTGGCAATCGGGACAATGTTGTACGCCGAGTTTGGCAAACAAGAGCCGAAGGAAATGATAGATCTCCGTAACAGTAGCAACCGTGGATTTCCCACCGCCCCGGGTGACCCGTTGTTCAATCGCGACACTGGGCGGCAATCCCTCGATTGAATCCACATCCGGTTTCTCAAGCTGATCGACAAACTGCCGCGCATAGGCGGACATGCTGTCAAGAAAGCGACGTTGGCCCTCGGCAAAAAGAACGTCAAACGCGAGCGTGGACTTCCCCGAACCGCTCAGCCCCGTCACCACCACAATTTTCTCTCGGGGAATTTCCACCGAGATGTTTTTGAGGTTGTGTTCCCTGGCCCCCAATACCCGGATGGCCGGGGAAGGCGTCAGCCTTTTTTCCGAGGAGCGACTCCCCTTCGCCAGGAGGGTTGTCGGCGAGACACCAGCCAATACCTTGGCGAGAAATTTTCCAGTGGGAGAGCCCTTGCAGCGAGCCACTTTTTCGGGAGGCCCTGCCGCCACAATTTTGCCACCCAGGTCTCCGGCATCGGGACCGATATCCACGAGCCAGTCGGCGGATTTGATCACCTCCAGATTATGCTCCACCACCACGAGGGTATTCCCTTCGTCAACCAGGCGCTGAAAAACCTTCAGCAAGCTGGCGATGTCGTCAAAATGCAACCCGGTGGTGGGCTCATCAAAAATCAACAAAGCGCCCTCTTCCCGCTTTTCTACCAGATGTCCGGCGAGCTTAAGGCGTTGGGATTCCCCGCCGCTCAAGGCGTTGACTGGCTGACCCAAACGAAGGTAATCGAGGCCGACATCGGCCAGAAGCTGCAGAGGTCCGGTAATGCGGTCATTGCCGGCAAAAAACTCCAGGGCCTCCACACTGGTCATTTCGAGGACATCGTGGATCGATTTCTCTCCCAGCTTGATGTCCAGGATATGCGGTTGGTAGCGGCGTCCCTCGCACTCCGGGCAACGCAAATACAAATCACTGAGAAATTGCATCTCGACCTTCTCAAATCCCAAACCGGAACACCGTTCACAACGCCCGTCACCGGCATTGAAGGAAAACGACGAGGGGGAGAGCCCGGCCGCGAGAGCCGCCGGGCGAGTGCCAAACAATCCGCG
>CALBXK010000195.1 GCA_937890535.1 uncultured Spartobacteria bacterium
TATTGGGGGTATTTTTGAACATGCTCATGCATTGGCAGCATTCTGTGCCCCTACGGTTAACTCCTATAAACGTCTCGTCGTTGGGCGCTCACAGTCCGGATCCACATGGGCGCCTGCCTATATCTCATACGGTGACAATAATCGCAGCGCAATGATTAGAGTGCCTTATGGTCGATTGGAGCTACGCATGCCCGATGCCGGCTGCAATCCTTATCTGGCAACGGCTGCTACCATCGCCGCTGGCCTAGATGGCATTGATAGAGAATTGGATCCTGGGCTCCCCCAAAACATTAATCATTATAATTACACGATGAGTGAATTACGTGAAAAGCACATTAGAGTGCTTCCTCAATCGCTCAAGGAGGCAATTGATGCATTGGAAAAAGACGGTCTATTTGCGGAAAAACTTGGGAAGACATTTATTCAAGAATTCATCAATCTCAAGGACGCTGAGTGGGTAGAATACCAACGCCATGTGTCTGATTGGGAAGTGAATCGTTACCTGGAATATTTTTGACCCTAAACTGATTTGGGGGCGATGACCCTGTTTCGTTGCTTTCTTTCCGTCAGCCGCCGATACCGGCTACGAACTTTCATTATAAGGCAATAGACTTCCGCCTCTCAGACAGTTCAACTCCTTCGATGTCCACTTCAATAAGTCAACCCGTCAAACTTCTGAAAGCCTGAATAAACCTGTCAATGTCTCCTTTTGATACAAACATATGGCAGGAGATGCGTAGGTCATTGGCACCAGGTAATAGTTTGGTAATGATATCCTGCTCTCGCAGCTTGGTAAAGACAGCTCGATTCGCCGCTTTTTCTAGAGCAAAGCAGACGATGCCACATGAGAGTTGGTTAGAAGCAGGGCTAGTGATTTTTAATCCACCTACTTTTTCGAGCTCGGTTTTGCAGTAATTTCGGATTTCAAGGCAGCGTTCCTGGATTTTTTCCACACCGATTTCCTGATGAAAGTCGATTGCCGCACCAAGTCCAATGATGACTGCAACATTCCTTGTGCCCGAAGACGCAGAGTAGGCCGCCATGCTAGAGGATGTGAATACATTTTGGACTCGCGGAGTGAAATCCTTATTTAAATAGAGAAACCCTGTTTCCTTTGGGCCCATCAACCATTTATGACCACTTGCGGCATAAGCATCTACGCCCAGCGCCTTGACATCGACTTTGATCAGACCAGCTGCCTGCGCGCCATCAGCTACTAGAATGATCCCTTTGGATTTTGCGAGTTTAGTAATTTCAGCAATGGGCATCACCAATCCTGTAACTGTATTCACATGACTTAGAACAACCATCTTAGTTTTAGAGGTAATCCCCTTGGAGACAGCGGCAACAACTTCCTCAGTGCTTTGGGCTGGATAGGGTATCGCCACCTTTTTAATGACCACTCCTTTGTGTTTTTCGGCAAATTGCATGCCCGCCAAAGCACCTCCATGTTCCTGAGTTGTGGTTAAGATTTCATCCCCGCTTTTCAACTCCACCGAAGAGCTGATAAGACTGAGTCCTTCCGTGGTATTTCTTGTCAAAAGAATTTCTTCTTTATCGGCATTGATAAAGCCTGCTATCTTTTCTCGTACGGCCTCCATGGACTTGCCCAGTTCACCCCAATTTTCATCCACAGGATTGGACTCTAGTTGGCGCATGGCTCCGTGCACGGCATCAATGATGGTGACTGGGCTAGGACCGAGGCTTCCTGTATTGAGGTAAATGCGATTTTCTGGGATCAGCAACTGTGCACGCACCAGTGCGAAGAGTTCGTCATCTGTTTTTGCCAGAGAGAAGTCCGGCGATTTTGAAGTTAGACTGGTGGATGCCAGTCCCAGAACGGGCAAAGCAGCAACACCGGTCAAAGCACCCGCTCCTTTGAGAAATTGCCTTCTTGAGGTCATGTTGGGGTTATATATTTTTCGTTAATTTCGCCAAAGAGGGTGACCAGCGGAAAGACTAATCTCTTTAGACAATTGGCCGCCGGAATAATGGGTGGCAAAGGCGTTCGCCTCCGCGAGAACCTCCTCGAATGGCGGCGAAAAGTTCGAGACCACCCCGGCCTTTGGGTATTTCATCATCAGGAAAGAACTCGTCTTTCGCGGGGAAAGAAGCAAAGAAAAAGCGGAAAGAATCCGCCGTCGGATTGCGGACTTCATGACATCCATCCGCCCCAGAAGGCTCTTGCAAGGAGACAGAACTTTTCCCATCGGGAGAGGCGATAGCGTCGCTCAAAAACCCGGAAGCCCCCCGCCGTCATTCGGGCGAGAATCTTCTCATAGGAAATTTGCATGATCCGGGCAGAACCGAGGGCCCTCCGGTCGCCAGCGGGTAGGGACTGGCGGGCACCAAGAAAATCTTCGCGGGCGCGATCGGCCTCAAAACTCATCAGCCCAAAGAAATTTCCATCGGGCTTTCCGGCAAGAAGGCTTTTCTCGCTGACTGAGAAACGACGAAGATCTTCGAGTGGCAGATAAATTCGACCCAGACTGGCATCCTCGCCAACATCCCGAAGAATATTCGTGAGTTGCAGGGCCTGCCCGAGGAATTCGGCGTAGGTTTTGCTCCCCGGATCGCGGCAACCGAAGATGTCGATGCTGACGAGGCCGACCGCACAGGCCACCCGCCAGCAATATCCACGAAGTTCCGCGCGGGTCTCATACCGACGGGGTTCAATGTCCATCTCCACGCCGAGAATAATCTCGCGCAGCAAAGCCGGATCGAGGGCCCGGCGGGCGACCATGCCGGCAAAGGCGGAGGGGAGTTCGTTCGGTGAGGCGGTCTTCCATTGATCCAACAAGACTCGTTTTTCCGACGGCGGACGGACGGGATCATCCGCAATATCGTCCACCGTACGACAAAAATCATAGAAGAGCAGTGCGTCGCTCCGGCGATCCGAAGGCAAGCAGGCGAGGGCAAAGGCGAGATTGGATTTTTTGGCCCCCTCCCGGGAGGCGAGTTGCAGGGACGGAGCCTTCATTGCAGAGCCTCCACCTGGAGGCGACCGCTTCGCATCGAAAGAAAACAATCGGCCTCGGGAGTGGGTTTCTCGGCCGCCCAGAGGGTGCAAATCCCAAGTTCCCGGGTCACCTCCCGCACCAACGGAAACAAGCCCATGGGATCCCGTGGGGAAATGGCGATGAGAATCGCTGGACGGTGAACCAGGGCCCGGGCCAGTGCGGTTCGGCTCTGAGCCGAGGCATCCAGCCGTCCGGACAGGGTGCCTTCGTCTTTCCGCAAACCACAAAAATCCAGAACCTCCATGGTGCGCTCCCTCGCCGAGCGGGCATCCCCGCCGCAAATACGAAAAAGCGGCATCGCCACATTTTCCGCCACGGAAAAAGAAGGGAGAAGGCAGGGCGAATCAAAGAGAAAGCCAAACAGCTCATTACGGAGTTCGCACCGGTCTCCGTCCGACATCTGCAACGGCAGATGATCCAGGACCTGAATAGTGCCGCGATCCGGAGGCTCAAGCAATCCAAGAAGATTGAGCAACAGCCCCTTGCCACACCCATCGGGTCCAAAAAGGCTGGTCAACGTTCCCGGCTCGAAGGCGAGGCTCAAGTCATCCACAAGGGACGGTCGATCTTTCGTCCAATGAGGACGATGACAAACAAGAGACTCACAACTGAGAACAGGCGGCATTTGGGAAGAGCGCTGGGTGCATGGCCAGCATAGGCAAAAATACCACCCGTCCGGCGAGGAAATTATCCTTCATACTTCATCATTCCTCCTTCATCCTTTTCTTCCATGACGCTGGCCAACAAGATCACCATCGCACGGATCCTGATCATCCCGTTTTTTGTTCTGTTTGCCGTCTATTACGGACGGAGCGTGGAACTGGGGACTCCGCAGGAATGGCAACGCCACGCCGCCGTGATCCTGTTTATCGTCGCGGCAGCCACCGATGGCATTGATGGCTGGGTGGCCCGCCGCTTCAAACAACGCACCACCCTCGGCGCAATTTTGGATCCCATCGCCGACCGGGGCCTATTGCTGACAGCGATCATCACTCTGAGCCTGAGCCAATGGACATATGGTTTTCCTCTCTGGTTTCCCGTCCTCGTCATTGCCCGCGATGCCGTCATCATCACGGGTTACCTGGTCGTGAAACATTTCGATGCTTCGATCGAACCCCATCCCAGTTGGACCGGCAAGGCGGCCACGGCTTTTCAAATGATCGCCATCTCTTGGGTTTTGCTGCAATTTGACCACCATCTCCCCGTTATCTGGATCGCTGGATTCTTCACTCTGGTGAGCGGGGTCGGTTATCTTCTTGATGGAATCGGACAATTAAGGCATCACGACCCGCCCCATGCGTAACCTCGCCATCGTCGGCCGACCCAATGTCGGAAAATCCGCCCTCTTTAACCGGTTGGCCGGAAAAATGATCTCCATCGTTCACGACCAACCCGGCGTGACCCGGGATCGCATCAATGCGATTTGCAAATTGGGGAAAGCCCCGTTTGAGATTGTGGACACCGGAGGCATCGGCACCGACCCGGATCCGGATTTCGCAACCCAGACCCAGGAAGCAGCAGAGATCGCGATCGAGAGCGCCGATGTACTCGTTTTTGTGGTGGACGGCCAAGATGGGGCCACCCCGCTGGATCGGGATCTGGCCCGCAAACTGCGCAGCGCCGGCCGACCGGTCATCCTGGCGGTCAATAAGGTGGACACGGATGGCCATGAGGGATTCGCCTCCGATTTTTCCCAGATGGGGTTTGAACACACTCTGACAGTGAGCGCGGCCCACGGCCGCGGGATCGATGATTTGGTCGCCGGAATCGAATCCCTCCTGCCCTCCGCCCAGGCTCAAGCTGAAGCGCTCCCGGCCCCCAAACTGGCCTTGGTGGGCCGACCCAACGTGGGGAAATCCTCCCTCATCAACGCCATCCTCAATGACAGTCGGGCCATCGTCAGCGAGATTGCGGGCACAACCCGCGACGCCCTCGATCTCG